>NZ_JBDPLT010000062.1:0-43773 GCF_039871775.1 Plantactinospora sp. B5E13
ACGCGAAACCGTTCGTCTGGACCGCGACCCCCAGCGAGATCCTGGCCAAGGTCCGCTGGGTCCACACCGAGGTCCGCAAACTCCTCACCAACAACGACAAGTAAACGATCTCAATTACGCGACACTACGTCCTTCGCGGACTCATGCTCTGCGGACTGTGCGGACGCAAGATGCAGAGCCACCAGGCACATGAGGCCGCTTACTATCGGTGCCGGTACCCCAACGAGTACGCCCTCGCCAACCACGTCCAGCACCCCCGCAACGTCTATGTCGCGGAACGAGACATCGTCCCCGCCCTCGACAACTGGCTCCTCAAGGCGTTCGCCCCGCACCGGCTGACCGATACGCTCCGCCGGCTCCACGCCGCCCAACCCGAGGCCGGACCCGGCGCCGGCGTCGCGCCGGAGATCGCCGCCGTGAACAAGATCATCGCTGCGTGCGACGCCAAACTCGTCCAGTACCGGGCCATCGCGGACGCCGGAGGCGATCCCGCCACCGTCGCCGCCTGGATGGCCGAGGTCAACGCCCAACGCGCAGCCGCCCTCGCCCGACGCGACAAAGCAGCACGAGAACCGGCTCCCCGTCGCCTCGCCGAGGACGACATCCGACGCCTCGTCGGCAGCTTCGAGGACATCCGCAACACCCTGCGAGACGCCGACAGTAAAGACAAAAGCAATGTCTACCGCGAGCTACGGCTCGCCCTCACCTACGACCCCGGTAAAAACAAAATCAGCGTCGAGGCGAAGCCCGACGCTGATTACTGTGGGGTAACTGTACGTGTCCGAGGGGGGACTTGAACCCCCACGCCCTATACGGGCACTAGCACCTCAAGCTAGCGCGTCTGCCATTCCGCCACCCGGACTTGCTCCGCAACCCTACCTGATCGACCGGTTGATGATCTCACCCGGTCGGCGCCTGCAGGGCCGCACGGGGGACTACTGTACACGGCTCCCTGGGATCGCGCACGGCGGCCACCGCCGGGCGCGTGGCATGCCGTCGGGGCGGCGCGGCAGGCGCCGCCGGACTCACGCGGACGTGGCGACCGGGGCCGTCCGGCGGATACCGACTCCCGGGCGGGAAGCCCGTCGCCGGATGTCCGTCGGACGGGTCGTCGCCGCCGGAGAACCGTGCAGGGGGCGGATGTTAATAGGTGGTTGACTGACCGTTCTGTTATTCCTACGGGCGTGCCGCGACATATCCGTGACCGCCGCTACGGAGGACGGTTCTTCCGGGTCGCCGGCGCGCTCAACGTGCCCGGTCGCCGCAGGGGCATCCGCTGCTGGTCCAGGCCGGCTCGTCGGAGGACGGCAAGGAACTCGCCGCCCGCTACGCCGAAGCGGTCTTCACCGCCCAGCAGACCCTGGTCGAGGCGCAGGCGTTCTACACCGACCTGAAGGCCCGGACCGCGGCGGTCGGCCGGGACCCGGACGGGATCAAGATCCTGCCCGGGGTCGTGCCGGTGCTCGGCGCGACCGAGGCGCAGGCCCGGGCGCTCGAGGACGAGCTGGAACGGCTGATCAGACCGGAGTACGCCCTCCGTCAGCTCGCCACCACCCTCGGCGTGCCGCCGGACGTCCTGCAGCTCGATCGGGAACTGCCGGCGGAGCTGCCCGACGAGGACCAGATCGAGGTGGCGAAGAGCCGGCGCACCCTGATCGTCGACCTGGCCCGCCGGGAGCGGCTGACCGTCCGTCAGCTGATGGGCCGGCTCGGTGGCGGGCGCGGACACCGTACCTTCGCCGGCACCCCGGAACCGGTGGCCGACGCCATCGAGGAGTGGTGGAACCTGGGTGCCGCCGACGGGTTCAACATCATGCCGCCGGTGCTGCCCTCCGGGTTGGTCGCGTTCGTCGACCACGTGGTGCCGATTCTGCAGCCCCGCGGCCTGTTCTGCACCGAATACACCGGTACGACCCTGCGCGACCACTACGGCCTGCCCCGGCCGGCCAACCAGTCCAGGTCCACCGCCGCCGTGCCGGCCGTCCACTAGGGAGACGACATGACCGACCTCCGACCGTTCGGTCGTACCGGGGTCCTGCTCAGTCCGCTGACCCTGGGTGCGATGAACTTCGGCCGGCGGGGCAACCCGGACCACGAGGACTGTCTCCGGATCATCCACCGCGCCCTCGACGAGGGCGTCACCGCGATCGACACCGCCGACGTCTACTCCCAGGGCGAGTCGGAGGAGATCGTCGGCAAGGCCCTCGACGGCGGCCGGCGCGACGAGGTGTTCCTGGCCACCAAGTTCCATGGCCAGATCGGGGACAGCCCGCATCACCGGGGCAACTCGCGCCGCTGGATCGTCCGGGAGGTGGAGCAGAGCCTGCGCCGGCTGCGCACTGACTGGATCGACCTCTACCAGGTGCACCGGCCGGAGCCGGAAACCGACTTCGACGAGACCCTCGGCGCCCTCAGCGACCTGGTGCACCAGGGCAAGATCCGCTATATCGGCACCTCCACCTTCGAGCCGTCGGCGATCGTGGAGGGGCAGTGGATCGCCGAGCGTCGGGGCAGGGAGCGGGTGGTCAGCGAGCAGCCGCCGTACTCGATCCTGGCCCGGGGGATCGAGCGGGAGGTGCTGCCGGTGGCCCAGCGTCACGGCCTGGCGGTCATCCCGTGGAGTCCGCTGGCCGGCGGCTGGCTGGCCGGCGGCTACCACCGGGACCTGGCCGGACCGATCTCCCGGCGGGCGGAACGCTTCCCGGCCCGGTTCGACCCCCGGCTGCCGGAGAACCGGCGCAAGCTCGAGGCGGTGCAGGAACTGGCCACGCTCGTCGCCGACGCCGGGCTGTCGCTGATCCACCTGGCCATCGCCTTTGTCCTGGAACATCCGGCGGTCACCTCGGCGATCATCGGTCCCCGCACGGTGGAACAGTTGGAGTCCCAGCTCGGTGCGGTCAAGGTCAGGCTGTCCCGGGACGTGCTGGACCGGATCGACCAGATCGTGCCGCCCGGCACCACCCTCAACCCGGCGGACGCGGGATACCAGCCACCCTCGCTGACTGACCCGGCGCGGCGGCGGAGGACGGCCCGGTGACCACCCGTCGGAGTACCGGCGAGGCGCCCGAGCCGTCGGAGTACCGGCGGCGTGGGAGCCCGGACACCGTCACCCGGGCGGAGGCAACGTGGGCGGAGAAGGCGGGGAGCTGACAATGAGCGGGGTCGTGGTTCTCTCCGGCAACCCGCGGGCCGGGTCGCGGACCCGTACCCTGGCCGTCCGGGTGGGCGCGGACATCGCCCACCGGGACGGCGCCGCGCCGCCGACCGTGGTCGACCTCGCGGAGTACGGGGCGCAACTGCTCGTCCACGACGACGTTCGGGTGGCCGGCGGGTTGGCGACTGTCCGGTCCGCCCGGGTGCTGGTGGTCGGCACGCCGACCTACAAGGGCAGCTACACCGGTGTGTTGAAGGTGTTCGTGGACCGGTTGCCGCACCAGGGTCTCGCCGGGGTGGTCGGCGTCCCGGTCACCGTGGGGGCCACCGCGCAGCAGGCCGCGCAGTCGGAACGGCACCTGCGGGGGCTGCTCGCCGAACTCGGCGCCGAGGTGCGTCCGGGGCTGGCGGTGACCGAGCCGTCGGCCGGTGACCCGGAGGTCTCCGTCGGCTACGTGGCCGCCCTGGCCGGCCGCGTCTGAACGAGGTCCTTCGGGCTGGGGACGGCGCTGGAGCCGCCCCGGCCCGGGGACGTACGCCGCACTGGCCGGCAGCCACACCGAGGTTGCCGACCCCGGGCACCACCGGCGGGATCCCGTTCGAGGTCGATCCCGGTCCGGCACCCACCGGACAGGTCCTCAGTTCGGCGGCATCGCGAGTTCGACGGTGACGACGGCCAGCAGTACGACCACCACCACACCGGTCACCGCCAGCGCCGGCAGCGAGACCAGCGCGGGGCCGGCGGCGACCAGCAGGCCGGCGCCGATCAGTCGCGGTTGGGTGACCCGGGCGAAGGCCCGTCGGCCCAGGATGGCGTGCCCGACCAGGAAGAGCGCCGGTCCGCCGACGATGACCGTGACCCAGGCTGCCGGCGCCGGACGGGTCGGATCTTTGATCATCAGTTCGTTCGCCACGGTGATCATGACGACTCCGGCCACCATCACCAGGTGGGCGAAGCCGGCCGGCCTGGTTTCGCCGGACGGCCGGCCGGAGAAGGGGGGACCGAGGCGTTCCCGGGTGCGGTGGAAGTAGATCCAGTACAGCAGCACGCTCGTCACGAACGCCACCGTGAAGGCGACACCCCGGACCGGACTCAGGTCGCTCTCGTGGAACGTCCGGCCGGTCGCGGCGATCGTCTCACCGAGGGCGATGATGGTGAACTGCCGGTACCGTTCCGCGATGTGCCGGCCGGCCAGGTTCCACTCCACGGACCTGGCGCGACCGAGCCCGGGTACCGGCCAACCGGCGAAGGCGGCGACGTAGTCGACCAGGATCGCCACCCCCCAGAGCACCAGTCGCGCATCCTCCTCGACCAGCATCCCCGCCAGCCAGAACACCGCCGAGAAGGCGAACCAGAGGAAGCCACGCAGCGGACGACGGCCCAACGGCTGCCTCCGTAGCGCGATGGCGCCGGAACCGCTGCGGAGCAGGTTGATCGCGACGTAGGTGACCGCGAACATGTGCGCCCGGTCCTCGAACGCCTCGGGTATCGCCGTCGACAGCAGCAACGCGGCGAACGTCGAGGCCATGACCAGGAACTGCAGCGGCAGTCGCTGCGAGTCCATGGTGTCGGTGAGCAGGTTGGTGTACGCCCACACCCACCAGACGGCCAGCAGCAGGATCAGCGCCTGGTACGCCCCGAGCCAGGTGAGGTCGTCGGCGAGGCTACGGGCCAGCCGGAAGAAGATGAAGATGTAGACCAGGTCGAAGAAGAGTTCGACGTATGTGGTCCGCCTCAGCCGCTTCGAACCGGCGACCGGGACGTCATCGTCGACCACCATCCGCCCGTCCCGTTCGCCGGCCCACACTCCCCGGCTCAGTCGTACCACCGGGGTGACGGCGGGAGCGGCTGTTTCGACGATCCCGGGACCGGGACCGTCGGCTCAGCGCAGCGATACCACCAGGTGCTGGCCGCGGTGGTCGGAGGCGCCCCGGGTGCTCTCACCGAACCGGTAGGAGTGCACCCGTACCCCGGACGAGACCAGCGCCCAGTCGAGCCGCCACCAGCGCGGCCAGCCCGGCGTGTCGGACCAGGTCGCCGGGGTGAGCGAGCGTGACGCGTAGCCGGCGTCGCGCAGCCCGTCGGGCAGCTTCGCCAGGTCACCCATGGCCGGGCTGGTGTTCAGGTCACCGGCGACCAGCACCGGGTGCGGGTTCGTCGGCACGTCCCGGGCCAGCGCCCGCCACTGCGGCTCCCGTTGGGCGTGCTGCTCCCGGATGACCCGGTAGAACTCCGCACCGAACGGGCTGTGGTCGGGGGAGAGCTGCACCGGCAGGTGCAGGTTGTACGTCGACAGCACCCGACCCGCCCCCACGTCCAGGTCGGTCCGGAGCACCTTGTACCGCCACTGCTCACCCGCCCCGGCCACGACCGGCGGCAGGTCCGACGCCTCCAGCGGCAGCCGGCGCAGTATCGGGAAGCGGGAGAGGGTGACCAGTTCACCGACGACCACGAGGTGGAAGTCGGGAAACTCGGCACGCAACCGGTCCAGGGCGGCCGCGGTCGGTCCCGGCGTCTGGGCGTACCAGTACTCCTGCAGCAGGTAGACGTCCGCGTCCGCGTCGCGCAGCACCCGGTACATCGACTCGGTCTGCCCGCCCTCGTCCCAGTAGCCGGTGTTCCAGGTGAAAACCCGGACCGCGTCCGGCGGCGCCGGACCGTCCCCGCCGGCGAACGCCCGGACGTTGACCCCGGAGCGGTCCGCGCCGAGCAGCAGCGCGGCCACCGCGAGCAGCGCGACCGGCCACCGCGACCGCCGGCAGGGCGCGGCGCCGACCGCCAGCGTCACCGGCACCGCCAGGAAGGCGAGGGGTGGGATCGCGTCGACCGCCAGCCAGAGCCACCACTGCCCGCTGAGCGCCAGGTGCGCGACGGTGAAGCCGAGCCAGAGTGCGGCGGCGCCGACCAGGGCGGTGTAGAGCCACCACCGCCAGCCGCGCCGCCTCGCCCCGCCCCGCCCGCCGGCCCGCCGGGGCCCGCCGTCCGGCCCGCCGGCACCCCGGCGCCAACGCCGCCGTCCGGCTCCGCGCGCCTTGAGGGCCCCGGTGTCCGGGGGTGCCGGGGCGCCGGTGACGGACGGGGGGAAGACGGTCACGCCGTCCCCCGCAGCGGCGGGTGGTCGACCGGGAAGGAGGCGTCGTAGAGCCGGCGGAAGGTGCCCGAGGCGAGCCACTGCAGGGCGCCGGTGGCCACCCCGGCGGTGATCGTCACGTTGACCAGGAAGTGCAGGCCGGCGAAGAAGACCAGGAACGGTACGCCGTGCCGGCGGCGGACGAACGCGTACATGCCGGCGTCACACGCCAGGGAGACGCCGAGCAGGGCGGCCGGCAGCAGCACCCCCCACGGGCCGAGCAGCAGCGGCGCGGCCAGCGCCGGCAGTACCCCGAACGCGGCGAGGCTGCCCCAGGCCCGGGACGCGGTCTCGAAGCCCTGCCCGAACCGGCGGGCTCGGGCGTAGAGCGGGATTCGCAGCCGCCCCCGGTGGAACAGTTTGCGCAGCAGGCCGCGCAGCTCGTGGTCGTGGTCGTGCCGGCCGCGTACCCGGGAGGTGAGCACCAGCCGGTAGCGCCGGGTCAACCGGTAGCCGTAGTCGACCTCCTCGGTGTGCCGCAGCGCCGGGTTGAACGGGCCGACCTCCTCGAAGACGGTCCGCCGGATCAGGCACACGGCGGGGAAGAGGAACGACACGTCGCCCTCCGCGCTGATCGACCAGTAGTGGTACTGCAGGCCACGGTACCGGGCCACCGCCGTGTCGTGCAGCAGCGGCTCGGGGTCCTCGATCCCGCAGACCGCGCCGATGGCCGGGTCGCCGACCAGCAGCTCCACCGCGTTGGCGACCGCGTCGGGGGCGAGCACCAGATCGGAGTCGACGTAGCAGAGCAGCTCCCCGGCGCTGCGCGCGGCACCGATGTTGCGGGCCCGTCCGCAGCCGCCGTTGACACCGGTGCTCACCACCCGTACGCCGAGGGCCTCGGCGACCGCGACCGACCCGTCGGTGCTGCAGTCGTCCACCAGCAGGATCTCGAGGTTCGGGTACGTCTGGTCGAGGATCGAGCGCAGGCACAGGTCCAGCGACTCGGCGTAGTTGTAGTTCGGCACGATCACGGAGACGAGCGGCCGACCGGGGTCCGGGGTCATCGGGTCGCCACCTCGGTCCGGTCGTAGAGGCCACGAAACCGCCGGGAGGTCAGCCAGGCGAACACCCCGCAGAGCGCCGCGACGGCGATCACCAGGTTCAGGAAGAGGTGCATGGCGGCGAAGTAGCCGAGGAAGAACGGCCCCCGTTCCCGGGCCACGAACCGGTACATCGGCAGGTCGCCGAGGAGGAACGCGACCAGGGCGGCGAGCGGCACCAGCAGCAGGGCCGCCCCGAACAGCACCGGCAGGGCCAGGGTCAGGACGGCCAGCAGGGCGGCGACACTGACCCAGGCCCGGGAACCGCTGCGCAGTCCGCCGGGGAACTCCGGCTTGTTGGCGTACATCGGGATGTGCAGCGCGGTCCGGGTGAAGACCTTGCGGACCAGCACGGTGAGCTCGTGGTCGTGGTCGTGCACGCCGCGGACCCGGGGCGAGAGCCAGATCTGGTAACGCTGGGCGAGCCGCAGCCCGTAGTCGGCGTTCTCGGTCTCCCGCAGCTTCGGGTTGAACGGCCCGATCTCGGTGAAGACCCGGGCCGGGACGGCGAGCAGCGCCGTGTAGAGGGTCATGATCCGCCCCTCGTCCGCCATCAGCCAGTACGACTGCTGCAGGCAGCGGTACTCCTCCAGCAGGCTGTCCCGGACCAGTGGCACCGGGTCGTAGTTGCCGCAGACCGCGCCGATCGCCGGGTCGGCGGTGAGCAGTTCCACCGCGTTGGCGACCGCGTCCGGCTTCGCGGCCACGTCCGAGTCGACGAAGAACAGGATCTCCCCGCCGGCGTGCGCCGCGCCGAGGTTGCGGGCCGCCGCCGGTCCGGAGTTGACCGGGGTACGCAGCACCCGCGCGCCGTACGACTCGGCGACCGTGACCGAGTTGTCGGTGCTGCAGTCGTCCACCACCAGAAGCTCCAGGTTCGGGTACGTCTGCCGGCGGATCGACTCCAGGCAGAGGCCGAGTGCCCGGCCGTAGTTGTAGTTCGGCACGATGACCGACACGAGTGGTGAGTTCATCTGTCCATCCAGGTCATCAGGTTCGGATACCGGGCCCCGACCTGGGCCACGGTCAGGGCGGCCCCGCAGAGGACCGCACTGGTCACGATCATGCGGTCGCGCAGGACGGCCCGGATCGGGTCGCCGCCCGCCCCGCCGACCAGCACGGTCTGCAGGTAGCGGAACGCGGCGAGCAGCCCGAGCGGCACCACGACCGCCAGCGCGGCCGGACGGTGCACCCCGAGTGGGGCGTCGGTGTGCAGGTAGAGCAGGAAACTGATGCTGGCCAGCGCGGCGGTCATGCTGAGCAGGTGGTCGGCCAACTGCACGGTGTACCCGGCCAGCGCGGGCCGGTGCGGGACGCCGGCCAGGGTCAGCTCGTGTCGCCGCTTGCCCAGGATCAGCACCAGGCAGCCGCTGAAGACGGCGGTCAGCAGCAGGCCGGAGGCGGTCGCCCCGGTGGCCGCGTAGCCCTGCAGCACCCGGAGCACAAAACCGGCGGCGATCACACAGATGTCCAGCAGCGGAAGGTGTTTGAGCCACCGGCTGTACGCGACACAGAGTCCGAGGTAGCCGGCGAGTGGCCACCAGTCGAGGTCGGGCGCGGCGAGCAGCACGGTCAGCAGCGCACCGGCCAATCCGGCGGCGAACAGTGCGGCGACCGGGACGCTGATTAGCCCGGCGGCGATCGGGCGACGACGTTTTTCCGGGTGTGCCCGGTCGAGCCGCCGGTCCACGATGTCGTTGAGCACGTAGATCATCGAGGCGCCGAGGGTGAAGGCCAGCACCGCCCAACCGGTCCGCGTCACCGCGGCGGCCGTCCACTGCGGGGTGTCGGCCAGCGCCAGCGGCACCGCCAGCAGGTTCTTGACCGCGTGTCCGGGGCGCGCCAGCGCGGCCAGGTGACGGGCCAGTCGGACCGCGCGTCGGACCGGGCCGGCGCGCCGACGCCCCGGCCCGTCGATCCGGCCGGTCATGGCCGGTACGGTCCGGTCGACCGTGCTCTCCACGGCGGTCACCATCGGCCTCCGCTCAGAAGAAGATTTTGGCGAGCGAGAGCACGCCCTGCCGCCACGGGTCCCGACTGGTCCGCCCGCCGGTGGGCCCGCCGCGGGTGCCGGTGGTCGACGCCGCGGTCCGTTCGGCCCGCCACCACTCGTACGTGCGCAGGATCGCGTCCTGGTTGGAGAACTTCGGGGTGAACCCGAGCCGTTCCCGGGCCTTGTCCACGCTGACGTACGAGTCGTGCCGCAGCTTGTGCAGCAGCCGGCCGTAGACCGGTGAGAGCCGGGCCTTCTCGGCCAGGCTGAGTACCGCCAGTGCCGGGCCGGCGGGCAGCCCGACCACCCGTCTGCCGTGCCCGGCGGCGTCCAGCACCGCCTGGAAGTCCTCGCGCAGCGTGCCGAACCGTTCCGCGCCGAGGTTGTAGGTGTCGAGCGCCACCTCGTCCGGGGCGGCCAGCACGGTCAGCACCGCGTCCACCAGGTCGTCGACGGCGAACATCTGGATCCGGACGTCGCCGGCGCCGAGCACCGGGAAGTGCCGGCCCTCCTCGGCCCACTCGAAGAGCATGGCGAACAGCCCCATCCGACCGGGGCCGAGGAAGGTCTTGGGGCGCAGCACCGCCACCGGCAGTCCGTCGGCCCGGTGCCGTTCGACGAGTTCCTCGGCGGCGGCCTTGGCCGCGCTGTAGGTGTCGACCGGTTCCCGGGGGTGTTCCTCCGGGGTCGGTACCTGCCGGGGCAGCCCGTAGACCGCGGTCGAGGAGATGTGCACCACCCGGCCCACCCGGGCCCGCCGGGCGGCGGCGAGCACGGTGCGGGTGCCGTCCACGATGATCGACCGGATCTCAGCGGCGGGATAGCTGGGCAGCGCCGCCGCGCAGTGCAGCAGCACGTCCGCCCCGTCGGTGGCCCGGGCCATCACCTCCGGGTCGCGGATGTCGCCGACCTCGGTGACTCCCGGCTCGGCCCGCAGGTCGACCCCGCGTACCTCGTGCCCGTCGGCGCGGAGCCGGTCGGCCAGCCGGGAGCCGAGCATGCCGGCGGTGCCGGTCACGGTGATCACCACAGCGAGCCCACCTTCTGCGCGACGAACCGGGTGACTAGCCGGGTGAGGCCGTGGCCGAGCACCTCGCCGAGCGCGTCGGTGGCCCGCTGCACGTCCGCCGGGTCGGTGACCAGGGACGGGCCGATGATCAGCGGGTTGCGGCCGTTGAGGGTGTAGTACGTGTAGATGTCGTGGTCCTGGTAGAGCGCGTTGATCACCGCGCAGGTCACCAGCTTCGCCTTGAACCTCGGGTCCCGGGCCATCCCGGCTGGGGCGAGCCGGGCCACCAGGTCGAGGATCCGGGGCCCGCCGTCGATCTGCACGCCCCAGAGCGCGCCGGCCCCGGCGACCCGGCCCACCGCGTCCGGGAACTCCTTGGCCAGCCGTTCCAGCGCCGGTTGCAGCACCCGTTCCAGTTCCCGGGCCCGGCCCGGGTAGTCGTCCTCCACCACGATGTTGATCGCCTCGAGCGCGGTGACACACTCCTCGCCCATCCCGTAGTACGTGGTGCTGGTGCTCTGCAGCAGCGCGTCGGTCAGGTTGTCGTACGCCTTGCGGAACACCCGTTCCCGGGCGACGAATGCAGAAATCGATGACTTTCCGCCCCCGAAGGACTTGGATGTGGTAAGGACGTCCGGCACCAGGCCCGGATAGCGCATGAAGTAGAACAGGCTGCCGGTCTTACCCCAGCCCGTGTAGATCTCGTCGAAGATGAGCACGATGTCGTGCCGGTCGCACAACTCGCGTACGCCCCGGAGAAAACCTTCGTCGCACCACTGAATGGTGGAGGCGCTGAACGGTTCGACGATGAGCGCGTACACGTCGTCCGGGTGTGCCGCGATCGCCGCCTCGACGGAATCCAGATCGCCGTAGGTGAACGGGACGATGCCGGGAATGGTAGGAAATTCGAACTGGGGTTGTCCGGTCAGGCCACCCGAGCCCAGGAGTTTCCCGTGGAATCCGCGGTCCGCCCGGAGGATGGTCCGCCGGCGTCCACCGTGGTACTTGAAGGCCAGCTTCACCGCCCCCTCGACCGCCTCGGCACCCGAGTTGGGCAGGAAGGACATCGACAGGTCGGCGGGGAGCAGTTGGGCCAGGTTGTGACCGAGCGCCGCCAGATAGGGCGAGAAGTACGTCTTGTGCACCTCCATCCGGCGCTGTCGCGCGAACCGCTCCCGGACGGCGAGGATGCGGGGATGGTTGTGGCCGTGGTTGAGGACGCCGACCCCGCCGGTGAGGTCGAGGATTCGACGGCCGTCGCGCAACACCAGGTAAGCGCCTTCCGCGTGGTCGACCAATTCCCGGCCGAAGCCGAACGAGGTCATGAGGGCGACCTGGCTCGCGTTGACGTAACGGCGATAGAGGTCGTGCACCTCCCGGGCGGTGAGGCGCTCGCAATCCTCCAGACTGACCAGATTGGGCATGCCGTGGACGCTATCGATTGGTACGGGATGTTCTCTGGATCGACGCTGTACGCAACCTTGACTACGTAAGGCAACGCTTGCCAGTGGACAACGGGGTGGATAACTTGGGTCGCATCAGAGCTGGATCTCCATGCGTCAATGCCTGAGTTGGCGCCGAATTTTCTTCTTGGGGTGCTCAACATGTCACCGACGGTGTCGGTCATCATCCCGGTGCACAACGGTGCCAGAACACTGCGGGCCTGCCTGGAGGCCGTCTACGCGCAGCGACACCCGGTCACCGAGGTGATCGTCGTCGACGACGCCAGCACCGACGGGACCCGGGAGATCGCCGCCGAGTTCCCCTGCCGACTGCTGGTCACCGACCACAACACCGGGCCGGCCGCCACCCGCAACCGGGGAATCCGGGCCAGCGGCGGCGACCTGCTGTTCTTCCTCGACTCCGACTGCGCGCCCGAGCCGGACGCGCTCGGCAACGCCGTCGCCGTCCTGCGTCAGCACGCCGACGTCGCCTGCGTGCACGGGATCTACTCGCTGCGGCCGCTCTTCGACGACGGCCCGGTCGAGGCGTACCGGCTGCTGCACGGCCACCACTGGCGGCTGCGTAACGTCGGCCGGGTCCGGACCACCCTCTTCGCGATCTGTCTCATCCGCCGCGAGGTCTTCGACCGGGTCGGTCTCTTCGACGAGAACCTGCGCGCCTCCGAGGACGTCGAGCTCGGCGACCGGATGGGGGACCGGTACGCGACCGTACTGACCGACACGGTGGTCTGCCGGCACGACGACGACGATCGGCTCGGGCCACTGCTGCGCAAACAGTTCAGCCGCTCCCAGTTGCTGATTCCGGTGGCCCTGGCGGAACGCGGCCCGGCCGGGTTGCGGGCCAACAGTCCCCTGGGACTGCTCGCCGCCGCACTGCTGCCGGCGACCCTGCCGCTGGTCCTGCTCACCCCCGGGCTGCTGCTGGTGCCACTCGGCCTGCTCGGGCTCTTCGTGCTCGCCGACCCGGGCCTGCTGCGGTTCGTGGCCCGGCACCGGGGAGCGGGCTTCGTACCCTTCTTCTACGGGTTGCACCTGCTGGTGCAGTGGGCGGTGGTGGCTGGCGCGGTCGTCGGCGGGGTACGCCACCTGACCGACCGGAACTTCGGCCCGACCCGCCCGGTCGACACCCCGGCGAAGTCATGAACGGCGCACCCGACCCGGACCACACCCCCTGGTCGTACCTCTCCGCCCAACTCCTGCACCACCTCCTCTTCGCGGTACGCGGCCAGCAGTTCCTCCGCAGCCAGGCCGGGCTCGGCGGTCGACGGTGGCCGGTCTTCGGCGTACCCGGGCACAGTGTGGCGCTGACCGTGGACGACGGACCGGATCCGCAGTGGACTCCCCGGGTCCTGGACCTGCTCGGCCGACACCGGATCACGGCCACCTTCTTTCTGATCGGCGCCCGGGTCCGGGAACATCCCGACCTGGCCCGGCGGATCCGGGCCGAGGGGCACCGGCTGGGCAACCACTCGATGTGGCATCCGCAGCCGTTCGCCGCGCTCTCCCCGGCCCGGGTACGCGCCGAGATCGTCGAGACCCAGCGGACCGTCGAGGAGGTGACCGGGGTGGTACCCCGGCTGTTCCGCGCCCCGGGCGGCAACTGGTCGCCGAAGGTGCTCCGGGCGACCGGCGACCTCGGCCTGCTGCCGGTCGACTGGACGGTCAACCCCAGCGACTGGCGCAGCCCCGGAACCGACCGGATCACCCGACGGCTGTCCCGCAGCCGAGCGGGTCACGTACTGCTCTGCCACGACGGCGGCGGTGACCGCTCGCAGACCGTCGCCGCCCTGGCGACGGTGCTTCCCCGGCTGCTGGACCGGGGCCTGCGGTTCGTCGTCCCCGGCGGCGACGGCGACTGAGCGGATGACGGGGTCAGCTGTGGAAGGTACGCGAAGCCGGGCAACGCCGCCCGAATGTTCTGGGGGGAAGCGCTATGGCGAACGATGACCTGAAGATCCTGCTGCTCGGCCCGATCCGGGCCACCCGTGGTGACACCGCCCTCTATCTGGGCACGCCGCGGCAACGTGAGGTGCTCGCGGTGCTGGCCCTGCGCAGCGGGCTGGTGTTGTCGGTGCCGCAGATCGTGGACGCGATCTGGAGCGGCCGTCGCCCGGACTCGGTGGAGAACATGGTGCACACCTACATCGGCCGACTGCGCCGGGCCCTCGAACGGCCGCCCGCAGCGCCCGCGCACCCACGCCGGTCCCGACCGCCGGCCCTGCCCCGGGTGCTGCGGTCGACCCGCCCCGGCTACACCCTGGACATTCCGGCCGAGGCGGTCGACAGCATGCTGTTCGAGCGGGACGTGCGGGTGGCCCGGGCCGCCCGCGCCCAGGGTGACCTGCCGCGCGCACTGCACTTCTTCCAGCAGGGGCTGGCCCGCTGGTCCGGTCTGGCCCTGCAGGAGGCGGCCGGCCCGCTGGCCGAGGCGGAACGGATCCGTCTGGCCGAGCTGCGGCAGGACGTGGTCGAGGAGACCACCGGGGTACGACTGCTGCTCGGCGACGTGGAGAACCTGGTCGCCGAACTGCGCTGGATGCTCGCCGCCCAGCCGATGCGGGAACGGCTCTGGGAGCTGCTGCTGATCGTCCTCGGCCAGACCTCCCGCCGGGCCGAGGCGCTCACCGCCTTCGAGGACGCTCGGATGACCCTGACCGAGCGGCTCGGGGTCGAGCCGGGGCACCGGTTGCAGGACCTGCACCGCCGGCTGCTGCGCAGCGAACCGGTCACCGTCTGCCCGTGGTGGGAACGTCGGGTTCCGGTCTGACCGCGCTCGGGACCGGCCCGGTCAGGACGAAGAACGCGCCGGCCGGGCCGTCGTCGAGCCGGACCGGCAGCTCCGCGACGAGCGGCAGCCCACAGTCGCGGATGACCTCGACGAAGGCGGCGGCCCGGGCCACGTCGTAGATCTGCACCACGATCCGGCCCCGGTCGGTGAGCATCGTCGGCAGTCGACGCAGCAGCGCCGCCGACTCGGCCGGGGACAGGTAGTAGATGACCTCGCGGAGCAGGATCGCGTCGTACCGCCGCGCGCTCCGGTAGCTGCGGATGTCGGCGACCTCGAACGAGGTGTTCGGCCGGCCGAGGGCCCGGGCGGTCTCGATCGCCCGCTGGCTGAGGTCGACGCCGTGGTAGTGCCGGTAGCGGCCGGCGTCCAGCGGCAGGTTGGCGCTGGTACCGCAGCCCAGGTCGAGGATCGCCGGCTGCCGGGCCCAGGTCTCGATCAGGGACAGCGGCATCGCGCCGTCGGACATCTCGTCCAGGTACCGCCAGAGCCCGAGGGCGTACTGCACGTTCCACAGGGCCGCGTGCAGCCGGCGGTGGGGACGGATCAGCACCCGGACCGGAAAGCTGGTCAGCCGGGCCACCGTACGGAAGAGCGTGTTCGCCATGACGTCACCGACCTCCTCTGGTCGATCGTGGTTTCACCCGGCCGGGGCCGGGTCGGTTCCGGGACGGCGGGACCGGCGCCGGTGCAGGTACTGCGCCACGGCCAGCCCACCCGCACCGACCAGGACCTCACTGAGCGCGCAGACCAGCCGGCTGGCCAGCACCACCGGGGTGGCGACCGAGGCCGGTAGCACGGTGGCCAGCCCGACCAGCAGCACCGCCTCCCGTACCCCGAGGCCGTCCGGGGCGACCACGACCAGCAGCCCGGCGACGGTGGCGGCGGCGAAGCCGGCGACACAGACCAGGTAGGAGCGGGCCGGCGGCGCCCCGGCGGTGACCGCGAGCAGCCACAGGTGGTGCCCGCTGACCAGCCAGGAGAGCGACTGGGTGGTGATCGCCCGGCGGATCCCGACCCGCGACGCGGTGACCGACGGCGGTGACCGCCGCAGCAGCCGGGCAAGTCCGGCGAGCAGCCGGTTGAGCAACTCGGGTCGGGTGAAGAGGACGACCAGCGGCACCACGGCCAGCCCCAGCCAGCCGGTGGCGCCGCCGAGCAGCGCCGGACCGGCCGCCAGCGCGACAGTCATCCCGGTGAGCGCGACGACCGCCCAGCTGAGCAGGAAGACACCGGCCAGCCGGACCGGCCCGACCTCGATCTCCCGACCCATCCGAAGCAGCACCGGCAGGGCGACGAACCGGCCCGGGACGAACTTGGCCAGGAACCCGACGAAGAAGAGCCGGGCGGCGGTCCACCGGCCGACCGGCGCACCGAGATCGACGAACAGGGCGTACCAGGAGACGACGCCGAGCAGCAGCCCGGTCGCGTTGATCAGCAGGGCGCCGACCAGCACCACGGCGACGTGCGGCGGATCCAGCCGGGCGGTCAGGTCGCGGACCGGCGTCCAGTCCTGGCCCCGGACGAACAGCACCAGCCCGACCGCCAACGCGACCACGAAGACGACCGCGATGACCTGGTTGACCAGCCGCCACCAGTCCCGCCGCGCCGGCCCGGCGGCCGGGACAGGTTCGGCCGACGCTGCCGGCCCGGCGGCCGGGACCGGTTCGGCGGCCGCCCGGGTCGGGCCGGTCACCGGTGGTCTCCCGGGGACGCCGGCTGGGCCTCGGCCGACCGGAGCCGGACGGTCGCCGCCCGAGCCACCCCGACCAGCAGCCCGACGAACTCGGTCAGGTGGGTGAGCCAGCGCAGCACCGTCGCGTACAGCAGGAAGAGCGGCCCCCGGCGACGCAGCGCGAACCACAGCAGCGTCCGGTCGGCGACCAGGAAGACGGCGAACAGGCCGAGCGGCACCGACCACAGCCAACGACCCGCCACGACCAGCGGCAGGGCGCCCACCGCCAGCACGCTGCCGGCCATCCCGACCAGGGACTCCACGTCGATCCGGTGCGGCGGGCGTCGCTCCGCCGCCGGCCGCGGGTTGGCCGGCGGCGCCCACCGGGCCAGCACCACCGCGCCGGCGTAGGTCCGGGCCCGCCGGAACAGTTCCGACAGGTACGGCCACAGCCGGTCCACGTCGTCGTGCCGCCCGACCATCTCGGCGCTCGTCCGGATCGTGTACGACGCCGGCAGGCGGGTGCCGAACTCGACGTCCTCGGCGTCCCGCAGGCCCTCGTCGAAACCGCCGACGGTGTCGAAGACGGCCCGGGGGACCGCGGTCAGCGCGAACATCGTCGTCGAGGTCTCCCCGGCGGCGCGCCGCCGCCAGAAGTGCTCGAAGAGCGTCTTGTACGCCTCGACCGGGCCGTCCGGAAACAACGGGTGCAGGTCGTAGATGCCCTGCACCACCCCGCAGTCGGGATGCTCCCGCAACACCCGCAGCGCGTTGGCGAGGGCGTCCGGGGCCAGCGCGATGTCCGAGTCGACGAAGAACAGCACCTCGCCGGTGGCCCGCGCCGCACCGGCGTTGCGGGCCGCGGAGACTCCCCGGTTGGTGTCGAACGGCACCAGGAGGCAGGGAAATCCGGCCACGATCTCCCGGGACCGGTCGGTGCTGGCGTCGTCGACCACGATCACCTCGACCGGCGTCACGGTCTGCGCGTGGACGGCGGCCAGACACGCGGCCAGCGTCTTCTCCTTGTTGTAGTTCGGCACGATCACCGACACGGGTACGACGGGTACCTCCGGAACCGGCGCGGCGGCGGAACGGGAATCGGTTCTCGGTGGCATCGGTGTCTCCCCGACGGGTCGGTTCGGCGGCCCGGGACGGGCCGTCCCGGGTGGCGGCGGTGCGCCGCGCGCCGCTCGTCGGCGCAGCCGCAGCGGAAGGCCGCCGAGCAGGGCCAGGCCAAGCAGGACGTAGAGGTTGGTGTACCCGAGGTCCCAGACCGGACCCGGCGGGTCGTGCCCGACGGCCCAGCCGGTGCTCAGCACCAGACCGGACCAGAGCAGGCCGGCCAGCACGTACCCCCGCCGGTCGCCGGAGCGCCACGCGCCGACGACGACCAGCACCAGCACCGGCACCCACCAGACCCAGTGGTGGTGCCAGGAGACCGGGGAGACCAGCAGGCCGGTCGTCGCGCAGGCCAGGACACCGAGCAGCTCCTCGCCGGCCCGGGCGCACCGGACGGCCACCGCGATACCCGCCACCGCGACCAGCAGGACCGGCAGCCAGCCGTACCACGGGTCGGTGGAGCCGGAGAGCCGGACCAGGGCGCCGGTGAGCGACTGGTTGAGTACCGTCCGGGGATCCTCGGTGACCCGGGAGGCGTCGAGCAGGGTGCCGCCCCAGAACCGTACCGAGTCCGCCGGCCGCCAGAGAAAACCGAGCGCGACGGTGCCGAGGAAGCCGCCCACCGCCGTCCCGGCCATCCGGAGCCGGCCGGTGGCGACCAGGTACACCACGAAGATGAGCGGGGTCAGCTTGATTCCGGCGGCGACCCCGACCGCCAGCCCCGCCGTGCGTCGACGCGGGCCACCGGTCAGGTCGAACAGCACCGCCACCATCAGGAACAGGCCCACCTGCCCGACCTGCAGATGCCCGGCGACCGGGAACGTCGGCAGCGCGGCGATCCCGGCCAGCAGCGTCGGCACGGTACGTCGCCGTGCCGGCACCCCGGCCGCCCGTAGTGTCACCGCGATCGTGGCGAGCAGGGCGAGCACCGAGCCGAGGGTCCACACCGCCACCGCGACCGGCAGGTCGACGTACCGCAGGGGTTGGAACAGCAGTGCGGCGAACGGTGGATAGGTGAACCCGAGCGCGACCCCGTCGACGCCCCGGAAGGTCACGTCGTACAGCCCGCCGTGCCCGGCCGCCGCGGCGGCCGCCCCGGTCCGGTAGACCGCGAGATCACCCCAGAACCGGCCGGTGACCAGGTGTACGACCAGCGCGGCGGCGGCGACCGACAGGGCGAGGGCGAGGACACCGGTACTCCCGGCCAACCGACCGAACCGGGGTGTTGTCGGAACCGTCACCGTAACCGGCGGCGCCATCACCGGCCTCCCTCCCGTCGCCAGGCGGGCAGACCGTAGCAATCGACCTACCGCTATTTTCTGGACGACGGCTGGATCACCCAGCGTCGCCGACCAGCACCCCCCGGACCTGTTCGGCGATCTCCCGTTCCTCGTCGGTCGGCACCACGGAGACCGTGACCGGGGCGTCGGGCGGGGAGATGACCGGCGCGGAGCCGCGGTTGCGTTCCGGGTCGACGGTGATGCCCAACCCGGTCAGCCCGGCCAGCGCGCCGGCCCGGACGTCGGGGGAGTGCTCACCGACCCCGCCGGTGAAGGTGATCGCGTCGAGCCGGCCGAGCACCGCCAGGTAGGCGCCGACGTACTCGGTGATCCGCCGGCAGTAGACGTCGAAGGCGAGGCCCGCCGCCGGGTCGCCGGCCGCACGGCGGCGCAGTACGGCCCGCATGTCGTTGTCGCCGGCCAACCCGCGCAGCCCACTCCGCTGGTTGAGCAGCTCGTCGATCTCGTCCACCGACAGCCCACCGACCCGGTGCAGGTGGAACAGCACCGCCGGGTCCAGGTCGCCGCTGCGGGTCCCCATCACCAGTCCGGCGAGTGGGGAGAGGCCCATCGAGGTTGCCACGCTGCGCCCACCGGAAACGGCGCAGGCGCTCGCCCCGTTTCCCAGGTGCAGGGTGATCAGGTTCAGCCGTTCCGGCGGCCGGTCCAGCAACTCCGCCGTCCGCCGCGAGACGTACGCGTGCGAGGTGCCGTGGAAGCCGTACCGACGGATCCCCAGCCGGGCCGCCAGCTCGGCGTCGAGCGCGTACGCGCGGGCGGCCGGCGGCATCGTGGCGTGGAACGCGGTGTCGAAGACCGCGACCTGCGGCACGTCCGGCAGCAGTTGCCGGGCCACCGCGATCCCGGTCAGGTTGGCGGGATTGTGCAGCGGCGCCAGCGGTACCAGCCGGTGGATGGCGGCGACCACGGTGTCGTCGAGCAGCGTCGGCGCGGTGAACTCGGTGCCGCCGTGCACCACCCGGTGGCCGACCGCGGCCAGCCCGGTCAGGTCGACCCGGCCGAGGACGTGCCGCAGCGCCGCCGCGTGGTCCGGGGCGTCGCCGCCGGGCTCGCCGATCCGTTCCACCAGCCCCTGGTCCAGCGTTTCGGGGGCGTCGCCGACCCGGGCGAAGAGCCGGTACTTCAGCGACGAGGAACCGCTGTTCAACACGAGAATCCTCACCGGATGACGTCCTCTCCGACGGCCGGCGCCGGCACCCCGCTGGCCTCCGGCAGTACCCCGGCGGGCCCGTCCGGGTCCGGGGCGGCGGCCGCCTGGACCGCGGTGATGGCGATGGTGTTCACGATGTCCTTCACGGTGGCCCCCCGGGACAGGTCGTTGACCGGCCGGCGCAGCCCCTGCATGATCGGGCCGACCGCCACCGCCCCGGCCGACCGCTGCACCGCCTTGTACGTGTTGTTGCCGGTGTTCAGGTCCGGGAAGACCAGCACCGTGGCGTGCCCGGCGACCGGACTGTCCGGCAGTTTGGTGGCCGCGACCGTCGGGTCGACCGCGGCGTCGTACTGGATCGGACCCTCGACCGGCAGCTCTGGCCGGCGGGCCCGGACCAACGCGGTCGCCTCGGCGACCTTGTCCACGTCCGCGCCGGTGCCGGAGGTGCCGGTGGCGTACGACAGCATCGCCACCCGGGGTTCGATGCCGAACCGGGCGGCGGTGTCGGCGCTGGAGAGCGCGATGTCGGCGAGCTGGGCCGCGTCCGGGTCGGGATTGACCGCGCAGTCGCCGTACGCCAGCACCCGGTCGGCGAGCAGCATGAAGAAGACGCTGGACGCCACCGACACCCCGGGCACGGTCTTGATGATCTCGAACGCCGGCCGGATCGTGGCGGCGGTGGTGTGGGTGGAGCCGGAGACCATGCCGTCGGCGAGCCCGGCGTCCACCATCAGGGTCCCGAAGTAGTTCACGTCCCGGACCAGGTCGTACGCCAGCTCCGGGGTCATCCCCCGGTGCCGGCGGAGCTGGGTGTAGCGGGCCGCGAACCCGTCACGCCAGTCGCTGTGCTCCGGATCGACCAGCCGGGCCCGGCCGAGGTCCACCCCCAGCTCGTGGGCCCGGCGGGTGATCTCCGCGGGGTCGCCGAGCAGGGTCAGGTCGGCGACCCCGCGGCGCAGCACGGTCTCCGCCGCCCGCAGGATCCGGCGTTCCGCCCCCTCCGGCAGTACCAGGTGCCGGCGCCGGGTCCGGGCCCGGTCGATCAGGTCGTTCTCGAACATCAGCGGAGTGACCCGGTGCGACCGGGTCACCTCCAGCCGACGGGAGAGTTCGGCGCCGTCGACGTGCGCCTCGAACGCGCCGAGCGCGGCGTCGACCTTGCGTGGGGTGGTGACCGAGAGTCGGCCCTCGATCCGGCCGACCGCGTTGACCGTGTGGTAACTGTCGGTCTTGGTCACCAGCACGGCCAGCCCGGTACCGAGCCGTTCGATGACCCGTACCGCCCGGGGGTCGGGATGCTCGCCGAGGGTGAGGACCAGCCCGGCGACGTTCACCACCCCGGCGGCGTGCGCCGCGCTCGCCGCGACCAGCAGGTCGGCCCGGTCGCCCGGTGTGATCATCAGACAGCCTTCGGTGAGGTGGTCGAGCAGCACCGGCACGTGGGCGGCGCCCACCACCACGTCCAGCACGTCCCGGTCCAGCGCGGCCGGCCCGCCGGAGAGCACCGTCGCGTCCAGTGCGGCGGCCACCTCCGCCACCGTCGGCGCGGAGACCACCGGCACCTCCGGGATCGCGTACGCCGGCACCGGCAGCCCGGTCGGGGCCGGGGTGCCGGCCGGCACCCGGTTCGCGATCACGGTCAGCACCGTGCCGCCCGCCTCCACGACGTCGTGGTACGCGGTCCGGGCGTCGGCGGCGACCACCTCCGGGCTCCGGTCCAGCCCGTCCACCACCGGCACCACCACACTGCCGAACTCGGTGGCGAGCCGGGCGTGGAAGGCGAGCAGCCGGTCCGGCCCGGTCGACGATCCGTCGGCACCGGCGCTGACGTCCCCGCCGACCACCACCACGGCGGCGCACCGGCGTTCCAGTTCGCGGTAGCGGGCGACGATCCGGCCGATCAGCTCCTCCTGTCGTCCCTCGGCGGCCAGCCCGGCCGCCTCGACGCTGGTCACCCCGTACGAGTCGGGATAGCCGGCGGCGACCGGATACCGGGCGGTGAGCAGGGCCAGCACCGGGTCCTCCCGAGCCTCCGGCACGATCGGCCGGAACATCCCGAGCGGGGCGACCCGCCGGGAGAGCAGCTCGGCCAGGCCGAGTGCGACCGTCGCCTTACCGGCGCCGGGTCCAAGTCCGGCGACGTACACGCTGGGAGCCACGGCTCACCTGACCTTTCGGCTGCACCGGCCGCCACCGGCCGGTCCTCCTATTGTCGGCCCATTCGATCTCCGCCCGCCGAGGTGCCGGCAGGGTCGCCCGCCCGGGTCGGACCGTAAGGGAACGGTAAGGCGCGCCGGGCAGGCTGGACCCACGCAGCCAGCGCACTGTCGAAGGGACCTACCGATGACCGACACCAGCATCGACGACTACCTCCGCACCCTCTCGCCGGAGCACCAGGAGATTGTGGCGGTGCTCCGGGATCTGATGGCGGAGTCCGCTCCCGAGGCACGGGAGGTGATCAGCAGTGGCTCGCTCGCCTGGCGGGGAAACCGGATCGTGGCGATCATCAGCCGGAGCAAGACCCACCTCACCTTCGCCTTTTCCCGAGGGGCCGAGTTCATCGACGGACACGGCCTGCTGGAGGGTGTCGGCAAGACCACCCGGCATGTCAAGATCCGGCGGCGGGAGGCGGTGCGGCCGGAGGCGCTGCGCGAGTACGTCGAGCAGGCGCTGACCCTGGACCGTTCCTGAGCACGACACGCCGGGTCGGGTGGCCGACCCGGCGACGAGGACCGAGGCGGAGATGGCATGTCAGGTGAGGCGGAGATGACATACCGGGTGGAACCGGTCGGCCGGGTCGTCGGCGGCCGGGCCGAGGCGTACGAGGACAACTGGCACGACGAGCAGGCGGTGATCCGGATCGCCGACCACCTGCCCGACGACGCCACCCTCGGCCTGACGGACTTCTCCCACCTCGAGGTGGTGTTCCTCTTCGACCGGATCGATCCGGCCCGGGTCAACCCGGCCGCCCGGCACGTCCGGGGCGAATCCCGCTACCCGGTGGTCGGCATCTTCGCCTCCCGGGGCCCGAACCGGCCCAACCGGCTCGGCGTCTCCCGCTGCCGCCTGCTCAGGGTGGACGGCCGGGACCTGCACGTGGCCGACCTCGACGCCCTGGACGGCACCCCGGTGCTGGACATCAAGCCGTACCTGCGGGAGTTCGCCCCGCGTGTCCCGGTCGCCCAGCCCGCCTGGGCCGACGAGTTGATGCGGCAGTACTACTGAACGACGGCGGGCGGTCAGGTCGCCACCAGTCCGTGCTCCCGGAACCGGTCCCGGACCCGCTCCACCTGCTCCGGCGTCGGCGGCTCCGTGTCGGCGAGCGGGAACGGGATGCCGAGTTCGCGGTACTTGCCGGCGCCGAGCCGGTGGAACGGCAGCACGTCGACCCGATCCACCGTGGACAGGCCCGCGACGAGGTCGGCCACTCCGGCCACGTTGGCCGGGTCGTCGGTCAGGCCGGGCACGAGGCACGTACCGGATCCACATCCGGGTGCCGCGGGCCGCCAGCCGGCGGGCGAACCGCACCGTCGGCCCCACGTCGCCGGTCCGGGTCACCCGGCGGTACGTCGCCGGATCCCACGACTTGACGTCCAGCAGCACCAGGTCGGTCGCGTCGAGCAGGTCGTCGCCGGTCGTCGAGGCCGGCCTTGATCGCCTTCCGCTCCTCGATCAGCCGGTCCACGCCGTAGAGCGCCACCCGCCGGTAGTCGCCGATGATCCGGCCCCGGCCGTACGCGTCGGGCAGCCCCGTGATCACGTGCGAGCGCCGCGCGGCGAGCACGTCCGTCGGATAGGCGTCGAAGACGGCGGCGTTGTGGGTCTTGCGGTAGCTGGTGAAGATCCGCTGCACCTCGGGGCCCAGCGGATAGCCGTACGCGGCGAGCCCGTTCTCCACCATCCGCAGCCCGCCGGCCGGCATGATCGCCCGGCGCAGCGGCGCGTCGGTCTGCAGGCCCACGATGAGTTCCCGGTCCCGGTCGATCCAGCCCGGGGGGTGTGAGGTGATCGTCGACGGGGTGTGCGGGTCGACGTCGTAGATGCCGAGCCGTCGCTCCTCGACCATCATCTCCCGCAGCCGTTCCCAGATCGCCAGGGTCCGGGGCGTCGGGCCGGTCAGGAAGGCGGCGTCCCCGTGGTACGGCGTGACGTTGTCCCGCACGAACGTCGCCACGTCGATCCTGTTCCGCCAGGCGGTGCCGTGGAACCCACGCCATTCGGGCCGGCTTGTCGTCGTGCCGGTGGTTGGCGCCATGGCTCCTCCTTCGGTCGCGTTTCCAGCCTCCCGCCGGCGGGAGGCTCGGGGCAGGGCCGAAGGACCCGGCCGCGGGTGCCGTTCGGCGAGGCGGTCGCGGCGTCGCCGACGTGGGCGGCCGTCACCGACACCACGGCCGGGCCGCGCCGGGTCGAGCCGGCGAGCCGGCGGGCGACGGTGACGGCGACCGATTCCGGCGCGGGGCCGACGCCCGGATCGCCGCCGACCACCACCAGGTCGGCGAGGGCACCCGCGTGGCACAACGCGGCGACCGGGTCGCCGAGGACGATCTCCCTGGCGACGACGCGTATCCGGACCGGTCCGGCGGTGGCGGCCTCGATCGCGGTGCGTTGCATCCGGTCCAGTCGTTCCCGGGCCCGGGCCAGGTGGCCGGTGGCCCGGTCCCGGTCCCGGGCGGCGTCCGGCCAGGCGGTCACCACCAGCAGCCCGGCGCCGTGCCGGGCCGCGACCCGGGCCGCCCAGGCGAGGGCGGCCCGCGCCGACGCCGAACCGTCCAGTCCGACCGCGATCCGCTGCCGGGCCATCGTTCCTCCACAAGGTCGGGCGGGTACGTCCGGTACGGCGTCGCCGTGCCGGACGTACCCGGTGGTTCAGTGGCGATCCAGCCGGGCCAGTTGGCCGCGGAGCCGGTCCTGCATCAGGTCCACCGCCTCCACCAGCGTCGGCGCCTCGGCCCGGGCGTGTACGTCTGTGCCGTTGACGTCGACGTGCACCCGGGCGCTCGCGGTGTGTGGTGCGCTGCGCGGTGCCGACCGGACCGGGTCAGCCGACCTGCGCCGGATCGGTGTCCGACGGCATCTCCCGGACGACCGCGACGGGGCAGCGGCTGTGGTGCAGCACCTGCTGGCTGACCGAGCCGAGCAGCAGGCCCCGGAAACCGCCACGTCCCCGGGAACCGACGACCACCAGGTCCGCGGCGCGGCTGGCGTTGACCAGGGCCCGGCTGGGCGCGTCGGCGACCACCTCGGCGACCACCTCCACCTGGGGGTACTTCTGTCGCCAGTCGACCAGCAGGTCGTCGAGGGCGGCCCGTTCGGCGGCGGTGATCTCGGCCGGGTTGTAGTTGAACGGGATGTACTGCGGCGGTGGCGGGGTCCAGGCGCGGATCACCCGGAGTCGGACGTCCCGCTCGACGGCCCGGTCGAAGGCGTAGCCGAGAGCCAGCAGCGAACAGGGCGAGCCGTCGATTCCGACCACCACGTCGGTCCGGGGATCCGCCGGATCCGTCATCGCCTCGCGGACCACCACCACCGGGCAGTGGGCGTGCGCCGAGACGGCGACGCTGGTCGAGCCGAGCAGCAGGTCGGTGAAACCGCCGTGGCCACGGTTGCCGAGCACCAGCAGGGCGGCCTGGCGGGAGCGTTCGGTGAGCGCGACGGACGCCGGCCCGTCGAGCAGCACCCCGGTGACGATCACTCCGGGGTGGGCCTCCGCCGCCTCCACCGCCGCGGTCTGGACCAGCACCTCGGCGTCCCGTCGGGCGGTCGGGTCAGGCCAGGTGGCGACCTCGGGGGACACCGCCGCGGCGACCGCGAACCATTCGAAGGCGTACGCCAGCAGCAGCGGACGCCGGGTACGGGCGGCCTCGTCGAGTGCCCAGTCGAGTGCGGTCCGGGCGGACGGCGAGCCGTCGTAGCCGACGACGATCGGTCGGGTGGTCATCAGAGTCTCCTTCGCGCGTCGGGCTTCGGACGCCTCCAGGTAACGCCTGACCCGGCCTGTCCGGACAGGGCCTTCCGGCCCGGAGGCTCGCGCCACAGGTCCTCCGACCCGGGTGCCGACCGGCCCTGCCGCCGGGACCGGCGTCGGCCATACCGTCGGACCAGGGGCGCGACGAGGACCTGCTGCACAAGGTGGAGTTGCTCGGCCAGCCCGGCGAGCAGCACCCGTTCCGGCGACTGGCCCGGCGTACCGGCCGGCGTAAGGGTGCGGCGGGCGCGGCGGCGGAGCTGATGACAGCGCCGGCGGTGGCCACCACCTCGGGCACCACCCTGGCCGCCGCCGAACTGATGGAGCGTGAGCAGGTCAGGCGATTGCCGGTGGTCGACGGACTCGGCCGGGTCGTCGGCATCGTGACCCGTGGCGACCTGCTGAAGGTCTTTCTGCGCCCGGACGCCGACATCCGGCACGACGTGGTGCACGGGGTGCTGCGCCGCGTGCTCGCGGTGGAGCCGGCCCAGGTCGGGGTCGAGGTACGCGACGGTGTGGTCACCCTGACCGGCCGGTTGGATCGGCGCAGTTCGGTAGAGATCGCCGGGCGGCTGGCCGCCCGGGTCGGCGGCGTCGTCGAGGTGCACAACGACCTGGGCTACGACTTCGACGACCAGGACCTGCCCGACGCCCGGCCGTGGCCGAGCCAGCCGATCGGCGTGGCCTGAAACGGCGTGTCGGATGCGCGGGGCGCGCCGGCCGCAGGCCCGGGCGGGAGGGCCCCGGCCGGCGCGGCTTCCGGCGGCGACAGCCCGGCCGGCACGTGACCTCCGGTGCCGTTTCACCGTTTGACCCATGACTCCCGCGCACGTCACCCACCGACCGGAGGGCCGATCATGACCAGCACGTCACCCCCCGGCGTTGTCGTCGGGGTCGACGGCTCGGCGGAGAGTCTGCGTGCCCTGGACTGGGCCGCCGAGGAGGCCCGGCTGCGCGGCCGGCCGCTACGGGTCGTGCACGCGTTCATCTGGCCGATGCTGCACGTCCCGTTGGGTCCGGCGCCGATGGCCCCGCCCGACGCCGGCCTGCGTCAGCAGGCCGAGCGGATTCTCGACGGTGCCGCCGACCGGGCCCGTCGGGTCGCGCCCGGCCTGGCGGTCTCCACCGAACTGCCGGAAGGCGCGCCGGCGCCGGCGCTGATCGAGGCGTCCCACGGCGCCGAACTCGTGGTCGTCGGCAGTCGTGGCCTCGGCGGCTTCGCCGGCCTGCTGCTCGGTTCGGTCGGTGTCCAGGTCACCGCCCACGCCGCCGGCCCGGTTGTGGTCGTCCGGGGTGAGGCCCACGAGTCGTCCGCCGCCGTCGTCGTCCCCGGCGAGGTGCTGGTCGGCGTGGACGGCTCCGAGCTGTCGGCGCTCGCGGTCGGGTTCGCCTTCGAGTACGCCCACCGGCACGCGCTCGGCGTCGCGGCGGTGCATGTCGCCCGCCCGGGACGGCCGGGTGGCGGGAACGGCCGGGCCGCGTCCGGCCCGGCCGGCGGCGATCCGGCCGCGTCCGAGGCCCGGCTGTTGACCGACGCGCTCGCCGGATGGGGCGAGAAGTATCCGAACGTGTTGACCCGCAGTGCGACCGTCTCGGGACGACCGGCCGAGGTACTGGTCCAGCAGGCGGCCGGCGCCGAACTCGTGGTGGTCGGCGCCCGAGGCCGGGGTGGCTTCGCCGGCCTGCTGCTGGGCTCGGTCAGCCAGGCCGTCCTGCAGCACGCGCCGACTCCGGTCGCCGTCGTCCGGGCGTCGTGAGCCCTCGCGCCGGCGGACACACACCCGGCCGAGGTCGGCTACCGTAAATGCGGGCCAGTGCTCTGCCCTTCAGGGCGGGAGTGGAGGCCCGCGCGGGAGGGCCGCCCAAGAGGATGTCAAGGCAGGGGTGGCCAGGCGTTCGCCAGCAGCTGCCGGAGGTGCGCCGGGAACCACTGTCCGGACGGCGGGGCGTTGCCGAGCGCGCCGGTGCGGACGTACGGCGCGGCGGACGGCCGGTACCACGGGTCGCACATCGGCTCGTACGGCCGGTTGGCGCCGAGCACGTCGCTGGCACCGTCGGACTCACCGGGCGGCTTCGCCCAGACGTACGCGTCGATGCCGGCGGCCGGGGCGGCGACCGGGCGGGCCCCGATTCCGGCGCCGGTCTGGTTGCACCAGTTGCCGTCCCAGCCGCGCCGGTCGGTCCGGCTGGTCTCGACGTACTCCTCGACGGTGGTCCGGGGGCCGGGGCCGGTGGGTCGGCCGGCGCCGCCCCAGCCGTTGCGGGAGGTGTCGACCAGGAAGCCGATGCCGTTCGGGAACCCGGCGCCGACCAGGTACGGGCGCAGTTGCTGCGCGTACGGCAGTTCGTCGACGAAGGCCTTGCCGTCGACCCACCGCGTCCCGGTCACCGGTTCCCCGTTGACCACGTCGCCGACCTGGAAGAACGGCTCGGTCAGCGGCGCGTAGCCGGCGGTGTTGACGACGAAGCCGTGCACGTTCGCGAGGGTGCCGCCGCCGGCGCGGGCGGCGGCGGAGTAGAGCGGGGCGATCGGGGCCAGGTCGGCCGGTCGACCGAGCTTCCCGTGCTCCCCGAGGTCGAGGTACGGGTAGACGTTGGCGATCGGGCCGAGCCGGGCCAGGGCGTACCCGATCCCGTTCAGGTAGCTGCCGGCGGCCCGGACTTCGTCGCAACCGGCGGTCGCGGCGGGCCGGGGCGAGGTGTGGGTGATCAGGTTGGGCAGCGAGTTCGGTTCGACGACAACCACGATCCGCAGGCCTGCGTAGGCCGGGTCGGCGAGGATCTCGGCGATCGGGTCGACGAATTCGGTCCGGTACCGGTCGAGTTCGGCCACGGTCAGCTCGCCCTGGCTGACCCGGCGGTCGCAGTCCCGGCCGGGCAGGTTGTAGAGGACGAGTTGGACGAGGTCGGCATCCTGCCCGAGGGCCGCACCGAGGTGGGCCCGTAGTCCCATGGTCGCGCCGGTGCCGTCGATCGCGGTGATCCGGTCCAGCCAGACCGCGGTGGGCTGGTGTGCGACCGCGGCGCCGAGCGGCTCGGTGGCGGCGCGTGCCGACCACTCCGGGTTCACGTACACCCTGGCTCCGAGGTAGGGGTTGTCCAGCCGGACCGACGTCGGGGCGGCGGCCCGGGCGGGCCCGGCGACCGTGGTGGTGACGAGTGCCAGGACCGCCAGGGCGGTCAGCGGGCGGCGCGGCCGGAACCGCCGGAACAGTCGCGGCGGCCGGGGGCGGGGCAGTGGCGGGGCCATCGGGACACCTCCGTGCAGCACATCAACGATTGTCGATGTTCCATGCTACCTTCGCCGCGCCCCCGGACGCCGGCCCGATGTCACTGGTCCCGGCTGTCCTCCCGGTCCCGGCGTACCGTCGCCCGGCGGCCCTTGATGGTGCTCTGCCGCAGCTTCGCGATCACCTCGGCCGCGGCCGCGTTCGGAACCTCGACCAGGGAGAACCGGTCCGCGATCTCGATCGCCCCGATCTCCCGGCCACTGACCTGGGTCTCGCCGGTGATCGCGCCGACCAGGTCCTGCGGTCGGATCCCGGCCCGTCGGCCCACCCCGATGAAGAGACAGGTCATGCCGCCGGGCCGGGGACGGCCGCCACGCCGGTCGTCCCGCCCGCCGTCGCGTCCGCCGTCCCGGCGGCCCCGGCCGTCCCGCTCGACACGGAATCCGACCTGCGGGATGTCCTCCTCGTCGACGCTGCCGCCGGTGGTCTCGTGGGCCAGTTTCACCGCCGCGAGCGCCACCTCCATCACGTCGAACTCGTCGGTGAGGGTCTCCACGATCACCCGGTACGGGTCGAGGTCGTCCTCCAACAGGCTCTCGTGCAGCGCGGCCCGGGTCATCTCCAGCCGGCGGGTCCGCAGGTCCGCCACGGTCGGGACCTTGTCGATCGAGATGCGTTGCCCGGTGGTCCGCTCGATGGTCTTCAGCATCCGGTGTTCCCGGGGTTCGGCCAGGGTGATCGCCACCCCCTGCCGGCCGGCCCGGCCGACCCGGCCGATTCGGTGCACGTACGACTCCGGTGCCGACGGCACGTCGTAGTTGACCACGTGGGTGAGTTGCTCGATGTCCAGCCCCCGGGCGGCCACGTCGGTCGCCACCAGCAGGTCCGCCGTACCGGCCCGCAGCCGCCCCATCACCCGGTCCCGCTGCTCCTGCGTCATGCCACCGTGCAGCGCCTCGGCCCGGTAGCCGCGACCGTTCATCGTCTCGGTGAGCCGGTCGACCTCCTCCCGGCTGCGACAGAAGACGATCGCCGCGGTCGGTGACTCGACGTCGAGGACCCGGCCGAGTGCGGCCGCCTTGTGGGCGCGGGCGACGACGTACGCGATCTGCCGGACCAGCGGGCCGGCGCCGGACGGGGCCGGCTGCCGGGCGATCTCGATCCGCACCGGCTCGCGCAGGTGCTGTCGGGCCAGCCCGTCGATCCGGCTGGGCATGGTGGCCGAGAAGAGCACCGTCTGCCGCTGCTCCGGTACGTGCTGCAGGATCGCCTCGATGTCCTCGGCGAAGCCCATGTCGAGCATCTCGTCCGCCTCGTCCAGCACCACGGTGGCGAGCCGGCCGAGTCGCAACGTGCCCCGGGCGATGTGGTCCAGCGCCCGGCCCGGGGTCGCCACCACCACGTCGACCCCGCCGTCGAGGACCCGCAGTTGCCGGGCGATCGGCTGCCCACCGTAGATCGGCAGCACCCGGATCCCCAGGTCCCGGCCGTAGCGGTGGATCGCCTCGGAAACCTGTACGGCCAGTTCGCGGGTCGGCACCAGGATCAGCGCCACCGGATCTCCGGAGCGGTCCGCCGGCATCCGCTGCAGTAGCGGCAGCGCGAACGCGGCCGTCTTGCCGGTTCCGGTGGCCGCCTGCCCGAGCAGGTCGCGCCCGGCGAGCAGCGGTGGGATCGCCTCCCGCTGGATCGCCGTCGGCTCCTCGTAGCCCAGCGCGCTCAGCGCCTCCAGCAGTTCGGTCCGCAGGCCGAGGTCGGCGAAGGTGACGGGGCCGTCGTCGGCGTCGTTCGGGCTCGGGTCGACCGGTGGGGCGGCTGGTGCGTTGTCGGAACTCATGCCCTCAAGCTTTTCACCACACCGGACCGGCGCATGCGGCGACCGGCGACCGGAGGCGGATGACCGTTCTGGGGCGGCAGGATGTTGACTTACCACAGAAACGGGCGTAAACAGAAGGCAAGCAAAAACGATCGGGCAGGAGAACGCAGATGTACGCCGAGGAACGTCAGCAGGAGATCCTGCGCCGGGCCCGGGAGGCGGGCCGGGTCGACGTCATGGCGCTGGCCGACAGCCTCCACGTCACCGCGGAGACGATCCGCCGCGACCTGACCGTGCTGGAACGGGCCGGCGTGCTGCGCCGGGTGCACGGCGGCGCGATCCCGGTGGAACGGATCGGGTTCGAGCCGGCGCTCGCCGCCCGGGACGCCGTACTCGTCGACGAGAAGGAACGGATCGCCAAGGCGGCCCTGGCCGAACTGCCGGCGGAGGGAGCGGTCATCCTCGACGCCGGCACCACCACCGCCCGGCTCGCCCAGCTGCTGCCCGCCGACCGGGAACTGACCGTGGTGGTCAACTCCCCGGTCCTCGCCGCCGGGCTGGGGCTCAAGCCCAACCTCACCGTGCTGCTCCTCGGCGGCCGGGTACGCGGCAAGACCCTGGCCACCGTGGACGACTGGGCACTGCGCCCCCTCGCCGGGCTCTACGTCGACGTCGCCTTCATGGGCACCAACGGGTGCTCGATCGAGCGCGGGATGACCACCCCGGACCCGGCCGAGGCGGCGGTCAAACGGGCGATGATCGGGGCGGCCCGCCGGGTGGTGCTGCTCGCCGACCACACGAAGATCGGCAACGACTACCTGGCCCGGTTCGGTTCCCTCGACGACCTCGACCTGCTGATCACCGACAGCGGCCTGGACCAGGAACTCGCCGAGGACGTCGAGGCGACCGGCGTACGGGTGGTCCGCGCATGATCCTCACCGTCACCCTCAACCCCAGCCTCGACCGGGCGATGGAGATCGGGGCGCTGACCCGGGGTGCGGTCATCCGGGCCACCTCCACCCACCTCGACCCGGGCGGCAAGGGCGTCAACGTCTCCCGGGCACTGCTGGCCAACGGCGTACCGTCCCGCGCCGTGCTGCCCGTCGGCGGTGCCGAGGGCGCCCAGCTCGTCCACCTGCTGCGGGCCGAGGACGTTGACCTGATCGGGGTGCCGATCGCCGGTCGTACCCGGTCGAACATCACCCTCGCCGAGCCGGACGGCACGGTGACCAAGGTCAACGAGTCGGGTCCGGTGCTCACCGGGGCCGAGTTCGCCGCGGTCACCAAGGCGGTACTGGCCGTGGCCGACTCGGCCGACTGGGTGGTGGCCTGCGGCAGCGTGCCACCGGGCCTGCCGGTGTCGGCGTTCGGCGCACTCTGCGCCCGCCTCGTCGCCGCCGGGGTACGGCTCGCCGTCGACACCAGCGGGCCGGCCCTGCGGGCCGCCGCCGAGGCGGGCGTGGCACTGGTCAAACCCAACCGGGAGGAACTCGCGGAGGCGGTCGGCACCCCGCTGGACTCGCTCGGCGACGTGGTCGACGCCGCCGCCCGACTGCGGGACTGGGGCGCCGGCGCGGTGCTGGCCAGCCTCGGCGCCGACGGCGCGGTGCTGGTCGACGCCGACGGCGTGGTGGTCGGCGAGTCGCCGGTCGCCCAGCCGAAGAGCACCGTGGGAGCCGGCGACGCCCTGCTGGCCGGCTTCCTGGCCGCCGGCGCCCGGGGAGCTGCCGCCCTCGCCGAGGGTCTCGCCTGGGGCGCGGCGGCGGTCAGCCTCCCCGGCAGTCGGATGCCCGGGCCGGCCGACCTGGACCGAGACACCGTCCGACTGCACCCCCGACCGGACCTGGTCCGACCGCTGCTGCCGCAGGGCTGACCGGCCATGTCCGCCACCGATTCCCGTCCCACTCCCACGTTCGAGAGCGCCGCCGCGACGCACGGACAGACCGACGACCCCCACCGCGTTCGGTAACGCGGGTCATCCCTCGCGAAGGAGTCCCCCCATGGCCGTGTCATACACACCGGAGGTCCAGGGCGCCGGCTTCAAGGCCCAGGTCCAGCGGATCGGCGGGCACCTGGCCGGAATGGTCATGCCCAACATCGGCGCGTTCATCGCCTGGGGCCTGATCACCGCGCTGTTCATCCCCACCGGCTGGCTGCCGAACAAGCACCTGGCCGCACTCGTCGACCCGATGATCTTCAGCCTGCTGCCGATCCTGATCGGCTACACCGGCGGCCGGATCGTGCACGGCCAGCGCGGCGCCGTCGTCGGCGCGGTGGCCACGGTCGGCATCATCGTCGGCGCCGACATCCCGATGTTCCTCGGCGCCATGGCCATCGGCCCACTGACGGCGTACCTGCTCAAACTCTTCGACAACCTGGTCCAGGACCGGATCCGACCCGGCTTCGAGATGCTTGTCGACAACTTCTCCGCCGGGATCATCGGCGGTGGCATGGCCCTGGTCGGCGTCTGGGTGGTCGGCCCGGTGGTCGGCCGGCTCAGCGACTGGGCGGGCAGCGGGGTGGACTGGCTGATCGGGCACAACCTGCTGCCGGTCGCCTCGGTGCTGGTCGAGCCGGCCAAGGTGCTGTTCCTGAACAACGCGATCAACCACGGCGTACTGTCGCCGCTGGCGGTCGCCCAGGCGCAGGAGACCGGCCGGTCCGTCCTGTTCATGATCGAGTCGAATCCGGGACCTGGCCTCGGCCTGCTGCTCGCGTTCCTCCTCTTCGGACCACGGTCGCTGCGGCCGAGTGTGCCGGCCGCCGGCGTCATCCACTTCCTCGGCGGCATCCACGAGATCTACTTCCCGTACGTGCTGATGAAGCCGCGGCTGATCCTGGCGATGATCGCCGGCGGCGCCGCCGGCGTCGGCACCTTCATGGTCACCGGGGCCGGACTGGTCGCCACCCCGTCGCCCGGCAGCATCTTCGCCTACGCGGCGGTCACCCCGAGAGGTGGCTGGTTCGGCATGGCGCTCGGGATCCTGATCGCCACCGGGGTGTCGTTCGTGGTCGCCGCCGCGCTGCTCGGCTTCGGCCGGCGCAACGGCGACCGGGCCGAAGCCGTCGTCGCGGCCGGGTCGACGGACAGCCCGGACGGCACGGCCATTGTCGCCCACGCCCCGTCGGCGGACGGCGTCCCGGCGGCCCCGGCCGCAGCGGAGCCGGACGCGTCAGCCGGTGCCGGACCACGCTCCGGCACGTCGGCCGGGGTCGATCGCTGACCGGCCGACCAGTCCACCCGACCAACCAGAAAGGGACCACCATGGGCAGCATCAACGGTAGGGACATCCACAAGGTCGTGGTCGCCTGCGACGCCGGAATGGGCAGCAGTGTCATGCTCGCCAGCCAACTCCGCCGGCAGCTCAAGAAGTTCTCGGTCACCGTGGAACACACCCCGGTCAACTCCATCCCGGCCGACGCCGACGTAGTGATCACCCACAGCGGACTCGCCGAACGGGCCAGGGCCTCTGCGCCGGACAAGGTCGTCGTACCGTTCCAGGTCTTCCTCGGCGACCCGGCGGTGACCGCGGTGGTCCGGGCGATCGAGAAGGGCGACGAGGTCCGTGGTTGACGCCGACCTGCTCGACCGGCGGGCGATCCGACTGACCGAGACCGCCGCCGACCGGGACACCGCCATCCGACGCTGCGGAGAGGTGCTGGCCGAGACCGGCGCGGTCGACCCGGCGTACGTCGCCGCGATGCTCGCCCGGGAGCGTTCCGTCTCGACGTACGTCGGCGAGGGGGTGGCCATCCCACACGGCACCCTCGCCGGCAAGGAGCTGGTGCACCGGGACGCGCTCGCGGTGCTCCGGTTTCCCGCCCCGGTGGACTGGGGCGGCCAGCCCGTCACCGTCTGCGTGGCGATCGCGGCCCGGGGCGACGGACACGTCGAACTGCTGGCCGCCCTCGCCGAGATCCTGCTCGACCCCGACCGGGCCCGCGCGCTGCGCGAGGCCACCGACCCCGACGAGGTGCTGACGCTGCTCGCGTCGGCGCGGGAGGACAGCACAGCATGAAGGCCGTTCGATTCCACGCCCCCGCCGACGTCCGCATCGAGGACGTCCCGGAGCCGACCCCGGGCCCGGGTGACGTCAAGATCCGGGTACGCAACTGCTCGACCTGCGGCACCGACGTCAAGATCTCCAAGTTCGGGCACCACCACATCCGGCCGCCCCGGGTGATGGGCCACGAGATTGCCGGCGAGGTGGTGCAGACCGGCGCCGAGGTGACCGGCTGGGCACCGGGAGACCGGGTGCAGGTGATCGCCGCGATCCCGTGCGGCACCTGCGCCGAGTGCACGCGTGGCCGGCTGACCGTCTGCCCCAACCAGGAGTCGATGGGTTACCACTACGAGGGCGGGTTCGCGCAGTACCTGGTCGTACCGGCGAAGGTGCTGGCGGTCGACGGACTGAACCGGATCCCGGACGGCGTCGGGTACGCCGAGGCGTCGGTGGCCGAGCCGCTCGCCTGTGTCCTCAACGGGCAGGAACTGGCCCGGGTCGGCACCGGCGACGACGTCGTGGTGGTCGGCTCCGGACCGATCGGCTGCCTGCACGTCCGGCTGGCCCGGGCCCGCGGCGCCGCGCGGGTCTTCCTGGTCGAACTGAACCGGGAACGGCTGGAGATGGCCGCCGCGCTGGTGCACCCGGACGCGGCGATCTGCGCCGCCGAGGTCGACCCGGTCGACGAGATCCTCAAGCTCACCGACGGACGCGGCGCCGACGTGATCATCACGGCGGCGGCCTCGGGAGCGGCCCAGGAGCAGGCCGTGCAGATGGCCGCCCGGCAGGGCCGGATCAGCTTCTTCGGCGGGCTGCCGAAGGACAACCCGGTCGTCTCCGTCGACTCGAACCTGGTGCACTACCGCGAACTGACCATCGTCGGCGCCAACGGCTCCAGCCCCGCGCACAACGCCGAGGCGCTCCGGCTGGTCGCCACCGGCGCGGTGCCGGTCGCCGACCTGATCACCCACCGGCTTCCGCTGGACCAGGCGATCGACGCCTTCGGCGTGGTCGCCCGGGGCGAGGCCATCAAGGTCACCATCGAGCCCTGAAAGGGGGCACCATGGCTACCCGTACGGTCACCATCGGTTCCGCCAGCGGTCTGCACGCCCGGCCGGCGGCGCTGTTCGTCGCGGCCGCCGCCGCGGCCCCGGTCCCGGTGACCATCCGGACCGGCGACAAGCGACCGGTGCCGGCGCACAGCATGCTCTCGGTCCTCTCCCTCGGCGCCCGGCGGGGCACCGAGGTGGTCATCGAGGCCGAGGGCCAGGGCGCCGAGGTCGCCCTGGACACCCTCGCCGACCTGCTGGCCCGAGACCTGGACGCCGAGGAGCCCGCCGATGCCTGACCCGGCCGCGCCGCCCCTGAGCCCGGCCGAGCCGGCCATCGATCCGGCCGCGCCGCCCCTGGCCGAGCCGGCCATCGATCCGACCATCGATCCGGCCATCGGTCCGGCCGGTCCGGTATCCGATCCGGCGGTCCCGGGATCGTTGCGGGGGATCGGGGTCAGTCCGGGGTTGGCCGGCGGCCCGGTGCTCCGGGTCGCCGAGGTGCCGGCGCTGCCCGAACCGACGCCGGTGACCGAGCCGGCCGTCGAGGCCGACCGGGCGGTGGCGGCCCTGGCCGAGGTGGTCGCCGAGCTGACCCGCCGGGCCGACCGGGCCACCGAGCGAACCCTGGTCGACGTGCTCCGGGCCCAGGCCATGATGGCCGACGACCCGGTGCTCCGGGACACCGTCCGGGACCAGGTCGGTGCCGGGCTGGACGCCCCGCACGCCGTCGACGCGGCCTTCGCCGGCCACCGTACGGCGTTCGAGGCGGCCGGCGGCTATCTGGCCGAGCGGGTCGCCGACCTCGACGACCTGCGCAACCGGGCGGTCGCGGTCTGCCTCGGCCGACCGATGCCCGGGGTACCGTCCCCCGGACACCGGTACGTACTCACTGCCCGGGACCTGGCTCCGGCCGACACCGTCGACCTCGACCCGGAGCAGGTCGCCGCACTGGTGACCGAGGAGGGCGGGCCGACCAGCCACACCGCGATCCTGGCCCGGGCGCTCGGGCTGCCGGCGGTGGTCGCCTGTCCGGCCGTACGGGAGCTGTCGGAGGGGACGGTCGTGCTGGTCGACGGCGGCACCGGCGTGGTCCGGGTCGGCGTCGACCCGGCCGAGGTGACCGCCGCCGAAACGGCCGACCGGGCGCGTCTCGCCGAGGCGGTCGAGGTCACCGGCCCGGGGCGTACCGCGGACGGGCGTCCGGTCGCCCTGCTCGGCAACATCGGCTCGGCCCGGGACCTGGCCGCCGTCGCCGGGGCGGAGGGGATCGGGCTGTTCCGCACCGAACTGCTCTTCCTCGACCGGAGCCGGGAACCGGGGCTGGCTGAGCAGGCCGAGGCGTACCGGCGGGTCTTCGCCGAGCTGCCCGGGCGGCGGGTGGTGATCCGTACCCTCGACGCGGGCGCGGACAAGCCGCTGTCGTTCCTGAACCAGCCGGACGAGCCCAATCCGGCGCTCGGCGTACGCGGGTTGCGGCTGGCCCGGCAACGGCCCGAACTGCTGCGTACCCAGCTGGCCGCGATCGCCGAGGCGGCGCGGCGGACCGGGGCGGAGGTCTCGGTGATGGCGCCGATGGTCGCCACCCGGGCCGAGGCGGCCGAGTTCGCCGCCGCGGTGTACGCCGCCGGGCTGCCCCGGGCCGGGGTGATGATCGAGGTGCCGGCCGCCGCGCTACGCGCCGGGCAGCTGTTGGAGGAGGTCGACTTCCTCAGCATCGGCACCAACGACCTGAGCCAGTACACCTTCGCGGCGGACCGGCAGAGCGGGGTCCTGGCCGACCTGCTCGATCCGTGGCAGCCGGCGCTGCTCCGGCTGATCGCCGAGGTCGGCGCGGCCGGCCGGGCGGCGGGCAAGCCGGTCGGGGTCTGCGGTGAGGCAGCGGCCGACCCGCTGCTGGCTCCGGTGCTGGTCGGGCTCGGGGTCACCAGCCTGTCGATGTCGGGTCGGGCACTGCCCCGGGTCCGGGCCGCGCTCGCGCAGCGGTCGTACCCGGACTGCGAACGGCTGGCCCGGCTGGCGTTGTACGCCGACGACCCGGTACGGGCCCGCGAGGCGGTCGCCTGAGCTGTCCGGGCGGTTGTGCGCCGGTCCGGGCGGTGGTGCAGCCCGGACCGGCGGCCGAGTACGCCGTCCGTGACCTGCTCGCCGACTGATCCGCGACCGGGTCGTCCGTGCTCCGGTCAGCCGGCTGACGGTCACGCGTCCTGCTCGCCGGCCGACGGGTGCATCCGGCCGGCGTCACCGGCCGTTTGTCCGGGGCAGACCTCGGGTACCGGCGGGAAATGAACTCTTTCGACGATATGCCCCGACCGTCACCTCAGGAGCAGCCGTATCCGGGCGAGTCGGACGAGATGGCGCCGAGTCCCCGGGACCGGATGGCCGACTACACCGGCCGCGACCTGCTGCGTGGTCGCCGCGCGCTGGTGACCGGCGGCGACTCCGGGATCGGCCGGGCGGTGGCGGTCGCGTTCGCCAAGGAGGGCGCCGACGTGGCGATCGCCTACCTCACCGAACACGAGGACGCCCGGGAGACCGCGAAGCTGGTGGAGGCGGCCGGTCGTCGCTGCGTACTGCTTCCCGGCGACCTGGCCCGGGCGGAGCACTGCCGGGAGGTCGTGACGCAGACCGTGGCGGAGCTGGGTGGCCTGGACCTGCTGGTGAACAACGTCGCCTACCAGCGGACCGCGGACTCGCTGACCGAGATCTCCGAGGAGCAGTGGCAGCACACCTTCGCGGTGAACATCCACAGCTACTACCGGGTGACCAGGGCCGCCCTCGACCACCTGCCGGAGAACTCGGCGATCATCAACACCGCCTCGATAAACGGGCTCAAGGGCAACGACCACCTGATCGACTACTCGGCGACCAAGGGCGCGATCATCGCGTTCACCTACTCGATGGCACAGTCGCTGATCAAGAAGCGGATCCGGGTGAACTGCGTGGCGCCGGGCCCGGTCTGGACTCCACTGATCCCGGCCACCTTCCCCGCCGACAAGGTGCAGGAGTTCGGCCAGCAGGTGCCGATGGGGCGGGCGGCACAGCCGGACGAGATCGCGCCGTCGTACGTCTTCTTCGCCAGTGACCAGCTCTCGTCGTACTACACCGGCGAGGTGCTGGCGCCGATCGGCGGTCTGACCCTGCCCGGCTGACCCCGAGGGCCCGGCGTTGACATGCAACCAGTTGGCTGCCTATTCTGCCCGACAGGCAGCCAACTGGTTGCATGTTTGCGTCAGGGCGGACCGAGGGGGCACGGGTGCACACCGGAAACGAGAGCATGGACGCGGTCTTCCGGGCACTCGGCGACGCCACCCGACGGCAACTGCTCGACGACCTCAACGCCCGTAACGGGCAGAGCCTGCGTGAACTCTGCGCCGGCAGGGCGTCGACCCGGCAGTCCGTGAGCAAGCACCTGGCCGTGTTGGAGGCGGCGAACCTGATCACCACGCGGTGGCGTGGCCGGGAGAAGTTGCACTACCTCAACGCGGAGCCGATCAACGCCATCGCCGACCGCTGGATCCAGCGGTACGAGCGCGGGCGGGTCACCGCCCTCGCCGACCTCAAACGAGCATTGGAGCAGACGCCCATGGACACCCGCGAATTCGTCCACACGAGCTTCATCCGGACCACCCCGGAACGCCTCTGGCAGGCGTTGACCGATCCCGCGTTCACCACGCGGTACTGGGGGGTGACCTTCGAATCCGACTGGCAGGTCGGTTCACCGGTGGTCTGGGTGCTGCCGAACGGCGCGCGGATCGCCGACCCGGCCCAGGTGGTCCTCGAGTCCGAACCGCACCGGCTGCTCTCCTACACCTGGCACAGCTTCACGCCCGAGTTCGCCGCGGCGTACGAGATGGATCCGGCCGAGGTCGCCAAACTGGCCGAGGAGCCGCGGACCCGGATCCGGTTCGAGATCGAGCCGCGTGGCGAGGTGGTCCGGCTGACCGTCGTACACGAGGGCTTCGCGCCCGACAGCGCGTTGCTCGACAGCGTCGGCGGCGGTTGGTCCGAACTGCTCTCCAGCCTGAAGACGCTGCTCGAGACCGGCGAGCCGCTGCCGGCCGCCGAGCCCGAGCCGCAGCCGGCCGGACAGGGCGGCTGAGACAGCGCAGCGGCGGTGACGCGGAAGCAGGCGCCACCGCCGCTGCGGTCGGCGGGTCAGCGGCGGTCCAGGATCCGCTTGTCCGCGTCGAGGCCACGGTCCAACCTCAGCACGATGAACTCGTTGTTGTCCGCCACGCCCGGCGTACGACCGGCCGAGGATGGGAAGTTGTTGTCGTTGAGCACCGCGATGGTGCGGTCGTCGAGGACGACCACGTCCTCGATGGTCTGGAACGGGAACGTGAACCGCCGCTCGAAGCCGCCGATCCGCTTCGGGTTGCTGATGTCCATCAGGTCGGCCACCAGGGTCTTGTCCAGTTGGCCGTCCCGGTTCCGGTCCCGCCGGTCGGCGAGGTAGATCTTCTTCGTCACCGCCGTGGCGCCCTCGCCGTTGTCCCGCTCGATGACCAGGAAACGGTCCCGGTCGACGGCGATGGCGTCACCGATCGCGTTGCCCGGCGCGTCCAACTGGTACGTCCAGCGCCGACCCGTGTACGCCCCCCTGGTCAGGTCGAACTCGTTGAACCGCAACGCACCGGCCGGGTCACCGGCGACCGTCCCTTCCAGCAGCGGGTAGAGGAAGCGGCCGTCGGGGGACTGCGCCATGCCCTCGAAGCCCTTGCTGCTGTTCAGGTTGGCCGGCGTCGTACCCCGGTCCGGGTTCTCCGGTGCGAACACCCCGGGCAGCGGCACCGGTGCGTCCAGCAGCCGGCCGGCCCGGTCGAAGTGCAGCAGGTACGGGCCGAACTCGTCACCGATCCAGTACGTCCCGTCCGCCGTACGCGTGATCGACTCGACGTCGAAGTCGGCGCCGGTCAGCACCCGGTCCGGCCGGGTCAGCGGGAACGGTACGCGGCCGTTCGGGTCGGTGAGGTTGAGCCCGCCCACCACGTCGATCCGGCCGGTACCGAAGTCCGGCGCGACCCGCTGGATACGTAGCAGGAAGTCCGCGCTGTTCGCCTTGTTGCCGAACCCGTTGTCGGAGAGCACGTCGAACGTGCCGTCGCTGTTGCGCAGGACGCCGCTGAAGCCCTGGACCGGCTGGTCGGCGAAGGGGGCGGCGATCCCGTTGACCGGCGCGGTGCCGAGCAGCGACCCGGCCGGTTCGCTCCCCGGCACGTAGGTCTCGGCCGGCAGCACGGCGAACTTCACCAGTTCGGCGCGCCCCCAGTCACCCCGGTTCGCGGCCGACGCCGCGGCCGGCAGGGTGACCGCCAGGGCGGCGACCGCGGCGCCGACACCGACCCGCTTGAAAACTCCCATCGTTCCTCATCTCGTCAGGGTGGAGAATCGATCGGACGGTAGAGGTCGGGGATGAATGCGGGTTGGCCGGTAGAAGTGGATCACCCGAATCTTTCCGCCCTGGGCCGCGTGGTCGTCCGGCCGGTACCCTTTGTCCCAGCTCAGCCCGCCCACCGGGGGCGGCGGGGAACGGGGGAGCGGCATCGTGAGCGCGGAGAACGCGGCAACCGCCGGGTGCGGCGAAACCGGCGTCCCGGTCAACCTGCGCCTGGGCCGGAGCGGTGACCAGCCCGACCAGCCCGACCCGGCCGACGGTCGGGCCGGGCTGCGGGCCGACTGCGCCCGCTGCGCCGGGCTCTGCTGCGTGGTGCCCGCCTTCGCCGCCTCGGCCGACTTCGCCATCGACAAGCCCGCTGGCCGGGCCTGCCCCAATCTCGGCGACGACTTCGGGTGCGGCATCCACACGCAGCTGCGGGACCGGGGTTTCGCCGGATGTACCGTCTTCGACTGCCTCGGAGCCGGGCAGCAGGTCACCCAGGTGACCTTCGGCGGACGCAACTGGCGGGACGAGCCGGCGCTCGCCGGACCGATGTTCGCGGTCTTCCCGGTCATGCGGCACCTGCACGAGTTGCTCTACTACCTGACCGAGGCGCTGGCCCTGACCGGGGCGCTGCCGCCCGGTGACGGCCTGGCGGACGAACTCGGGAGGGCCCGGGACCAGATCGTGGCCCTCACCCGGGGCGGGCCGGACCTCCTGGTCGCCGTCGACGTCGACGACCACCGCCGGTACGTCAACCCCCTGCTGGTCCGGACCAGTGAACTCGTCCGCGGCGGCGCTGGTCGGTCCGGCCCCGACCGACGGGGCGCCGACCTGATCGGAGCCGACCTGCGCCGGGTCGACCTGCGCGGCGGCAACCTGCGTGGGGCGTACCTGATCGGGGCGGACCTGCGCGGCGCGAACCTGCACCTGGCCGACCTGACCGGGGCGGACCTGCGCGGCGCCGACCTGCGCGGCGCCGACCTGACCGGAAGCATCTTCCTGAGCCAGTCCCAGCTCGACGCGGCCCGGGGCGATGCCCGCACCGGCCTGCCGCCGGCGCTGACCCGCCCGACACACTGGTCGGCCGCTGCCGCGCAGGCGTCAACCCGGTCCGCCGCGACCCGGTCCGGTACGGCGTCACGGACGCGCGGTGGGAAACCGGCCAGCCACGGCACCCCGGGCCGGAAGCGTCGTCACCGGTAGCGGCACGGTGGCCAGCGGTGTCGCGGGGCAGATGGTGGATCCGGTGCTCAGGAGGCCAACCGCTGCGCCGGGTTGTGGCCCGACGCGGCGAAGTCGACCCGGCCCTCCGGTCGGTTGATCTCCGACCACACCGCGTCGAGGGAGAGGCCGAGGACGTCGGCGATCGCCGCGATGGTCGGGAAGGCCGGGGTGGCGACCCGACCGGACTCGATCTTCCGAAGGGTCTCCGGTGAGACGCCCGCGGCCAGCGCGGTGCCGAGCATCGAACGCTCCCCCCGGGCGCGGCGCAGGAGGGCGCCGAGGCGCTGCCCGCGCTCGACCTCGGCGGCGGTGAGCGGCAACCTGACCATGACGCCGATTGTAGTACCGGGATAATATGGCCGGGATATTTATTGGCCGACCGAGTGGGCGTCGCATGATCGAGATCCTGAACCCGAGCGAACTACCCCGAGCCAGGGCGGCGGGCGCCCTGGTCGCCGACATCCTGCAGACGCTGAGGACCCGCTGCGGGGTGGGCACCAACCTCCTGGACATCGACCGTTGGGCCCAGTCGATGATCATCAAGGCCGGGGCGCAGTCCTGTTACGTCGACTACGAGCCGTCCTTCGGACGTGGGCCGTTCGGCCACTACATCTGCACCTCGGTCAACGACGCCGTACTCCACGGCCGGCCCCACGACTACGCACTCGCCGACGGCGACCTGCTGACGCTCGACCTCGCCGTCGCCAAGGGTGGCGTTGTCGCCGACTCCGCCGTCAGCTTCATCGTGGGCGACGCGCGCCCGGCGGAGAGCGTCGCGCTGATCAACGCGACCGAGCGCGCGTTGCGGGCCGGGATCGCCGCGGCCGGGCCGGGGGCCCGGACCGGCGACATCTCCCACGCCATCGGCACGGTCCTCCGCGAGGCGGGATATTCGGTCAACACCGAGTTCGGCGGTCACGGCGTCGGATCGACGATGCACCAGGACCCGCACATCTCGAACACCGGTCAGCCCGGTCGCGGCTACCGGCTGCGCCCCGGGTTGCTGCTGGCGCTGGAGCCGTGGGTCATGGCGGACACCGCCAAGCTCGTCACCGACGCCGACGGCTGGACCCTGCGGAGCGCGACCGGCTGCCGGACCGCGCACAGTGAGCACACGATCGCCATCACCGACGAGGGAGCCGAGATCCTCACCGTGCCGACAGCGGCGTGACCAGGGGGCGGCGGAATCGCCGCCCCCTGCGGTTCACCGCCCGACGCCGCCGGGGACGGGCGGCCGCGCGGCACCGTCCCGGCACCGGACACCGCCGGGACGGTGC
>NZ_JBDPLT010000063.1:0-42992 GCF_039871775.1 Plantactinospora sp. B5E13
CCGCGGGCGGGGGGGCGGCCGAGGGCGTCCGACGTTCTCGACCGGGTCTCCCCGTCACACCTCTTCGCGCAGGTCCGCCGCGCTCGCGACCGCACCGATCGAGTCGGCGGCCGAGCTGAGCAGGTCCGCGCCGACCGCCGAGTCCACGGTGATCGTCATCAGCGCCTCACCGCCGGCCTCCCGCCGGGCCACCTGCATCGCGGCGATGTTGACACCCGCCTCGCCCAGGATCGAGCCGACGGTGCCGACCACACCGGGACGGTCCGCGTAGCGGAAGAAGAGCAGGATGCCCTCGGCGCCCAACTCCAGGTCGAAACCGTCCACCTCGGTCAGCCGGACGGCGTCGCGGTTGCCGCTGTGCACCACCGTGCCGGAGACCCGTACGGTCCGGCCGTCCGGCAGCGCGCCGTGCAGCGTCACCAGGTTGCTGTGCTCGGTGGTCTCCGGCTGGGTGGTCAGTTCCACCGTGACCCCACGGTCGGCGGCCAGCAGCGGCGCGTTGACGTACGTCACCTGCTCCTCGACGACCGAGGTGAACAGCCCCTTGGTCGCGGCCAGCTTGAGCACCGAGACGTCGTTGGCGACGACCTCGCCGCGTACCTCGACGGTCACGCTCGCGGCGACCCCGCCGGCGACCGCGGTGAAGACCTTGCCCAGTTTCTCGGCCAGCGGCAGCAGCGGCCGGACGTCCTCGGCGACAACCCCGCCAGCCTGCACGTTCACCGCGTCCGGCACGAACTCGCCCTGCAGTGCGAGCTTCACGCTCTTCGCCACCGCCAGGCCGGCCTTGTCCTGCGCCTCGGCGGTGGAGGCACCCAGGTGCGGGGTCGCCACCACGTTGTCGAAGGCGAACAGCGGCGAGGCGGTGCACGGCTCCTTGGCGTAGACGTCGATGCCCGCGCCGGCGACCCGGCCCTCCGCGATCGCGTCGGCGAGCGCCTGCTCGTCGACCAGACCGCCGCGTGCCGCGTTGACGATCCGCACCTCGGGCTTGACCAGCGCCAGTTCCTTCTCACCGATCAGACCGACCGTCTCCGGGGTCTTCGGCAGGTGGATCGAGATGAAGTCGCTCTCCCGGAGCAGCTCCTCCAGCCCGACCAGCCGGACGCCGAGCTGGGCCGCGCGCGCCGGCTGCACGTACGGGTCGTACGCGATCAGCCGGGTGCCGAAGGCGGCCATCCGCTGGGCGAAGAGCACACCGATCCGGCCGAGGCCGACCACCCCGACGGTCTTGCCCTGGATCTCGACCCCGGTGTACTTGGACCGCTTCCACTCCCCCGCCTTCAGCGCGCCGCTGGCGCTGGCGGTGTTGCGGGCCACCGCGAGCAGCAGTGCGACGGCCTGCTCGGCGGCGGAGACGATGTTCGAGGTCGGTGCGTTGACCACCATCACGCCACGGGCGGTGGCGGCGGCGACCTCGACGTTGTCCAGCCCCACCCCGGCCCGGGCGACCACCTTGAGCCGGGGTGCGGCGGCGACCGCCTCGGCGTCGATCTGGGTGGCGCTGCGCACGATGACCGCGTCGGCCTCGGCGAGCGCGGAGAGCAGGGCCGGTCGGTCGGTGCCGTCGACGTGACGTACGTCGAAGTCGTGCGCGAGCACGTCGAGGGCGGCGGGGGCGAGCTCTTCAGCGATCAGTACGACAGGAGTCATCGGTCCTCGTATGTGTCGTCCGGGCGAGGTGAACGTGCAGACCGGCGGGTTGGGCGCCGCACTGCGTCCCGAACTCCGCCAAACGGGTCGTCCCTACGGTTCGGACGCACCTACCGCCCGATCGTAGGCGTCCTGCTGCGTACCGTGCTCCGTGGACCCGCGTGAGTGCCCTCACAGCGACGAGGGTGACGCCGTCCACCGGCCCGGCCGGTCCTCACGCCGTCGGTACGACCGCCGGCTCCGGCAGCGTCGGACGGGGTAGCGGCCGGGCCCCGAGCGGGGCGACACCGAGTTGGCGGAACGTCTCGGCCTCGCTCTCGAGGCCGTCGCGCAGCAGGTCGAAGGCGAGTGAGCCGACCGGCGGATAGATCCGCTCCCGGGGTGGTTCCTCGCCGGGCGCGACGGCGTTCTGCGCGACCATGAAGTCCAGGATCGCCTGCCGGACCGGCGGCAACGACACCGGCGAGTGGTAGAGCACGTTCAACGCCTGCATCCGCATGCCCTGGACGTGGTCCTCCCCCTTGTTGTCGTGGAAGTGGGGATTGCGGGTCTCGATCTGCAGCACCGGCACCGAACTCGCCATGACCTCCGGATGGGCGGTGTCGAGTACGCCGCCGAACTGCTCGAACAGTTCCACGAACTCGAACGGTTCCACCGCGAATCCACCGGCCAGCCGCATCCGCAGTCCCAGGTCGAGACTGAGCGCGTGTTCACCCGCGTTGCCGGTCGCGATCACCTCGGTGCCGAAGCCGGAGTACTCGGCCACCAGCCGGTTGAGGAACTCGTTGGTGATCTCGGAGCTGCGGCCGCGCCGGCTGAAGAAGAGTCGCCCGTCGCGCAGCTTCGGCTTGGAGTGCCAGGAGATCCGGACCATCGCGTACGGGTTGGCGGCCAGGTGCAGGCCGGCGGCGTAGACCTTGACGTACTCGTGCACCGCACCCGGCACGTAGTTGTCCGCGTCGATGTAGCCCAGGTAGTCGCGGCCGGTCAGCGCGGCGACCGCCATGCCGATCAGCATGGCCTCGCCCTTGCCGGTCCGGACCAGCCCGTCGTCGCCGATCAGCTCCGGCATGCCGGCCGCCTTGAACGCGGCGGCGACCCCGGGGTCGCGCTGGTGCACGATGATCGCCGGACGCTCGGTCGCCCGGCAGTACTGCTCCAGGGTCTGCGCCTCGATCTCGTAACGGTCCACCGGATGTCGGGCACTGTTCGAGACGAGCACGATCAGGCAGTCGTGCGGTATCCCCGAGAGCACGCCTTCGATTACTCTGCGTGTCTCATTCATGCAGGGAATGACGATCACCATTCGCCGTTCGATCGCGCGCAGCGCCTCCTGCGAGACGATGCCGTCGCCGGCAGCACCCCTGGCATCTCCCGAGTCCAACTGTATGACGCGTTGAAGTTCGTGGATGCGAACGGCGCCGAAACGCTCGGTACGGTGCGATTGCTCCAGTCGCATGCGGCGACAGTACCCGAGCGGACGCATTCACGGCGCGTAACCGCCGACCATTTCCTGGCCACGACATCCGCGACGGTGACCGGACTTCTGATCGCAATGATCCGGAAACCCGATCATCGGTGCCCCGGTAACAAAGATCCCCTTCCCGCACCGGGTGACGCCGACGGCGGCGTTCCCGGGCGGGGTGACCGCCGATGGAACGCCGCCGTCGAATGGCGCGCAGCGGCGGGATGACCGCCGTGCGGGATCACCGCCGGGCGGCTCGGGCCGGCGGGATGACCGCCGGGGAGCCGCTCGTCGGCCGGCGCGGTGGGCGGGGTGACCGCCGCGACGCCGTCGGTGGAATCAGGCCGTCTCGGTGATCGGCCGGTCGACCCAGCTCATCATGCCGCGCAGCTTGCGCCCGGTCTCCTCGATCGGGTGCGCCGCGCCCTCGGCCCGCCACTTGGTGAAGTTGGGCCGGCCGGCGTCGTCCTCGGCGATCCACTCGCGGGCGAACTCACCCGACTGCACCTCGGCGAGGATCTTCCGCATCTCCTCCTTGACCCGGGCGTCGACCACCCGCGGGCCACGCGAGTAGTCGCCGTACTCGGCGGTGTCGGAGACGCTGTACCGCATCCGGGCGATGCCGCCCTCGTACATCAGGTCGACAATGAGCTTCAGCTCGTGCAGGCACTCGAAGTAGGCGATCTCCGGGGCGTAGCCGGCCTCGGTGAGCACCTCGAACCCGGTCTGCACCAGCGCCGCGGCACCACCGCAGAGCACCGCCTGCTCACCGAAGAGGTCGGTCTCGGTCTCCTCCTTGAAGGTGGTCCGGATCGCCCCGGCCCGGGTGCCACCGATCGCCTTGGTGTACGCCAGGGCGAGCGGGAACGCCGTACCGGTGGCGTCCTGCTCCACGGCGACCAGACACGGCACGCCCTTGCCGTCGACGTACTGGCGGCGGACCAGGTGACCGGGGCCCTTCGGGGCGACCATCGCCACGTCCACGTCGGCCGGGGGCGTGATGAAGCCGTACCGGATGTTGAGGCCGTGGCCGAAGAAGAGCGCCTTGCCGGCGGTCAGGTTCGGCGCGATCGCCTCGGCGTAGAGCGAGCGCTGCGCGGTGTCCGGCGCCAGCACCATGATCACGTCGGCCTCGGCCGACGCCTCGGCCGGGGTGGCGACCCGCAGCCCCTGCTCCTGGGCCTTGGCCCGGCTCTTCGAGCCCTCCGGCAGGCCGATCACCACGTCGACGCCGGAGTCGCGCAGCGACAGCGCGTGGGCGTGGCCCTGGCTGCCGTAGCCGAGCACCGCGACCTTCTTGCTCTGGATGAGCGCCAGGTCGGCGTCGTCGTCGTAGAACACCTCAGCGGTCATGACTTTCCTTTCGTGCGGCGGCCGGCCCGGCCGCCGTTGTTGATGTCGGTGCGGTCCTGGTCTTCTGTCGGTGCCGGGCCGCCTCAGGCCGCCCGCAGCGCCGCGCCGGTGGTGATCGACCGGGAACCCCGCCCGATGGCCACCAGACCCGACTGCACCATCTCCTTGATTCCGAACGGTTCGAGATCACGCAGCAGCGCGTCCAGCTTGTCAGCGGTACCGGTCGCCTCGATGGTGAGGGTGTCCGGTGCGACGTCGACCACCCGGGCCCGGAACAGGTTCACCGTCTCCAGCACCTGGGTCCGCTGGACCCGGTCGGCCCGGACCTTGACCAGCAGCAGCTCCCGGGCCACCGAGACGTCCGGGTCCAGCTCCACGATCTTGAGTACGTTGACCAGCTTGTTGAGCTGCTTGGTGACCTGCTCCAGCGGCGAGGTCTCGGCGTTGACCACGATGGTGATCCGGGAGACCTCCGGGTTCTCGGTCTCCCCGACCGCGAGTGAGTCGATGTTGAACCCACGCCGGGAGAACAGGCCGCTCACCCGGGCCAGCACCCCGGGCTTGTTCTCCACCAGCACGGATAGCGTGTGCTTGCTCATCTCTACGCAGCCCTCACAGCTCGTCGTCGTCGAAGGCGGGGCGGACCCCCCGGGCGAACATGATCTCGTCGTTGCTGGTGCCGGCGGCGACCATCGGCCACACCATGGCGTCCTTGCCGACCACGAAGTCGATCACCACCGGCGCGTCGTTGATCTCCATCGCGGCCCGGATCGTCTTGTCCACGTCGGCCTTGCTCTCGCAGCGCAGTCCGACGCAGCCGAGCGCCTCGGCGAGCTTGACGAAGTCCGGGATCCGGTGCTTGTGCGTACCGAGTTCGGTATTGGAGTAGCGCTCGCCGTAGAAGAGCGTCTGCCACTGCCGGACCATGCCCAGGTTGCCGTTGTTGATCAGGGCGATCTTGATCGGGATCCCTTCCAGGGCACAGGTGGCCAGCTCCTGGTTGGTCATCTGGAAGCAGCCGTCGCCATCGATCGCCCAGACCGTGGTCTCCGGCTTGCCGACCTTGGCGCCCATCGCCGCCGGCACCGCGTACCCCATGGTGCCGAGGCCACCGGAGTTCAGCCAGGTGTACGGCTTCTCGTAGGAGATGAACTGGGAGGCCCACATCTGGTGCTGACCGACCCCGGCCGCGTAGACCGCGTCCGGGCCGACGATCGCGCCGAGCCGCTCGATGACGTACTGCGGGGCGAGGGTGCCGTCGGTCGGCTCGTCGTAGCCGAGCGGGTAACGGCCCCGCAGGTCGTCGAGCTGCGCCCACCAGTCGGTCCGGTCGGCGGCCCCACCGGGCTGCCCGGCGGTGGCCGCCCGGACCGCCTCGATCAGCTCGTCGATGACGTACCGGGCGTCGCCGACGATCGGCACGTCCGCCGCCCGGTTCTTGCCGATCTCGGCCGGGTCGATGTCGGCGTGCACGATCGCCGCCCCCGGGGCGAACGAGTCCAGCCGGCCGGTGACCCGGTCGTCGAACCTGGCCCCGAGCGCCACGATCAGGTCCGACTTCTGCAGTCCGTAGACCGCCGCGACGGTGCCGTGCATGCCCGGCATCCCCAGGTGCTGCGGGTGCGAGTCCGGGAAGGCACCCCGGGCCATCAGCGTGGTGACCACCGGGATCCCGGTCAGCTCGGCCAGCTTGCGCAGCCCTTCGGTGGCGCCGGCCTTGAGCACCCCGCCGCCGACGTACAGCACGGGACGCCGGGCGGTGGTCATCAGCCGGGCCGCCTCGCGGATCTGCTTGCCGTGCGGGTGCAGGGTCGGCCGGTAGCCGGGCAGCTCCAGGGCCGGCGGCCAACTGAAGGTCGTCTGCGCCTGCAGGACGTCCTTGGGAATGTCGACCAGCACCGGGCCGGGCCGGCCGGTGGCGGCCAGGTGGAACGCCTCGGCCAGGATCCGCGGGATCTCCTCGGCGTTCTGGACCAGGAAGTTGTGCTTGGTGATCGGCAGGGTGATGCCCTGGATGTCGGCCTCCTGGAAGGCGTCCGAACCGATCGACGGCCGCGCGACCTGACCGGTGATCGCCACGATCGGCACCGAGTCCATGTACGCGTCCGCGATCGGCGTCACCAGGTTGGTCGCGCCGGGACCGGAGGTGGCGATGCAGACGCCCACCTTGCCGGTCGCCTGCGCGTACCCGGTCGCGGCGTGCCCGGCCCCCTGCTCGTGCCGGACCAGGATGTGCCGCATCGACGAGTCGTAGATCGGGTCGTACGCCGGCAGGATCGCCCCGCCCGGGATGCCGAAGGCGACCTCGACCCCGAGCGCCTCCAGCGACTTGACCAGCGAGAGCGCGCCGGAGACCGGTACCGGCGCGACCACCTGCGTACCCGTGGCGGCGGCCCGGACGGGCGCCTCGGCGAGCGGACCGGCCTGGTCGACGACGGCCGGGCCGCCGGTGCGGAGTCGGCGCGGGTGCTGCTCGGCGGAGTCGCTCTCGACCGCCGCCGGGCGGTGTCGGCGCGCGCTGTTGGCCAGGGTCTCTGGTGTGGGTCTCGTCATGGCTATTCAGGCCTTCGGCTCGGAGCAGTGGAACTTTCGAGGTCTGGAGGTCGGTCGGGGGCGGTCGCGCCACGCCGGCGGGGAGGCCGCCTGGGCGGGACCGTCGGGGCGGGACCGTCGGCCACCCGGGCGGCAGGACCGGTACGCCGGACGGCGGCTCCGTCCTGCCAACGAGGGAACGTGGCCAATAAAAACGGCCCTCGTGCTGATGCACGGGGCCTGCGCACTCTCGGACTCGAGAGTGCGCTCAGATAAGTACTCGGAAGGACCGGGTCGGCGACATGGGGCTAAGCCTGACGGATCTCACGCGCTGAGTCAACTGATCCCGCATTCTGGACAGAAGACATCGCCGAGCCGGTCGCCCCACCCGCCGTCGGATCGACGGTGGAGCCGGCCGTCGCGCCTGTTCCGGCGCCAGCACCGACGGCCGGACCGGTGGTGTCGCCAGCCCCGGCGGGCGGTCTGACCAGGTCGTCGGCGGGTGGGCGCGGCCCCGGGATCACCCGGGCGCCCGGCGAGGTCGCCGCGTCCAGCATCGCCTCCAGGTGCTCGGCCGGCACTCCCCAGCCGAAGAGCTGCCCCTGCCCGAACCCGCAGCCGGACTCCACCACCGCCGCCAACTCGGCCGGGTTGGTCACCCCCTCGGCGATCACCTGCAGGCCCAGCTGGTGCCCGAGCCGGACGACCACGTCGACCATCGGCGCGTAGACCCGACCGCGCGAGTTCACCGCCCGGACCGGATCCGGACCGGCGACCAGACTGTGGTCGATCTTGAGGATGTCGATCGGCAGCCGGCGGAGCTGCCCCAGGGACGAGTAGCCGGCGCCGAAGTCGTCGAGCGCGATCCGTACGCCGGTCGCCCGGAGCGCCGTCAGCCGGCGGATCAACTCGTGCAGGTCGGTCGCCACGGCGTGCTCGGTGATCTCCAGCACCAGCCGCTGCGGTGGCACCCGGTGCGCCCGCAACGCTTCGGCGACCTGGTTGACGTACTCCGGGGCGTGCAGTTCCCGGGGCGAGACGTTGACCGACACCCAGACGTCGTGACCGTCGGCGAGCCAGCGGGAGAGCTGGTGGCAGGCCTGGTGCAGCACCCAGGAACCGAGCTTCGCGATCATCCCGCACTCCTCGGCCAGCGGGATGAACTCGTCCGGCCGGACGTTGCCCAGTTCGGGATGACGCCAGCGGAGCAGCGCCTCCGCGCCGACCGGACGGACCGAGGGAATCGCGGCCACCGGTTGGAAGGCCAGGCTCAGCTCGTCGCGCTCGATCGCGCCCCGCATCTCGTGCTCCAGGGTGGTACGCCGGCGCAGCAGCCGGTCGTAGGCGACGTCGTACCGTTCGACCCGGTTCTTGCCCCGCTGCTTGGCGTACCGCAGCGCCAGGTCGGCGTTGCGGAGCAGGGTCTCCACGTCCGCCGCGTCGGCGTGGTCGGCGACCCCGACGCTGACCGACAGGAACACCGGGCCGGTCGGGTGCGCGTACGGTGAACCGACCACCCCGAGCAGCCGCTGCGCGACCCGCTCCGCCTCGGCCGGACGGGCCCGCATCAGCACCGCGAACTCGTCCCCGCCCAACCGGGCGGCCAGGTCGCCGGGACGCAGGTTGGTTCGCAGCCGTCGGCCGACCTCGGCCAGCACCGCGTCGCCGACGTCGTGGCCCCGCATGTCGTTGACGTTCTTGAAGCCGTCCAGGTCCAGCCCGAGCAGTACGAACGGCGTGTCGGCCCGGTCGTGCCGCTGTTGCAGGGTCCGCAGCAGCCCCCGCCGGTTGGCCAGTTCGGTCAGCGGGTCGGTGTGCGCCAGTTCGCGGAAGTGCGCCTCCCGTTCGGCGAGCCGGGCGGCGTAGCCGCGTACGTCGTTGAGCGCGAGGTACTGCCGGGCCACCAGGCCGAAGCCCTCCACGATGCCGGCCAGCACCGGGTAGATGCTGAAGCCACCGTCGACCACCAGGTGGTAGACGGCGGAAACGGCCATCGCCACCATCGGCAGGAAGGCGTACGCCGTACCCCGGCGGATGACGTCGCCGTCGCGCCCGTCCGACGGGTCCGGCGCCCGACTGACGAAGGCCACCACCAGCAGGCCGAACGGCAGCAGTGCGGCGCCGAAGACCGCCAGCCCCGGGTCGCCCCGGCAGACCCCGGCGGCGATGGCCAGGCCGCAGCCGGCCACCAGGGTCACGCCCCCGCCGGCCAGGACCAGGCCGTGCCGGGGCGACCGCGACCGGACCGCGACGATGAAGGTGAGCCCGGCCGCCACCGCCGCGGTCACCGTCGCCAGGACCAGGGCCAGGCAGTTCTGTGGGGTGTAGGCGCCGAGCAGCCGGGTCGGCTCGGCGATCAGTACCCAGCCGACGAACCAGATCGCGGCGGCGATCACCAGTCCGTCCAGGACGAGTCGCAGCGCGGCGGCCGCGTCGTGCGCGGCCCCCGGCAGCCGCAGCAGCCCGGCGCAGAGCAGCAGCCCGCCGACCGCCATGCCGACCGCGATCATCGCGGCCAGATCCGGTCGCGGCGTCGACTCGTGCACCGCCTCGTCGACCGGGAAGAGCCCGACCAGGCCGACGACGGTGCTGGTGGCCGCCAACGCGCCGCCGAGCGCGAGCAGCCACTGGCCGACCCGCCGAGGTCCGGTGTGCCGCCGGGCGGTGATCGCGAGCAGTACGGGACCACAGGCGGAGGCGAGGCCCACCGCCACCGCGAGGACGGGCACACCGAGGGCGCTATGCACGGATTCACTCTGCCCGATAGAAGAGGTTCCATGGGGGAGGTCCGGTGTGATCCTCGTCGTGGGGCGAAGAGCGCCGATTCGGGCGCCAGCGGGACGATCGGGTCGATCAGCACCGGACCTCCGCCGCCACCGGTGTCCCGCGTGCTGGACCCGGGCGGGGCGGCGGCCGGCGGACCGGGGCCGGTGGTGCCACACTTGTCGAATGCCTGACCTGCGGTCGAAGACCTCCACGCACGGCCGGACGATGGCCGGCGCCCGGGCCCTGTGGCGGGCCACCGGAATGACGGACGACGACTTCGGCAAGCCGATCGTCGCCATCGCGAACAGCTTCACCCAGTTCGTGCCCGGGCACGTACACCTCAAGGACCTCGGTGGCCTGGTCGCCGACGCGGTGGCGGAGGCCGGCGGGGTCGGCCGGGAGTTCAACACCATCGCGGTCGACGACGGCATCGCGATGGGCCACGGCGGCATGCTCTACTCGCTGCCCAGCCGCGAGTTGATCGCCGACGCGGTCGAGTACATGGTCAACGCGCACTGCGCGGACGCCCTGGTCTGCATCTCCAACTGCGACAAGATCACCCCGGGGATGCTGCTCGCCGCACTCCGGCTGAACATCCCGACCGTCTTCGTCTCCGGCGGACCGATGGAGGCCGGCAAGACGGTGGCGGTCGAGGGCGTCGTGCACGACAAGATCGACCTGATCGACGCGATGATCGCCTCGTCGAACGACGCGGTCACCGACGACCAGCTCGGTGCCATCGAACGGTCCGCCTGCCCGACCTGCGGCTCCTGCTCCGGCATGTTCACCGCGAACTCGATGAACTGCCTGACCGAGGCGATCGGCCTGGCCCTGCCGGGCAACGGGTCGGTGCTGGCCACCCACGCCGCCCGCAAGGCGCTCTTCGAGCGGGCCGGCCGGGTGGTCGTCGAGATCGCCAACCGCTGGTACGCCGACGACGACGCCTCGGTGCTGCCGCGCTCCATCGCCTCCCGCGCCGCCTTCGAAAACGCGGTCGCCCTGGACGTGGCGATGGGCGGCTCCACCAACACCGTGCTGCACCTGCTGGCCGCGGCCCGCGAGGCGGAGCTGGACTTCGGTGTCGCGGACATCGACGAGATCTCCCGCCGGGTGCCCTGCCTGGCCAAGGTCGCCCCGAACTCGCCGAAGTACCACATGGAGGACGTGCACCGGGCCGGCGGCATCCCGGCGATCCTCGGCGAACTGGACCGGGCCGGGCTGCTGCGCCGGGACGTGCACTCGGTGCACTCGACCGACCTGGACAGCTGGCTGGCCGACTGGGACATCCGGAGCGGCGCCGCCACCCGGGAGGCGATCGAGCTGTTCCACGCCGCGCCGGGCGGGGTCCGCACCACCGAACCGTTCTCCACCACCAACCGCTGGTCCACCCTGGACACGGACGCGGCGGAGGGCTGCATCCGCGACCGGGCGCACGCGTACACCGCCGACGGCGGGCTGGCGATCCTGCACGGCAACCTCGCCCCGGACGGCGCCGTGGTCAAGACCGCCGGGGTGCCGGCCGAGTGCCTCACCTTCCGCGGCCCGGCCAAGGTCTTCGAGTCGCAGGAGGCCGCGGTCGACGCGATCCTCGGCAAGCGGATCGTCGCCGGCGACGTGGTGGTGATCCGGTACGAGGGCCCGAAGGGCGGGCCGGGGATGCAGGAGATGCTCTACCCCACCTCGTTCCTCAAGGGTCGCGGCCTCGGCCGGGAGTGCGCGCTGATCACCGACGGCCGGTTCTCCGGCGGCACCTCCGGGCTCTCCATCGGCCACGTCTCCCCAGAGGCGGCCGGCGGCGGACTCATCGCCCTCGTCGAGGACGGCGACGAGATCACCATCGACATCCCGTCGCGCAGCATGGAACTGAACGTCCCGGCCGAGGTGCTGCAGGCCCGCCGGATCGCCCAGGAGAAGCGCGACCGGCCGTACACCCCGGTGGACCGGGTCCGCCCGGTCTCCGCCGCGCTGCGGGCGTACGCCTCGATGGCGACCTCGGCCAGCGACGGCGCGTACCGCCGCGTCCCCGACTGAGGTGTAAGGAAGCGGCCCTTCCCAGAACGTCAGGAAGGGCCGCTTCTGACGCGGAGGAAGTCGGTGACGAGGTCGGCGAGTTTGCCCGGGCGCTCGGCCAGCATCGCGTGGCTGGCGCCGTCGAGGTGGACGATCCGCAGCCACGGGTTGTCGGCGACGGCCGCCAACCGGTTCCGCAGGCCGCGCCGGTGGGCCGCGTACAGGTCGGCGAAGGCCTGCTGTTCCGGCAGGTTCTCGGTGGCGAGCACCAGCAGCAGCGGGCTGCGCACGTCGCGGTAGACCGGGATCAGGTCCAACGTCGCCATTGCGACCCGCAACTCCTCGGTCGACCGCGGCTCGGGCCGCAGCCGGTACCGGCTACCGTCCACCGGTACGAGGTTGCGTTCGAACGCCTCCAGCCAGGATTCCTCGGCGGAGCCGTACCGCCGGGCCTGGGCTCGCTGGCCGGCGCGGGCCGCCTCGACCTGGTCGGCGGTCAGCGGCTGGGCCATCGCGGCGGTCATCGCCGCGAAGGTCTCCCGGAGCCGGGCCAGTTCGGCTACGGCCCGGTCCGGATCGAGCCCGGCGAGGTCGTCCGGGCGGGCCGGGGGTGGGTTGCCGTCCAGGCTGACCGCGCCGGGGCAGTCCGGGTGACGGGCCGCCCAGAGCGCCGCGAGCATGCCACCGAGGGAGACCCCGACCACGGCGGGCCGGTGCAGGTCCAGCTCGTCGACGACGCTGGCCAGGTCGTCCAGGGCCGCGTCCCAGGTCCAGGGCCCGTCGCCGGACCGGCCGTGCCCTCGCAGGTCCACCGTGACCACCCGGTGGGCGGGGCGCAGCATCCGGGCCAGTTCGGCCGTCGTGGCGAGGTTACCGCCGGCACCGTGCAGGAGCAGCAGCGGGGCGCCGGCACCGCCGTGGTCGTGGACGGCGATCGGCACCGGCCCCGACCTGATCGTCGTGGTGGAGGAGTCATTCCGCGATATGTCAGCCACGGAGGTGTTCCTCTCGCTCGAGTAGGCGGTCACGGACCGAGGAGGGCCACACCCCGCCGTCGGGGTGGCGGGCCAGCTTGCCGCGGTTGACCAGGTCGTGCACGCCCTGCCGGGTGATTCCGAGCATCGCCCCGGCCACCGCGTACGAGACCGAGGCGGCGGTGGGGTGCCCGACCCGGCGGGCGACGGTCTGTCCCAACGGGGTACGCCACCAGTCGAGCGGCGGCTCGAAGGGCCCGTCTCCGGGGTAGAGGGTGGAGATGATCCGGAGCACGACGCCGACCGCTTCCCGGTCGTCCCCCTTGACCAGCCGGTGGGCCCACGCCTCGGCGCGGACCCGGACGACGGTCCGTAACGCGTCGACGGTCTCGTCGCCGTCCAGCAGGATCTCCAGCGGATCCAGCAGTCGGATGTCGATCGTGCGGAGGAGCTGTTCGACCAGTTCGTCGTGGGTCGGTGGTGGCACGGCGGACCTCCTCAGATGCTTGACAGTCATCGTCAAGTACTTGACGCCATCCGTCAAGCCCTCGGGTACGTCGGTCCGGCTCTCAACCCGCCGGTCCGGCTCTCAACCCGCCGGCTCGGTGGGATTGAGCAGCGCGGTGAGGACGCCGTCCACCCGGGCGGCCACCCCCTCGACGGCGGCACCCTCGGCAACCACCCCCTCGGCGAACAGGCCCTCCAGTACGCCGTGCAGGCCGTGCAGCAGGAAGTCGACGGTGAACGTCGGATCCTCGACCGCCAGTTCGCCGGTCCGCTCGCCCTCCCGGACCAGGTCGAGCAGGTTCTCCCTGATCGGCTCCGTACCACCTCTTCCTCGGCGACGAGACCGCCGCCGTCGCGTTCGGCGCCATGCTGCGCGCCCTGCCCGCGACGATCCCGGCGTACGGCGTGCTGGTGACCGACTCGCCCGAGGGCGAACTGCCACTGCCGGCCGACCGTCCACTGTCCTGGGTGCACCGGGGCGACGCCGACCCGGCCGATCCCGCACCGCTGCTCCGGGCGATACGCGCGCTCGACCTGCCGGGGGACGCACCGGGGACCGCGTACCTGGCCGGCGAAGCCCGCACTTGCCAGGCGGTCCGGGACCACCTGGTCCGGGAGCGCGGCTGGTCCCGCCGGCAGGCCGTGGTCAAGCCGTTCTGGGCGCCCGGCCGGCGGGGGCTCGACTGAGCGACCGATGGGTCACAAGGACGCCCGGGTGCTGATGCCGGACCTCCCGGGACCTGTGTTGGCTGAAGCAGCGGCAGCGGTCGGTGCCGGCCTCCTCCGTCGTCATCCGGTCAGTAGCCGGGGAAGACGCGGCGCAGGTCGTCGAGGGTGAGCGGGCCGGTCACCGTCACCCCGTCCGGGGTGTGCGCCGGTCCGAGTCGACCGGCGGCCAGGCGCAGCCACGTCTCGGCCGGCATCGTCGCCTCGCCGTCCGGCTCGTCGGGTGCCCCGGTCAGCTCGATCCGCTCGCCGAGGCGCAGGCCGAAGGTCTGCTCCGGGTCGTGCAGCCGTACCGCCAGCTCGGCCTGTCGGCCGTCCAGCGCGTCCGGCCGGCCGACCCAGCCGAGCAGGGCGCCGACCTGCTCCAGCAGCAGCGGCACCGCCTCCGGCGCCACGGTCGCGTACGAGTTGAAGCCGACCTCGACATCCCACTGGTGCAGGGCGAACTCGCTGAGTCGCATCCGGGCGGCGGTCGCCAGGTCGACCGGTTCGGGCAGGAATCCGAGGTCGATCCGGATACTCTCCCGGGTGGCGGCGTCGAGGGACTCGTACTGCTCGACCAGGCGCCGGTTGGCGTCGAGAAAGCCCTCGGCGTGCCCGGTCGGGTCCATCGCGTCCCAGCGCGCCCAGACCGACCGGTTGAAGTCCTGGTCGGGGGCGGGCCCGCCGGTCACCGCCGCGGTCAGGCTGGCCTGGTTGATCTCGGCTCCGCTGCCCAGGTGGCTGAGTACCTGCGATATCTGCCACTCGCTGGCCCCGGAGGGACGGGTCAGGTCCGTCGGTCCGAGGTCCCGGACCAGTGCGGCGAGTTCGTCGTGCCCCGAGCGGAGCGCGGCGATGACCTGGTCGGCGAGCACAGCCATGGCGTTTCCCTGTCGTTCGGCGGGCGGGAGCCGGTCGTACGGCCGGCGGGTGGCCACCCCTCCCGGAGATGACCACCCGCCATCATGCCCCACCACCCACCAGCCGTGCCCGGGGCCGACCCGCCTCTCCGGTCGGCCCCGGACGTCCCGGTTATCCGAAGATTCCGGTCAGGGTGCCACCGGCCACGGCGAGACCCTCGACCACCTTGCGGGCCTCGTTCCCCTCCGTGCCGGCGGCAAGGCCGCTGCGCGCCTTGAGGGCGTAGACGTGGAACTGGTAGCGGTGCTCGCCGCTCGGTGGGCAGGGCGGCGCCCACGCCGCCCGGCCGGACGAGTTCTGGCCTTCCAGGACGCCGGCCGGCAGGTCACCGCCGGACAGCTCCCGGGTTCCGGCCGGAATGTCGAAGACCACCCAGTGCAGGTAGGAGCCGCCCGGCGCGTCCGGGTCGTCGACCACCACCGCGTACGACTCCACGCCGTCGACCTCGCCGGACCAGGCGAGCGCGGGCCGCTCCCCCAGTCCCCGGCAGCTGTACCGGGTCGGGATCCGTTCACCCTCCTTGAACGCCGGGCTGGTCACCGTCAGGCTCGCCCGGGCGCCGGCCGGCGTCTCCGGTTCGTCGTCGCCGCAACCGCTCAGGGTCGCGGCGAACAGCCCGAGGGCGAGGAGGGCGACGCCCCGCGGTCCCGGCCGGCGTCTCCCGACCACCCTAAAGCCGTCCACAACAGACAGAACTGTCATCGTCATCCCTTTCTGGGCACCCCGTGGGAGCGCTGCCAGTCAGGGAAACATGCCGCCGAACCTCCGGAACAGCCCTGGTCACAGACTCTGCCGATCCCGCCAACCGATCCCGGACCAGCCAGTCCCCACGATCCGGACGGACAGCCAGAATATCCATGATCATGGAACCTGGCGGCGCCCGGGCCGGTCACTCCCCGGCCGGCTCGGTCACTCTCCGACTGGCTCGGTCGCTCTCCGGCGGGCTCGGTCACTCTCCGGCGGGCTCGGCGTCGAGCCAGGTTTCCAGCAGCAGCCGGTCGATCGAGTCCGGGTTGCCGAGACGTCCCCGCGCCGCGCGGCGGGCCCGCAGTTCGGCCCGGCTGAACCAGCGGGCCTCCAGCAGCTCCTCGCCGTCGACCCGGGTCTCCTCGCTGCCGGCCCGGGCGAAGAAGCCCACCATCAGCCCGGACGGGAACGGCCACGGCTGTGAGGCGACATAACGGACCGAGTCGACCACCACCCCGGCCTCCTCGAACGCCTCACGCCGGACCGCGTCCTCCAGGCTTTCCCCAACCTCCAGGAACCCGGCCAGCAGGGCGAAGGAGTCCCGGTCCGCCCCCGCGTGCCGACCGAGCAGGCACCGGGCCGGGTCCCCCGGCAGCTCCACCAGCATGATCACCGCCGGGCTGATCTGTGGGAACAGCTGGCGTCGGCACCCGGGACACTCCCGGGCCGCCCCGCCCTCGGTCAACCGGGTCGGCTGGCCGCAGGTGGCGCAGAAACGCTGGTGCCGGTGCCAGTAGCAGAGGCCCCGGGCGTATCCGAGCAGTGCCGCCTCGGCGGGGTCCAGCCGCTGCACCAACTCGCGTACGTCACGGGTCCGGTCCGCACCGGCCGCCCGGAGCGCTTCGGTTTCCGGCAGCCCGCTCAGGTCGACCGCGAAGACCGGCCGGGTCCCGTCGAGACCGAGGAAGAACGGGCCGGCATCGACGGTGGCCGGCAACCAGACGCCGTCCCCGCCACCGAGGCGGACCACCGCCCCGTCCGCGACCAGGCACCGGTCCCGCCACAACGGGATGATCTCGGTCTGCCCGGCGGTCAGCGCCGTCTGCAGCCGTACCGGGTCGCGGCGGAGTCGGGCGGCCCGATCGAGGCGGCCGTTGGCGTACGTGACGAGGCCGGCCGGGTCGAGGGTCATCGCCGCGCCACCCGACGGCGGTTGTCCGCACCGCCACGGCGGCGAGCCGGACCCCGAGGCAGGGGTGGACGGGGTGACACGCGTGAGCTGATCACCGGCACCCTCGCATGCTATGCGTCGTGCCGTCCCGTCGGCCTGGTGCCGCCGCGTCCGCCACGTCACATCCTCGGCCCGACACCGTCCCGCCCAACCGGCCGGAAGGAATGATCGGCCGGTGAACGTCACCAGACCAGCGACCCTCGACGACGCGCCCGCCCTGGCCGAGCTCTTTGCACTCAACCGTGATTTCCTCGCCCCGTGGGAACCGCTCCGCACCGACGAGTGGTTCACCGTCGCCGGTCAGCGGGCCGACCTGGCGGCCGCGCTCGAGCGACGGGACCAGGGCACGGGCCTGGTGCACCTCATCCTCGACGAGTCCGGCCAGGTGGTCGGTCGGATCGCCCTGAACAACATCATCCGGGGTGCCTTCCAGTCCGTCAGCCTGGGCTACTGGGTGAGTGGCAGTCACAACGGTCGTGGCTTGGCCACCGCAGCGGTACGCGAGATGGTCCGACTGGCCTTCACCGAGCTGGGCCTGCACCGTATCCAGGCCGAGGTCCTGCCACACAACGCCGGTTCCCGACGGGTGCTGGAACGTAACGGATTCGTCCGGATCGGCATGGCGCCGGACTACCTGAACATCGCCGGCAGGTGGCAGGATTTTGTCCTCTACCAACTGCTCAACGCCGGCTGGAGCCCACCCGGCCAGCCCGCCGGCCGTTGACGGACGCCGCATGCCGTTCCCCAGAGTCACCTTGGTGACTCTGGGGAACGTGGCTCCAACGCTGATCGAGTGGCCGCTCCGACCGCCGACCCGGCCGGCCCGTCGACGGGCGGACCAGCCGAGCAGACGACGGCAGCCGGAACCGGCCTAGCTGCCGAGCAGGGTGACCAGGCCCTGGTCAAGGTCGTAGCGGGCGCCGACGACCGCCATCTCTCCGGAGTGGACCCGTTCCGCGATGATCTCGCTGGCGGCGGTGAGGTGCGCGACCTGGGCGAGCACGTTCGCCCGTACCCCGGCCTCCACGACGTCACCGGAGCTGCCGATCAGCGGCTCGACCACCGGGCGTAGCGCTTCGACGATCGCGCCGATCGAACCCGGCGCGTGCCCGCCGCTCTCGATGGTCTCGACGGCGGCCGAGACGGCGCCGCACCGCTCGTGGCCGAGGACGAGCAGCACCGGCGGGACGAAGTGCTCGACCGCGTACTCGATGCTGCCCATCATGATGGTGTCGACGATGTTGCCGGCGACCCGGTTGTCGAACAGGTCACCGAGGCCCTGGTCGAAGAGGACCTCCGGGGAGACCCGGGAGTCGGCGCAACCCACGATGATCGCGAACGGGTCCTGGCCGTCGGCCAGGTTGCGGACGTCACGGGGTGACTGGTGGGGGTGCCGGCTGCGTCCGTTGACGAAACGCCGGTTGCCGTCGAGCAGTCGACGGATCGCCTGCGTCGGGGTGGTCGGGGTGGCGTCGGCCGGCGGTTGGGCGGCGGCCGGGCCGGCCAGGCCGACCGCGCCGACGGCGGTCATCCCGCCGGCGGCCAGCAGAGCCCGCCGGCTGACCGGACGAAGTGGAGTGTTATTCACAATCGGCGAACCTAGCGGAGCGCCGACGATCACCACGACAGATGAGCGACAGTGGATGAATGATGAGACCCGAATCACCCTCGGGTCTCATTCGCGTACCCCGGCTACGGCAGCGGCGCCCAGGTCACCCCGATCTCCGGCTCCCGGTCGGCGGGTGGGCTGAACCGCTGTCGCCGCTCGTCGAGCACCGTCAGCCGGCCGGTCGGGATGTCGAAGAAGAGCCCCTGTACGGAGACCTTTTCCTCGTCCACGCCCCGCGCGGCCAGGAACTCGCGCAGCGTGGTGACCTGCAACGCCACGTTGACCATCGCCAACTGGTCGACCTCGGTACGGCCCTGGCCGGCGGCGGTACGCCCGATCGGGTGGCCGGCCCGCCACGCCTCCAGGCTCGGCCGTCCCCAGCGCAGCCACTGCCCGAGCGGGCCCTTCTCGTCGCCGAGCCCGCCGAGCCCGCCGAGCTCGTCACACCCCTCCCGCCCGTCGAGCCCGCCCAGCAGTCCCTGCATGGCACCGCACCCGGAGTGCCCGCAGACCAGCAGGGCCCGCACGTCGAGCACCTCGACCGCGTAGCAGACAGCGGCGGCGACCGACGACTCCGCGTCCGGGTCCGCCGGGATCAGGTTGCCGATGTTGCGGACCGTGAACAGGTCACCGGGCCCGCTGCTGGTGATCACATTGGGCACGATCCGCGCGTCGGCGCAGGTCAGGAAGAGGGTCCCCGGCCGGTGCCGGCCACCGAGCTCGCTGAGGTAGGGCAGCAGCCGCGCGGCCGAACGCCGGTGGTACTCGCGTACCCCGGCGTGCACGGGGCGCAGCGCCGCGTGCAGGGAGGCGTGGTGGTCGGCCTGCAGCGCACCGTTCGGCTCGACATGCCGGGCCTGCCAGCTCGACCAGGGCGAGAACCAGCGGGGTGGCACCAGTGCGTGCACCCGCCGGGCCGGCCGGGGCTGGTCACCACGCAGCGCCGCGGGGCCGACCTCGTCGAGGCGTACGCTGCCGCCGGTGGCCTCGTGCTGGCGTACCCACCAGTCCAGGTGGTCGAAGGCGGCGTGGTCGAGGAAGTCGGTGGCGAGTTCGAGGTCGACCACACTGCCCGACGGCACCTTGCCGAGTACGGCGGACAGCCGGGGAATGGCCAGGAAGCTCAGAGTTCCCTCGACGTGCACGGACCAGTGCTCGGGTGCCGGTGGTCGGGTCGACAGCCGCTCGGCGTGCACCCTGGCCCAGACCACCCGCCGCAGGATCAGGCAGATCGCCAGCACGAGGCCGATCAGTACCCCCTCGAGCAGGTTGAAGACCACCACGCCGAGCGCGGTGACCACGTACACGGCGAGTTCACGGTGCCGCCGTACCCGTTTGATGTCGGAGATCTTCACCAGTTGCAGGCCGACGACCACCAGGAGCCCGGCGAGCGCGGCCATCGGGATCCGCTCGACGAGGACCACCAGCAGGACGGCGAAGAGCAGTACCCAGATGCCGTGCAGGACGGCGGAGGCACGGGTCCGGGCCCCGGCGTGGACGTTTGTGGAGCTGCGCACGATGACACCGGTGACGGGCAGTCCGCCGCACATGCCGGAGACGGTGTTGGCGAGGCCCTGGCCGACGAGTTCCCGGTCCAGGTTGGTCGGCTTCGTCGGCGGGCCACCGGGGGTGCCGGCCCCGGCGTCGGTTTCCGCCGCGCTCGCGCCGCGGCCCGCGCGGCCATTGGCCTCGGCGGTCAGCCGGTCGACCGCCGTCGCCGACAGCAGACTCTCCACGCTGGCGATCGCGGCCACGGTCAGTACGGCGGCGGCGATCGCCGCCCAACTCGCCTCCGGCAGGGCCGGCAGGTGTACGGCCTCCAGCAGCGACGCCGGCATCTCGACCCGGGCCAGGTCGACGTCGTCCCAGACGACCGCGGCCAGGGTGGCGAGGGTGACGGCGACAAGCGGGCCGGGTATCCGACGCACCGTCGCCGGCAGGCGGGGCCAGAGCACCAGGAGCCCGATCACCATCAGCCCGATCAGCGTGGCGTGGTCGTGCCGGCCCGCCAGTTGCCCGGGCAGGTCGACAAGGTTCTGCACGGGGGCGGTCCCGGGCTCACCGCCGAGCAGGACGTGCAGTTGGGCGAGGACGATGGTGAGTCCGATGCCGGCCAGCATGCCGTGCACGATCGCGGGTGAGAGCGCGAGGGCGGTCCGGGCGATCCGGCTGAGGCCGAATCCGATCTGCACCAGCCCGGCGGCGGCGGTGATGGCGCAGGTCGCCGCCCAGCCGAACCGGCCGACCAGTTCCGCCACCACCACGGTCAACCCGGCCGCCGGGCCGGTGACCTGCAGTGCCGAGCCGCCGCAGAGTCCGGCCAGGACACCGCCGACCACGGCGGCGATCAGTCCGGCGGTCACCGGCGCGTCGGAGGCGGCGGCGATCCCCAGCGACAGCGGCACCGCGACCAGGAAGACCACCAGCGAGGCGGGCAGGTCGTAGCGCAGATCCCGACGGATCCAGGTGCTGATTCGGGCCGATGCGCTGGCCAGGCTGATCCACGTGGGCGACATGCTGCCTCCTCCGGCTCCGCCGGATGTGTGGCGGCGGAGAGTTGACACCGGGCGGTTTCCGCGACGGATACATCCGGTTACCAGTGATACGGGGGGAAGAGGGGTGATGCACCATTCGCCAGCATCTTATCGGGGCAACCATAAATTCCCAATAGTGAATAACTACCACTTTGGAGAGATGCATCCGCCCAGCACGCGCGCCCGGGATGGCCCACGGACCGCTGCGCAAGTCAACACCTGACAGTCGAACAGACGACAAAATCACGAGATGCCGGACGAAACCGCTGCAACGATTGATAGATGGAGGGAGATTCGTTCGAATTCCGGATTCTGGGCAGGGTCGAGGCATACCGGAGCGGGCGTCGGATACCGCTCGGTCGGCGACGGGAACGCTGCCTGCTCGGGATACTGCTGCTGGAGGCGGGACGGCCAATCCCCACCGACCGACTCATCACCCTGCTCTGGGCGGAAGACCCGCCGACGGATCCCCGGTCGAGCCTGCACACCCACATGTCCAGGCTGCGCCGGCATCTCACGCCGCCGGAACGGAACCGCCAACCGCCGCCGGCGGAACGGAACACCCGCCGTCCGGTACGGCTGCTCGCCCGGCACTCCGGCTACCTGGCCGAGGTGAACTCGGAAGCGGTCGACGCGCACCGGTTCACCGAACTGACCGCGGAGGCCCGCCGGCTGGCCGATCCGGCGGAACGCGCCTCCCGGCTGCGGGACGCGCTGGCGATGTGGCGTGGGCCGCTGCTCGCCGACGTCGCCGACGAACGGCTCCGGAAAAGGATCGGTGCCGGGCTGACCGAGCTGCGTCTGGCCGTACTCATGGAGCGCATCGACGCCGACCTGGCCACGGGCCAGCACCAGCGCCTGATCGGGGAACTGACCACGCTTGCCGCCGAACACCCGGACCGCGAGAGTTTCACGGGTCAGCTGATGGTGGCGCTCTACCGGTCCGGTCGGCAGAGCGAGGCGATCGAAAGCTACCAGCGGCTCCGACAGTGGCTCGCCGACAGCCTGGGCACCGACCCGGCACCCGAGCTGCAGGGTCTCTACACCGCGATTCTCCGCCAGGCCCCCGAACTGGCCGCGGTGCCGGCGCCGGCCGCGATCACCGTCGCCGTCCAGCCCCGGGAGACCTCCCCGGACAGCCGTCCGCCTCCGTCGACGCCGCCCGTGCTGCGGCAGCTTCCCCCTGACACGGGCGAATTCGTCGGACGCGAACGGGAACTACGCACCCAGCATGCTGCGGTCCGGGAAGGGCTGACCCACCCCCGGACGGCCAACAACCTGCTGATCTTCACGATCGAGGGCATGGCCGGGGTCGGCAAGACCCGGCTCGCGATCCGCCTCGCACACGAACTGGTCGCCGACGGGCACTATCCGGACGGGCAACTCTACGTCGACCTGTGCGGATTCACCCCGGGCCAGGGTCCGGCCGATCCGGCACCGGTGCTGGAGGAGTTCCTCAGCCAGCTCGGCGTCGACCGCGCCGAGATTCCCGCCGGGCTCTCCGAGCGGTCCGCGATGTACCGTGACCGGCTCGCCGACCGCCAGGTCCTGGTGCTGCTGGACAACGCCGCCGACGAGAAGCAGGTGCAACCTCTGTTGCCGGCCGGCCCCGACAGTCTGGTGCTGATCACCAGCCGCCGGACGCTCGCCCTGGACGGCGCCCGACCGATCACCCTGCGGACGTTCGGTCGACCCGAGGCCCTCCGGCTGCTGGCCAGCATCGCGGGCCGGCACCGGGTCGAGGCAGAGCCGCAGGCCGCGGACGAGGTGATCACCCGCTGCGGCGGCCTGCCGATCGCCGTCGCCCTCGCGGCACACCGGCTGCGGGCCCGTCCCGCGTGGCGGCTCGCCGACCTCGCCGCCCGGCTGGACGACGAGCGGGGTCGGCTGAGCGAACTCTCTGCCGGGGACCGGGCGGTCGAGGTGGTCTTCGCACTGTCCTACCGGGCGCTCGACTCCGACCAGAGGCGGATCTTCCGCCGACTCGCCCTGCACCCGGGCACCGGATACACCGCCGAGGCCGCCGCGGTACTCGGGCAGACCACCGTCCAGCACGCGGAGGCGCTCCTCGGCCAGCTTCTGTCCGAACACCTTCTGCTGGAGACCACCCCGGGGCGTTACCGGTTCCACGACCTGGTGCGGGCGTACGCGCTGCGGCGTGCCCAGGCCGACGAGCCGGAGGGGGCGAGGGCGGCGGCGCTCGACCGGCTGCTCCGCTGGTACCTGCACACGGCGGACTCCGCCGACCGGGCTCTCGACCCGTCCCGCCGGCGGCCCGAGCCGACCGCCGCCGACGACGCCGGGGCACCGGTCCCCCTCGACCACCCGGAGGCGGCGATGGCCTGGTTCGAGGCGGAGCGGACGAACCTCGTGGCGGTGGCCGAGACGTGTGTGTCGCACGGTGCGGACGACGTTGCCTGGCAGCTCTCGTCCGCGATGCTGACCTTCCTGTACGTCCGCAGCCACTTCACCGAGTGGCTCGCCGTACACCGGACCGCGCTGGGCGCCGCCCGCCGCTCCGGAAACCGCGTCGCGGAGGCCGGCGTACTCAACCGGCTCGGCGTCGCGCACAGCGGCCTGCACCGCCAACAGGAGGCGATCGCCTGCTACCGGCGGGCACTCCGGCTCCAGCAGGACGCCGACGACCGGCCCGGGCGGGCCTGGACGCTGAACAATCTCGGCGTCGCGTACAGCGACCTGGCCGAGTACCGGGAGGCGCTCGACTGTTTCCGGACCGCCGTCGCGCTGTTCGCCGAGACCGACGACCACCGGGGTGAGGGTCTGGCGCTCGCCAACCTGGCCGACACCCACCGTCGACTGGGTCGGGGCGACGACGCCGAGGACTGCCTTCGGCGGGCGCTGGCCGTACAGACACGTTCCGGAGACCGCCCGGGGCTGCGCTTCACCCGCACCTTCCTCGGCGACCTGCGGCACGACCGGGGCGAGTACGGCCGGGCGGTGGCCGAGTACCGGACCGCGCTCGATATCCACCGCGAACTCGGCGACCGGCGAGGCGCCGCATCCCTGCTGGTCAGTCTCGGAAGGACGCTGCGGCGCGACGGCCAGGTCGAGGCCGCCCGGGAGTGCTGGCGACAGGCGCTCTCCGGGTACGACGAGATCCGTGACCCCCGGGCCGCCCAGGTGCGTCACCTGCTCCGCGAGGAGTTCGTCGGTCCGACCGGGTGACACCGCGCGCCGGCAGCCCGGCCGGCGGGGTGGTTGGCAAGGTCTCCGGCAAGGTTCCTGGCAGGAGTTCTCCGGGATCGTCCTGTGCACAGGGACCGGAGTCCACAGCGACTCCACACACACGAGGGGACCCCGATGAAACGTACCTTCGCCACACTGGCCGCGCTGCTGGTCACCTTCGGGGTGGCACTCTTCGCCACCGCGTCGCCGGCCAGCGCACACACCGGCAATCCGCCGTCCGGCTGCCACTACACCAACTTCTTCACCGGTGGCGGCACGAACTACGGGCGGGCCTGCTTCGAGTGGGAGGGCGACGACCACTGGGTCGCCGACCTGCAGGGCAACGGCCGCCGGGTGGGCGTCGACATCCAGACCAACTACGGGAAGTACCGCAACTGCGAGAACACCCACGGTGCCGGAACCTGGCACGAGTGCACGTTCGACCACCTCGAGGAGGAGTGCGTGCGCTGGCGTGGTTACGAGTACGACGGTGACACCGGCTCGTTCTACAACATCACGCCGTGGAGTTCGTGGCGCCGGATCGACACCGGCGGCGCCTGCTAGCCGTAGCTACCGGCCCGATGGCCCGTACCGGAGCACCCGACCCGACGTCCGGGTCGGGTGCTCCGCCCTGCTCAGCACGGCAGCCCGGCCCGGCCGTCGGTCGGCGCCTCGCCGTCCTCGCCGGTCTCTGGAGCGTTGCCACGGAGGCCGTCGAGGATGGTGTGCGAGATCGCGGCGAGCTGGTCGATCTGGGCGGGCGTGAGCCGGTCGATGACCAGCTCGCGGACGTGCCGGCTGTGCGCCGGGGCCGCCTCGGCGAGGGCGGCGTGTCCCCGGGGGGTGAGCACCACGTGGATGGCCCGGGCGTCGCCGCGGTGCCGCTCGACGAGGCCGCGTCCGCACATCCGGGTGATCTGGTGGTGCAGGCGGCTCTTCTCCCAGCCGAGCGCGGCGCTCATCTGGAAGATCCGGAGTCGGTGGTCGGGCGCTTCGGAGAGTACGGCGAGCACGGTGTAGTCGGCGTTCGAGAGTCCACCGCAGGCCTGTAGCTGCTGTTCGATCCGGGCGCGCACGACCTCCTGCATCAGGAAGAACGTCTGCCAGGCGTCGAGTTCGCGCTCGGTGAGGCCACCCTGCTCGTGATCCACGACTCCCATCGTACCGATCAGTTGATGCATCACCTCGTGCTCGCTATCGTCGAGGTGACACGTCAACCCATGGTTGGCCGTGGAACGGGGAGGACAGCATGAGTGGCAGCGGACAGCGCGTGGCGCGACGTACGGTCGCCCGGGTCGAGGCCGGAAACCGGCTGGGCCCGAACGCCCAGGTCGACGACCACCGGCTGCTGATCGCACCGACCCGGCCGGCGCTGACCGACCCGTTCCTGCTGCTCAGCGAGGACTGGTTCTCCGAACCGGGGTTCGAGTGGCACCCGCACCGTGGGCTGGAGACGGTGACGATGGTCCTCGACGGCGTACTCGAACACGGCGACAACATCGGCAACGCCGGTGCGCTCGGCGCCGGTGACGTGCAGTGGATGACCGCCGGACGCGGGGTCATCCACCGCGAGCTGGCGTTCCGCAACGAACGGGCACACACCCTGCAGCTCTGGGTGAACCTGCCGGCCAACAAGAAGATGGTCAACACCCGCTACCAGGACCTCGTCGCCGACCGCCGGCCGGTGGTCGAGCGCGACGGCAGCCGGATCGACGTCATCTCCGGCCAGGTCGCTGGGGTCAGCGGCCCGGCGCGTACCCACTGGCCGATCTCCGGAGCGGTCCTGACCATCGAACCGAACAGCCGACTGGACCACACCCTGCCCGGCCACGACCGCGCCTTCCTCACCGTACTCTCCGGCCGGGTCACCATCGCCGGGCGGAAGATCGGCGAGGGGCAGACCGCCTGGTCCGACCCGGTTCCCCGGGCGAACCTGTCGACAATCGCGCTGGAGACCCCGGAGGGCGACAGCCCCACCGTCGTGATGGTCTTCGGCGGGCGGCCGATCCGGCAGCAGGTCGTGATGGGTGGCCCGTTCGTGATGAACAGCAATGCGGAGATCCACCGCGCGTTCGCCGACTTCCACGCCGGAAAGTTCGGCACCGTCCCCCGCCAGGCCCGGCTGAAGTACCGCTGACCCCGGCCCACCGGTCGCCGGGGTCGCGGTCACCGGTCCGGGGCCGGGTTCACCAACCGGGCCGTGAGGAACGGGCTGGGGGCACCGTGCCAGAAGACCGCCAGGCTGTCCCGGGCCCGGGTGGCGGCGACGAAGAGCAGCGACCGCTGCCGCTGACGTTCCCGCTGGTAGCGCTTCGGGTCGGTGTCCCGATACCGGCCGATCATCTGGTGTGGGACCAGGCCGTCACTCACCCCGGCGATGATGATCCGTTGATACTCCAGGCCCTTGAAGCGGTGCATCGTGCCGATGTGCACACCGTCCCGCCCGTTCGGCCCGTCCGGACCGATCTCCACCGCAGGCGTACCCGCCGCTTCCAGGCGGGCGACGACCTCGGTCACCAGTTCGTGCGTCGGCACCGCGATCGCCACCGACCCGTCGGTCGGGTTCCCCCACTCCACCAACTGTTCGACGATCAGCTCCCGCTCGTCGTGCCACGAGGTGGCGCCCCGGAACGTCGGCCGGCCGCCCCGCAGCAGCGACCGGTAGCCGGCGAGATTTTCCGCTCCCCCGTCGAGGTCGTCGTAGGTCTCCCCACTCATGATCTCCAGGGCGGCGGCCAGGATCTGCCGGGTGGTGCGATAGCTGAGGGTCAGTCGGGCCGACCGGCCCCGGATGTGTACGCCGAGACTGCCCAGCGTCACGTGGTTGTCGTAGATCCGCTGATGGGTGTCACCGGCCAGGAACAGGTCGTCCGGGCCGGGGGCGACCATCGCCCGGAGCATCTTCCAGTGGGCGGCGCTGAGGTCCTGCGCCTCGTCGACCACGATGTGCCGGTAGCGGTGCCGCAGGAACCCTCCGGAGTCCTCGGCGGGCAGGCCCTCGCTGCGGGCCGCCCGGTCCATCTCCAGACGCGCCGCCCGTTCCGCCACCTGACGCCACGTCCACTTTCCCTGGTCGTCCAGCCACGTGCTGAACCGCTCGGTGAGCTGCCACACCTGGTCCCGCTCGGCCCGGTTCAGGGTACGGCCACGGCCGGGTCGGCGGGCTTTGAAGTAGTCGGATCGGGAGCCGAGCACCTGGCCGAGGATCACCTGGGCCCATTCGGCGGCCAGGAACTCCGCGTCCCACCCCGTCTCCCCCGTCTCGACCAGGAAGTCCTGCCACAACCCGGACACCCTGTTGTCGTCGATGATCCGCTTGCCCACCCCGGCCTTCGCCTCGGCGACGACCCGGCTGGCCAGCCGGTCGATGTTGACGATGTCGACCCGGGCGACGAGTTCCTGCCCGCCGAGGGCGATGAGCCGGGTCCGTAGGTCCGCGGCGAGGTTGCGGTTGAAGGTGGTCAGCAGGATCGGCTTGTCCGCACCGGGAGGCAGGTGCCGGACCAGGTGGGCGACCCGGTGCAGCGCGACGATCGTCTTGCCGGTGCCCGGTCCGCCGCCGACCCGAGCCGGCCCCTGGTAGCGCCGCTCGACCAGTTTGCGTTGGGTGGGGTGCAGGAAGATCTGCCAGCGGTCGAAGGACTCGGCGAGCATCGCCTGCAGCGCCTCGTCGTCGGAGAAGACCTGGGTGGCCGGGCGCTCGGCGGCGGCCTGGTAGTCGTCGAGGTCGACCGGTCCGTTCTCCCGTACCGGCTCGGTGACGTGGGTCAGCACCTCCTCGTACGGGCGGCCGTCGTAGAGCGACAGCAACACGTCGGTGGTGAGCTGCGGTGCCCGTTCGGTCAGCTCCAGCAGGGCGGTCTCACCGGTCAGCTCCCGGATCTGCGGCAGGAGCGGCTCGGCGACACCCAACTCGACAAGCTGGGCGTCGGTGAACCGGGCGAAGAGCGGCGCAGGCACCGGAGGCGGCTCGTCCGGTGCCGGCACCGCGACCGGCTCCTCCGGCGACACCACCCGGCCGACGATGCTGTCGCCGACGGGGGCCAGGTCGATCACCTCGATGCCGCCGGTCACCCGGTTGATCCGGTACGAGTAGCGGTCGAGGTTGTCGTACACGTCCTTGCGGTGCCGGACCGCGACGAGCAGGTAGTCCTGGTCGGCGACGTGCAGCAACAGTGCCCGGTGGTCCTGGTTGATCCGGGCCGACCAGAGGCGGGAGTCGCCGCTGAGCTGCTTGAGCCGTAGTCCCGGGCTGTGCGGGTTGTGCCGGAACTTGTGCATGAACTCGTAGACGGCGCCCATCTCGGCGCGGGAGAGTTTCATGACCTCCCGGTCGGCCCGGTCCAGCATCCGCAACGTCGCGGCCTTGGCGATCACTGACCCTCTCCCCCACTCGACTGCGCGAACCGGCGGACCAACTCGTCCGCGGACCACTCCCGGGCTGTCCGGACCGACCAGCCGGCGTTGACGTACGCGTCATCGCGGTCGGCGATCTCGGGATCGTCAGGGGCGCCGGACAGCACCACCGCGATCCGCCGCTCGGGCCAGGCAAGCTCGGCCGGCCAGCCCTGGTCACCGAGCTCGTAGCCGACGACCGGCGCCGGCAGGCCCCGCCGGACGAGGGACTGCACCAGCGTCTCCAACGCCGACTCCTCCCGGTTGATGTACCGGAGGACCTCCTGCCACGGCAGGTCGACGTCGAGGGCTTCCCCGGCCGGCGGTGTCGGCTCCGGGGCGAGGCCGAGCCAGTTGGCCGTCTCCGGGTCGACCGGCATCGGCCGCTGGGTCAGCCGCAGACCGGTGCCCTCGCAGACCGCCATCGACGCCGGGTCGAACCCGTCCAGTGTGGAGAGCGCCAGCTGTGCCCCGTCGCCGCCGCCGGGGGCGAGGAACTGGACGAGGTTCGCCCAGCGCAGCCACGCCGCCCACCGGTGGCGGTGCCGCTGCTGCCCGTCCCCGGTCGGGGCGCCGACCGTCTCCGGTCGGTCGTCGACGACGACCAGCGCCGACCAGGTCGGCTCGGCGTCCCGCCCGTCGAGGACCAGGGTGACCGGACAGCCGTCGGTGTCCACCGCCCGGACCAGGCTGATCCGTCCCGGCACGGGCGGCGGCAGCGGCGCGCCGTGCAGCGAGGCGAGGATCCGCTCCCCGATGCCGCTGGAGTCGGACCGGGTCGGCTTCCCGGTGGCCTGGACCAGCAGTCCGGCGAGCGCCGCCTCGGTACGTCGTCGCCACAGCTCCGGGTCCGGTTCGGCGAGGAACCGCAGCAGCAGTTCGACGGGGTTGGTCCAGACGTACCGTTCCAGGTCGCCGGGGTCGGCCTCCGGCAGCAGCTTCCGGTGGTGGTCGCGGGCCCGCTGCCGGGCCAGCCCCTGGTACGGTGCCCAGCCGTTCCCGCCGTTCCCGCCGTTCCCGCCGCTCCCGCCTTCGCCGCCGGTCCGCCAGCCGTCGACGTCGTCCCAGGTGAGGGCGAAGACGTAGAAGTCGTGGGCGCGCAGCCGGTTGCGTTTCTCCGCGTCGTCGGCGAGCCGGTTGTACTCGGCCGACGCGTGGTACTTGAAGCCGTCGAGGTAGACCGCGATCTCCGGCGCCGGTGCGTCGAGGCGCCGGAAGTGCACGTCCGGCCGGGTGCCCCGGATGGTGTTCTGCAGCTTCATCTGCCAGTGGACGACGCCGCCGCCGTCCGGTGCGGTGATCCAGAAGTCGCGCAGCCGCGCGCCGTCGTGGTCGGTCCGCTTCTCGACGCGTACGCCCGAGCCGGGCTCGCCGGCCCAGGCCAGCAGCTTGTTGAGGAACCGGGCCTCGAGTTCGCTCTCCACCTGGGCGATCAGCGAGATGTCGTCGGTCCGGATGCCGGAGTCGACCGCCCAGGTGTCGAGGAGCCGGCTCAGCATGCCGAGTGCCTCCTCCCGGCTCATCAGGGCGAACTCGTGGTTCCGGGCGTACCGCAGCAGGCAGCGGTGGCAGGCCGACCGGCCCTCGTGCTGGCAGACGCAGTTGCCGATGATCTGTCGGGCGTGTCGGAGGATCTGCCGGAACTGTTCCGGGTCGGCGAGCCGGTGCAGATAGCCGGTGCCCTGCGGCTGGGTGTCGTACACGACGACGTGGTTGCGGGTCGCGCCGCTGGCCCGGTCCGGCATGGTGGCCTCGACGACCTGGATGTGTGCCGGGTCGCCACCGTACTCGGCGGCGATGCCGAGCCGGACGGCGGCGGCGAACGAGACCAGCCGCTCGCGTACCAGGGCGGTGACCGCCGGGACGAGGATCCGCAGCGCCTCGGTACGCAGCTCGTGGGCGAGGATGAGCGGTACGTGGACGGCGGTGCCGGGTGACCGGCGGTGCGGGCACCAGGGCCGGTGGTGTTCGGCGTCCCGGCTCACCACCGATCCCGACAGGTAGGCGGCGACCTCCTGGCTCGGCGTCGGCTGCCCGTCGATCGTCGTCCCGCCGCAGGAGTCGCAGGTGTGGAACGGGTTGAGCCGTACCTCCTGGCCGGCGAAGTACTCGGTGGCCCGGTCGTAGCGTTGCACCCCGAGGTTGTAGTGCCGGACGGCCGCGTCCCGGGTGTAGTCGACGCCGAAGGTCTCGGCGGTGTGCCGCCAGGCGGATTCGATCCGGTCGGGGTCGACGTCGACGGTGGCCGGGGTGACGTAGAACCGGCGTTGCCGGTCGTCGCTGTCGTCGCGGATCCGTGCGTCGTCGCGGCGGTCCCGGCTGAGGACCCGGGTCGGGCGGAGCACGGTGAAGACCCGGCTCTGGTCGGCGAGCCCGGTGTCGGCGCAGCGGGGGCAGGGCCGGGTGTCCTCCTGGGCCAGGTGGGTACGGGCGTAGCCGCACCGGGCGCAGATCCGCCACCGCTCGTACGCCGGCCGGTTCACCGGTCCGAGGTCGAGTCCGGAGATCTCGTGCTGGTAGCCCCGGACGTAGTAGACGTTGCCGGGGGCGAGTTCGACAAGTGCCGGCCGGGCCGGGCGGTCGTACTCGCGCAGTTCGGTGTGGAAGCGTCGGCTGCCGTCCGGCAGCTTCTCCTCCCAGGTGAGGGTGGCGTCGAGCAGTGTGCGGTGGTCGACCAGCGCGTAGTTGGGCAGCAGTCCCAGCTCGACCAGGGTGGCGTGGGCGGCGGCGCCGGCGAGCCGGTGCAGGAGTTTGCGGACCTCGCGGGCCTCCGACTTCAGCATCCGCAGTTCGCGGGCGTGGTCGGGGTCGCCGCTGATCAGGGTGGCGGCGACGGTCTCGATTCCGGCGAGCCGGCGTCGCAGGTCGTCGCGGCGGGCCTCCCAGTCGGCGTCGGCCCGTTTGACCCGGTCGACCAGGCCGGTGTCGGCGAACTGGCGGAGCTGGTCGGCGGCGGGGGCGGAGACCTTGTCGCCGAAGAGGGTGAGGAAGTCGCCGACGAGTCGTACCGCGTCGCGCTGGCCGGCGTCGGCGAGGGCGGCGAGCCATCCGCCGGGGCCGAAGAGCAGGTGGGCGCGGCGGGGCAGCGGCCGGATCCCGGGCAGCCGTCCCCGGGCGGCGAGGTCGATCAGGTGTGCGAGGTACTGCCGGCGCAGGATCTCGACGGCGGAGAGGAAGCAGCCGGGCGGCACGATCTGCCCGGCGATCATGTTCGTCGGGTCGGTCAGGTAGTAGCGGTCCCGTTCGGTGCGGCCGACCAGGGTGAGCACCAGGGCGTTGCCGCTGCGGCGGCCGGCCCGGCCGGCCCGTTGCACGTAGTTCGCCGGACCGGTCGGCAGGGAGGCGAGCACCACCGCCGAGAGGTCGCCGATGTCGATCCCCATCTCCAGGGTGGGGGTGCAGGAGAGCACGTTCGGGTCGGTGTACCGCTCGCCGGTCCGGAACCGCTGTTCGACAATCTCCCGTTGGGGGCGGGTGAGCATGCCGGTGTGCTCGCCGGTGACCACCCGGAAGACCGGACTGTCGAGGTAGAGCCGCCGGTAGTAGTCGTCGGCGGCGGCCTCGTCGCGGACCGGCCGCAGCCGGCCGCCGCAGCGGTACTGCCGGCAGGGCTGGCCGGTCCAGTCGGCGACCCGGTCCGGGTGTTCGGTCTGCTGCCAGTGGCAGGTGTCGCAGCCGACTCCGGCGATGATCGCGGCGTTGTCGTCGAGTCGGGTCACCCGCAGGTGGCCGGGGAGCAGCCCGTACACCCGGTTGCCGTCCTCGGTGTCGCGGGCCGCGACGATGCCGGCGGTGGCCAGCGCCGGCAGCAGCCGGTCGAGGTAGCCGGCGGCGGCGGGCGGGTCGAGGCCGAGGCAGCGGCCGGTCCAGTCCTGGTACCAGTTGCCTTTGGCGCCGATGGTGTCGAACTCGGACCGTGACTTCGGGTTGGCCAGCAGGAACGCCGGCCCGGAGAGCCCGTGCGGGAAGGCCGGCATCCCCTCCGGGCGGCCGCCCCAGATCTGCCAGCGGGTGCCGCCGCGCCGCAGGTAGGGCGCCAGCCATTCGTGGTAGATCGCGCCCCGGGTGCGGAGCCGTTCGAGCAGGCCGCGCAGGTAGGCGAGGTAGCGGGCGTCGTCGGGTAGCGGGCCGCCGCCGGGGCCGGGCCCGGTCAGGTGTACGTCCCGGCAGAGCGCCGCCGCCCGGTCCGGGTCGTCGAGCCCGACCTCGACCGCGACGGTACGGGTCAACTCCAGGGTCCGGCCCTGCCGGGTACGCAGCCCGGTCTCCAGGACAGCGGCGAAGGCGAGCCGTTCGCCGACCAGGGTCCAGGTCTTCCGGTCGCCGGGGCCCTCGCCGGCGAGCAGGCTGTCGACGCCGGGCTGGTCGTGCAGGTCGGGCGGGACGACGGTGGAGAGGATCTCCGGCTTGACGGCTTCGCCGATCATCTTGACGATCAGTTCGTCCAGCCCGACCGGCACCCCGGGGCGGAGTTGCCGGGCGAGCAGGGTACGCAGCGAGAACGCGTACGACCGGTTGGCGACAAAACCGGCCCGGTGGGCGGCATCCTGCACCGAGTCGTTGAAGAGCAGGGTCTTGCGTTCGGCGGCGTCGAGTTCACCGCCGGTGAAGAGGTGGGTGATGGCGACGGAGGCGAGGGTGGCCAGGCCGGCGCCGAGGTAGCGGATGCCGTGGTCGAGTTCGCAGGAGGGGCAGCGGTCCTTGTCGGCGGCGTCGAGGCTGGAAAGGTCGCCGAGGACGACCACGGACTCGTCGCCGAGTCGGCCGCCCCGGTCCTTGTGCGGGTCGAACGGGCGGACCCGGTGGCCGTACTCGAGAACGAGCAGGCCCCGGTCGCGGTGCTGGATCTCGTCGGCGGTGGCGGCGACGAAGGTCCGGACCCGGCGCTTGTCCCGGCCGACCGACGCCCGGTAGATCCGGTCCGGGTCGGTCTCCAGCTCCTGCGGGTCCTTCTCCGGGGAGAGTGCCGCCCAGCCGGAGCGCCCGCAGTGCCGGCAGTAGACGGCGGGCAGCAGTGGGTGGTTCACGTCCGCGACCACCCGGTCGGCCTCGGGGGCGAACGGGTCGGCGGCCCGCTCCGGCTCGCCGTACCAGCCGAAGGTGACCTCGGGGCCGACGCCGCGCAGCAGCCGGGAGACGGACCGGGCCCAGAGGTGGGTTTCGATGTTGAGCAGCGGTCGGCCGGGGAGGTCCGGGTTCTCGGCCGAGGCGAGCAGGCCGACGAACCGGGCCAGGGCCCGGGCGGTGATCTCGGGCCGGGTTTTCATCGCGCTGCCCCAGCCGGTGGCGTTCTTGCGGGGCAGGACCTCGATGACCTCGTCGAAGGTCCGGGGTGCCGGACCGAGTGCGTCGAGGACCGCCTTGGTCAGCGGGTGCCGGCGCAGCAGCGCGCCGAGCCGGGCCGGGTCGGTCGCGTTCCGGTCGGTCGCGTTCCGGTCGGTCGCGTTCCGGTCGGTCGCGTTCCGGTCGGTCGCGTTCCGGTCGGTCGGGGGCCGGCCGAGCAGGAGGGTGGCGAGCCGGGCGTTCGCCGTGGCCGGGTCGGGGTCGTCGACCGCGGCGAGGGTTTCCGGAGCGGGCAGGGGCAGGCCGAAGTCGGGGTCGGGGATGAACTCGGCGGGTTCGTAGCGGTCCTCGCCGATCAGCGAGTCGGGTGGGAACGGCACCCCGAACACCTGTTCGGCGACCTCGCGGATGGCGGTGCTGCTGTCCCGTCCGGAGCCCTCGCCGAGGGTGGCGGAGGTGGCGACCGGGCAGATCGGCCCGAGCGGTCGCTGCGGGGTGGCGAGCCCGAGGGCGATCGCGAGGCGGCGGAGCAGGATCGCGACGTCGGTGCCCTGGGCGCCGTCGTAGGTGTGGAACTCGTCGAGGACGACGTACGCCGGGGCGGCGTTCTCCCAGAGCGGCAGGTCGTCGGCGCGTTGCAGCAGCAGGTCGAGCATCTTGTAGTTGGTGATCAGGATGTCGGGCGGATTCCGCCGCATTTCCGATCGTTTGGTCAACACCCGGGGATACTCGACCTCGGCCACGTCGCCGATGTAGAGACCGGCGGTGACCTGCTGCAGTTCGGCATTGTCGGCGAGCAGTGCGTTGAGCCGACCGGTCTGGTCGGTGGCGAGCGCGTTCATCGGGTAGAGCAGGATCGCCTTGATGCCCGGCCCGTGCCGCAGGCGGGCCCGCCGGCAGTGGTCGAGGATCGGGATCAGGAACGCCTCGGTCTTGCCGGAGCCGGTGCCGGTGGTGATCAGCGTCGGTTCGGCCGCTCTGTCCAGGGTGGAGAGTCGGGCGAACGCCTTCGCCTGGTGCAGCCAGGGGTTGAAGCCGGCCGGCGCCCAGTCGAGTGTGGAGCGCCAGGCGCCGGGCGCGGGCCGAAACGGGGTACGGATCCGCAGGTACGGCCCCCGGAAGATGCCCTGTTCGGGGTGGGTGAGAAAGGCTTCCAGGCCGCGTCGTACCGGTTCGTCGGTCAGCCCGAACGTGGTGGTCAGGTACTGGGTGAGCGTACGGCGAAGGGTGTCGGCGGCGATCGTCGGCCTCATGAGCAACTCACCGCAGGCATGCTACTCGGACTAAGCCATGATCAATCTGTCGTGAATTTGTCCACGGTAGCCGGACAAACGGCGACAGGTCAGTCCGAGTACGCACACACGTCGAAAACGACGGACCAAACGCCGCGCCGGAAGCTGTCGGCGGCATACGAACCTCCGCGATGGTCACCGGTGGCCCGACCACTTCCGTAGCGGGTCAGGCAGGGGCTTGGCGTGCACAACGGCCAGCTCGCGGTTCGGCCGGGTGAGTGCCGTGTAGAGCGGTCCGTGCCGGCCGAGGTTCTGTGGGAAGTCGGCGGGCTCGACGACCACGACCGCATCAAACTCCAATCCGCGGGCGGTGTCCGGGCGGGCCACCGTCACCTCCCGGCCCGAGTGCCGCCAGGTGTAGGAGCCGCTCTTGACCGTTGCCCAGCCCGCCTGTCGCAGCATGGCCTCCACCGCTTTCGGGTCAGCGGTGATGACGGCGAGCGTGCCCTGTGGATGGGCGGCCTGCAGCCGACCGACGTGGTTGAGCACCACGTCGGGAAGGTCCGACGCCCGGCACTTCTCGACGGTTGGTTCAGGACCCTCCTCCTGGAAGGCCACCACCGCGCGTTCGGTGGCGGGAAGAAGCCGGTTGGCGTACTCGAGGATCGGTCGGGTGGACCGGTAGCCCCGCTTCAGCCGGCGGATCGGCGGATCGGCGTAGGGGATGTCCAGCAGAGGCAGGACCTGTGCCCAGGACGCCGGCGTGTGGTCGGATCGCCGTTGGTTCAGGTCGCCGACGAGCGTCCACGCGCGGGCCTCGTTCATCGAGCCGAGCAGAAACCATTCCAGCGACGTCACGTCCTGGGCTTCGTCGACGATGATGTGTTCGATGCCCACGAGGTCGCGTGGTTTGCCAACCTCCCACTGGATGATGGCGAGCAGTGGGGCGTGTGCCCGCATGTCGAGCGCGTCCCGGGCCGGTCGGAGTCTGTGCAGATAGCTGATCCATTCCGGGTCCCTGGTGAGGGGGTGTTCACTGCTGCCGTTGCGACGCAGGTAGTCGTAGACGTTGTCGCAGTTGACCTTCGTGCCGCTGCTCCGCAGCCGGGTGACCGCCGCCCGTACGAAGAGGCCAAGGTCCTTGTCGACGTCCTGCCAGGAACGGGAGATTCCGCCCCGGAGGGCATGCCCCATGCCGAGGATGCGCAACATCAGCTCGGGCAGCGAGAGAACCAGAACCCGATCCGACCCGCCGGTGAGTCGGTCGACGACCGGCCGTACGTGCTCCGAATAGCCGCTTGTCGGCCCCACGACCAGAACCTTGCCGTCGAGGCTGTTCTCCGGAGGTGTCTCGTCGTTGACGAGGTAGGCCGCCCGGTGGGAAGCGATGATGGTCTTTCCCGTACCGGGTTGGCCTTCGATGATCATACTGTCCATCGCCGGCACGGTGACGAGGTTGTACTGGTCCGGCTGGAGTGTGGCGAGCACGGGGGCGAGACTCTTTGTGCGTGGCGCGGCGAGCCGCGCGCGCAGCAGTGCCTCCGCGCGTGTGGTCGGCGCGGCGGGCGGCCCGACCCGGGAGGCCGGGGACGGGGCGGGCGTTTCGGGTCGTACGGCCGGAGGCGCGGGTTGGGCGGGCGGCGGCGTGGGAACTGTGCCGGCAGCCGGCATGAACACCAACGGTGGCGCCTCGGGCTGCCGCCCCACCGGGGGTCTGGAGCTGACGACCGGAGTCTGCTCCGCTGGCTTCTGCGGTGTCGTCGGCTCCCGCGACGGGGACCGTGCTGGTGACTGTGCCGCCAGCCGAGGTGCTGTCGGTGGGCTCAGGGTGTTCCGACGCTTCGGCGCGGCGGGCACGGTGAGTTCGCGCTTCAGGAAGGGCTGTGCCGGCACGTCGTCGGCCACCTGCTCGTCGTGGAAGGCGACGATGTCCTCGCCTCGGTGCTCGAAGGCGCGGATGACCGCGACCTCCTCGCAGAACTCGTGGTGACGTGACCCGCGAAAAAACGTGCAGGCGACGGGGGCGGCCCAGCTGAAGACGTGGACGCCGTCGAGTTTGGCGTAGGTTTCGCCGATGTAGAAGTCGTTACCTCCGGCGAACAGGTCCGGATGGGGCTGGCGGAGGGCCACGCGGCCGACGAGAGCGCCGAACGGCATGACGGAGTTCTGTGGTAGCCCGGTTCCGGTCCAGAAGTTGTTGCGTGGTCCCTGATGGGTGACGGGCTGACTCGCCCTGTCACGGACCACCCGGCGGTAACGCCGCTGCGCGGTCCTCTCGTCTTCGAGGTCGAGTTGCGTCCTATTCAACATGCTCCGTCCCGTGAGTGATCGTGACAACGCATGCGGCGAGCGGTTCCAGCCGGATCTCGGGTTGGCCCGCGGTACGGATGCTCTCCAGCAGTGCGATGAACCTTTCCTTCGCGCGGCGTTCCTGGCTCTTGAACAGCTCGATGCTCCTGGGCCCACGGCCGCGTGACCGTGCGGTCTCCATGCGCTTACGGATGGCCGCGAGCTTGCGTTCGTGCTGCGCGCTGACGGTGAGGATCCGCGCCTCCTGCAGCGCCTCGAACTCGCCGTCGCGGCGTCCCTGCTCCGTTATGTGCCGCAAGTGCAGGCGGTCCATCGCGCGCTCGGCGAGCGTGGGAAGCCGGCTGATGCTGGGCATCGGCTCGTCGACGAGTCTGCCCTCCGCCAGGGCGGCCAGCAGCGCGTCCACCGGTCCGTCGCCGGCGTCTCGCCCGGTCGCGGTGACGGCGGCGCCCCAGATCTCGTCACCACGCGGGGACGCCGTCGCCGCTGTGGCGAGGACAACAACGTAGCTGCCGGGCGCGACCTCGTCCGGAGCGCCCGAGATCCGCAACGACGCGAATCGCGCCTGCCGGTGTCCGGGGATCGCGGCCGCCGCCATGGTGAGCGGGCTTGTCGCGGCGAGCAGGGTGCCGCCGTGGGTACGGGCGTGCTCCTGTTCGAGGACGAGCGTTACCGGTAGTTCGTGGCGTAGTTGCGCGGAGATCGACCGGATCTCGGTGCGGGAGCGCTGCGCGGACCGGGCGAGATCGTCAACGCGGCCGGCCATGGCCGCGTTGCCCCGCAACTCCAGGGTGAGCCCGTCCGGCGCGACTCTCACACCCGTCGCCCCGTCGGTGCGCGCCCAGTCGTCGAGCAGCAACGCGAGTTCGCGCTGCCCGATGTAGCGGCCCGTCCGGACCAGGTCGTCCTCGAGTCCGGTGACGTCGACGTCGTTGCTCACCAGCAGCGCGCTCGACGCGTCGGAGACGTCCCGGAGGCCGGCGCGCTGTTCCTCGATCGCGGTCAGCGCCTCGTGCAGCTTCTGTTCGCGCTGTTCCGGGGTGAGCGTGAAGTCGAACCCGGCCTGCAGCACCTTCGGCGCGTACGCGGAGATGATCGGCTCCAGCGCGCCGATGGAGGACTCGAAGATCCGGATGCGGTCCAGGAGGCGGGCAAGGATGCGCTCGTCGATGGTGGCCTCGTTGACGAAGTTGACAACGAGGATGGTTTCCTCTTTCTGGCCGATCCGGTCGATACGGCCGATACGCTGCTCGACCTCCATCGGGTTCCACGGCAGGTCGTAGTTGATCACCGCCGAGCAGAACTCGAAGTCGAGACCCTCGCTGGCGACGCGGTTGGCGAGTACGAAGTCGTAGCCGCCGGCACGGAAGTCCGCCATGATCTGGCGGCGTGTCTCGCGGCTGACCCCGCCGTGCATGACCGCGACCTTGAACTCCATACCGAGCCGGTCGGCGAGGTACGCCAGGGTCGGGCGGGAGTGCGTGAACAGCAGGGCGCGACGCTCCTGCCGGTGCAGTCGCCGCAGCACCCTCCTGAGCAGGTCGAGCTTGGTGTCGACGTGCTCGGGCAGGGCCTCGGCCGCCTTGACGAGCTCGGGATGCGGGTCGAGTCGGTAGGCGCGCGAGTCGGAGTCGGCGTCGGTGACGTCGCCGAAGCCGTCCGGGTCGAGCACCGCGTACCGGGCCATCGGCAGGCACGCGCTGGCCAGTCGCAGCGGCATCTGCATCGCGAAGTGGAGCGGGGAGTTCATCGCGGCGGCCCGGTCCCGGCACCAGCGGAGGTACTCCTGGTAGAGGACCGACTCGGCGGGGTTCCAGGTGACCTCCTGCCGGTCCTCGGTACGCGTGGCCTTGCGGTCGTCGACCTCCACCTTTTTGGTCCGGGTGATGACGGTGGAGAGCGTGTTCAGGGTGGCCAGGTAACGCTTGGCGTCGACGATGTCGCGGGGGCCCAGCTCGTCCCTGTCCAGCAGGTCACGCAGCAGCGCGAAGTCCGGCCGGCGCATGAGCGCCGCGCCGAACGACGTGTCCTTGAGTCCGTTGAGCTGGCGGAGCAGTTCTCGGCCCCGGACCCCCTTGTCGACGAGCCGCGCCGTGACGGCGTTGATGACCCGGTTCGGCTCCAGCCGTAGCTGTAGGTCCGCCATGCTCCCGTAGTCCTCGGGCGCGAGCAGTTCGAGCAGGTTGAGGAGGTCCTGCTCGCCGAGGTTGATCGGCGTCGCGGTGAGGAAGACCAGGTTCGCGGCCCACTCCGCCAGCTCCGTACCCAGGGCGTAGCTCTTGGTGTCCTGGTTGCGCATGGCGTGTGCCTCGTCGACGATCACCAGGTCGAACTCGGGAGGCACGGCGCGCAATTCGGCCAGCCCGTCCCAGGTGCGCAGGCGTTCGAGGCTGCAGATGTAGGCCTGCCGGCTGGGCAGCCGGTTCTGCTGGTGGCGGGTGAGGAAGGACTTCAGGCTGGTGTTGTCGAGTTCCGTGAGTTCGAACTCGAAGCGGTCCTCCATCTCCTCCTTCCACTTGCCCAACAGGCTGGACGGACACACGACCAGGACCCGGTCGGCCTCGCCACGGGCCTCCAGTTCGGTCCAGATGAGGCCGGCCTCGATGGTCTTGCCCAGGCCCACCTCGTCGGCGATGAGCAGCCTCGCCTTGCCGGTCTGCAGCAGCTTCAACACCGGCTTGAACTGGTAGGGCCGGAAGGTCGTCCGCGTGGCCCGGAACGAGTAGAGCGTGTTGGCGAACTTGCCCAGCAGCTTGGCGCGGGTCAGGGTCGCACCGAACCGGCTCGCCGGGGTCGGCTCGCGCGTCACCCACGTCGGCGGTGCGTCGATCTCCGGGCGCGGACGCAACCGCGACTCCACGACGTCCTGCTGGCGACCTTCGACCATCACGGAGTAGGACCAGTGCTCGCGAAGGAACTTGCGGTCGCGCACCACCACGTCCACCCCGCCGGGATAGGTGACCGCGGCCTCGTTGACGGCGAACGCCGGGGACGGCACCTGCTCGGCCCTGCCCCACAGTTCCTCAGCCCATTCCCAGGCGGCGAGCAACGGGTGGTCGGCGTCGAGGCCGTACGGCGACTCCACCATGGCCCCACCCGGTGGTGCGCCGACCGCGACCTGCAGGATGATCGGGCCGTCGTCGACCCCCTGGAACCAGTAGATGCCCTCCGGGAGGTCAACCTCGGGCTGCCACAGCACCCGGCACGTGCTCACCTGGTCGGCGAGCAACCGTACGGGGGTGTCCAGGACGAGGGCTCGCTCGAACCGTCCCCGGTCGAACGCGACATCGGTCCGCTCGTGGTCGGGGAAGTAGCCGAACGTGACATCGTGGGTTGAAGGGCTGGGAGTCACCGCGCACGCGCTCCTTGCCGTCCCGCCGGATAGCAGCTGACGGGATCCGGGGTGGAACCTATTGGTCGTCGCGGAGTTTATTTATCCACATGCCACCGGACCTGGGGCGAACAGCCCAATGTGAATGGACGTTACGGCGGCTCCACGCCGGCTAACGGTTCTGAGGACTTCCCGGCCCATGCCTCAGTAGAAGCCGCCAACCGATGGCCTGACCACAGGCGGGTGACCCGCTCGCCGAGCCTTTGCCGGGAGGTCGTCTGCGGGGAGCCGCCGTGCGGCCATCGGACCGAAAACGCTGGTCGGACAGGGTTTCCCGGCTCGACGGGTACCGGCCTGGTTGCGAGAGTCGTCTATAAATGCGTCTGTACTGCCGCACCGGAGGCCGAGGCCCTGGCGACGTGAGGAGCATCCGCGTGGCTGAGGACGAGTCGGACGCCCGGAAGAAGTTCGCCGTCGGCCTCGGTGCGGTTGCCGCCGCCATCAGTGTGCTCACGTTCCTCGGCTGGGACGACGAACTCAAGCAGGCACTTCCGATCGCCGACCGGTCGACGACCGCGCCCGCCGTACCCAGCAGGCAGGCCGTCGTCACTCCGCCGGCTGTCACCCGCCCGGATCCTCAGCCGACCCGGCCGCGACCCCGGCCCACCCCGGAGGAGACCACCCCTGATCCGGAGGACGTCCGCCGGGCGTACGTCAGGCAGGCGGACGAAGCCTGCCTGACGGCCGTTGAGGCACGTCCGGGCCCGGTCAGCGTGCTCAACTACGAGTGGATGATGGACGTGGCCGCGGCACGTGAGCGGATGCTGGCTGACTGGCAGACGGTGTCGGTCCAGCCGTCGGGCGGGTCGAACGTCAACCGGGTGCGGGAGATGTGGCAGGACTTCCACGAGGCGACCACGTACTGGCGCTACATGGCCAACAACCTGCTGGCCCGCAACAAGGACGGGTACAACGCCGAGCTGCGCCGCTTCCAGTACGCGAACACCTCGTTCCTCCAGCGGGCGAACCGGTACGGCTTCCGGGTGTGCAGCTTCCAGTGGCCGACAGCGGCTCCGGCGCGCTGAACCCGGACGCGGAGCGCCCCTGAACGACGCACCACCCCACCTGGCAATTCGCCACGCTACTGCGCAGCGTCTTCATGCACCATGGCGTTCAACGGCGGGTCTCGGCCACCGTTTGGGCGGAGGCATGCCACGATGCGGGAAAGCTCAACCGACCGGGGCGCGTCCGGCGGCTAGTCGGGCGAGCACGTCGATGGCGTTTCGGGCCGAGTAGTTCGACAGCCAGGTGCTTACCGCGAACGTGCTGCGATCCGCTTCCTGCTGATCCGGTGGGCGTAGCGTGGTGGGAAGGTCCTTTACCCGGACGACCACCGTCCAGGGGCCGCCCGAGAGGCCCATACGACTGGTCTGGATCGCGAAGATGGACTCGACATGGCTCCAGGGCACCCGGATCGCGAAGGCGTCCGTGCCGGTGCGACTCCGTGCCCGCACCCAGATTCCGCCCGGATCAGCGGCGAGCCAGACTCCGGTCACCTTCGGTACAACGCGGAGGATGGCGAAGAGGACCACGGTCAGGAATGGAAGCACGAACACCAGCAGGGTCCATGGCACCCCAGACGGGGCCACGGCCGGGACGCACAGCGGCGACAGGACGCCCAGCCACACGACCGGCTGCAGGGCCAGTACCCACACGAGCGCCCTGCGGCGTAGGACGAACGGTTGCCCCTCGTCGGGGATGCTCGGCGCGCTCCGAATGATCTGGTCGTCAGGCACCGAACATCTCACGGGACAGTCGGCCGAGCGCTGCCGGGCCGTCGCGGCCGTTCAGAGCAGCAGGATCAACAGTCAGACCAGTGATCCGTTGGTACTCCGACTGGGCGGTCCGACCGAACTCGGCCTGCGCCTCGGCGATGAGTGAGAGGACCGTCTGGGCGATGGCGCGGCCGTCACCCCGGCGGAGCGCCGAGTCGGCGATGTGGAGATCCAGTACTGCACGATCGGGGCCGATCGTGACCTCGACCAGGCGGTCGTCGCTCTGTCGCGTCACCCGTAGCCGAGCCACGGCGTCACCGGCCTCCAGGATGCGAGCCCGGGTTTCCTCGAAGGCGTTCACCATCTCGTCGAGCCGGGCAGCGAGGTCCTCGCGCACAACTTCTCCTAGTGTTCTGTCTCGTAAATAGCTAGTCATTGGAGTAGACTCGAGACGTGACACGTGCTGCCGCACCACTGGTGCTCGAACCCGGCCAGCGGGAACTGCTGGAGTCTCTTGCGAAGTCGCGTAC
>NZ_JBDPLT010000064.1:0-42755 GCF_039871775.1 Plantactinospora sp. B5E13
ACCTGCGAGGTGCCCTCTCGAACCGAGCGATAGAAGCCTGAAGCACTCCTATCCTTCCAGTTCAGAGGGCACTTTCTATCTCCGGGGTCCTGCCGGGCCGATCTTCATCGGTGGATCGAGGCTCAGCAGGCCCTCGCGCCAAGATCAGACCGCTAAGATCACCGAGTAACACCCGCGACGTCAAGCTCAACGGCAGCGGTCCTGAAGCTCAGCAATGACTTCTCTCTCACGTGCGGTGATGTCGCCATCTACGGTGGCCACCCGGTCGGCGACCTCGGGGAGTTCGGTCAGGTCCCCGGACTCGGCGTCCAGACGCTTCCATACATCGCCGGGGTCGATGTCGACAACGTTGGCTAGTTGATCATCGACCAATTGGTGCTGATCGTGGACGATCCTCACCAGGTGCTTCATCAGCAGCGTTTCATCCTCGCTGATCTTGTTGTCCGCTGTGATGACAAGCCACGCGACCCACAGCATCAGCTGCGGGCACTGACTTCGGCCGCTCAGCCTCTCGGCGAGCTCAATCACCCGCGCCTCGTTGCGGAAGACGGCGCGCGCGTGCCGGCCCGCGAGCAGCGTCGTGTAGCGGTTCAGCACGACGGTGAGGGGAATACCGACTAGGGGGATCCCGACCTTGATGACGTTGCGCTGCAGGAGGTACTTCCCGACGATAGGGAGCCCTTTCGCGGCGGTAAGGACGCCTCTGGAGTAGAAGCGTTTGAGTAACGGGCGCACCACAAAAGGGACCGACTTGGTGAGGCCTTCCCGCACCAGTTCCCCGCTCTTGATCGTGAAGGCGACGCGAATGAGCTTCCACATGTCATCCGGGTCGGATAGGTCGAGCGGTACCCGATAGAGCACGGAAATGTCGTAGGCCAAGCGCAGCTGGAGCTGGGTGATGTAGGTAAGGTCGACCATGAGGGTTGCGGCAGCGGCCGGGAGAGCCAGCGGTGAGGCCCCACCAGCGCTGCCGATCGTGGCGGCAACGGCCGCCGAGTATGCCCCGGCGGAGAGTCCGCCTTCGATCGCGGCGTACCGCGACGCCGTTGTGATCCGCTGTCCGACGATGCCGTCCGCAGGCACGCCCTTGTACTTCTCTTGGAAGTACTGCCAGTCGACCTTGTTGGTGTAGGAGTTCAGGGCCTGCGCGACCAGTTTCGTGAACCAGTCGCCTGACTTGACGTCGTCCGGGCTCAGCCCCTTGATGAACTCCCGCAGATCGGCCCGCTCCCGCTCCACAGCCTCACGAGCGGCATCGTCGTCGTTGTCACCCGTCTCAATCGAAGCTTCGGTCATTGCGAATTCTCCCAGGAGGTTCAGCGGGCAGCCAGTCACTGAGTTCGGTCGAGCCCGCTAGCGTCTCGACGCAATGGCGCAGTATCCAAAACATCTATCGACGGATGCCAAGCAAAGTCGCCATGTTGGATTGACCGTGCGACTGGTTCCACCGCATCCGTCCGAGGCGGCTAAGTTCTGCTCGCGGATCATGAGGTTTGCTCGTTAGACCCTCCGCAGCACGAGGCGATATGACGAATCACGTGTGGGCTGTGTTGGCGCCGTTGCTGCCAGCGCAGCCCGTTCGTGGTAGCCCGTGCGGGGCCAGCAGAAAATTATCAACGCGATCTGCTGGGTGCCGCGGCCAGTCACCCGCTCGGGGCAATTACCTCGGGCGTGGGGTACCGCCGCGGTGGCCTATTGACGGGGGTAGAACGTTCAACCGTCTAGCAGTGGTTGTGGGGATCAGGGTGCGTAGGGTGTGTGGGTCCGATTCGGCGAGGTAGCGGAAGCTTTGCGGGGGTTGGAATCGACCTTCTTCGCGGAGTCGGCGTAGGGGTAGCGGCTCATCGAGGGTGCACACGCGGTGTAGCCGGAGCAGATGGGCTCGATCGCTGCCATGAAGGTAGGCGTCAAACTCGGGGCGGCTGAGGCCGAGGCAGTGTTGGTACTGCCGCCAGGCCTCCGTCGGATCGAGCGTCTGGACGTCGCGTAAGCGGGCGGTGCCCACGATGGCCATGGTGGGGCTGCTGGCGTAGAGGATGATCGGGGTTTCTGGTTGGGTGTTGACGGGCCGTCGTCGCAGCTCCACCGTCTTCGTGCCGGACAAGATGGCGTCGGCGAACCGGGGGCGGAGGGACAGCAGCAGGGTCCTGGATGTGCTCACTGTCGGCGGCCTTCCTGGTAGAGCGCGGCAAACAGCCCGGGCGGTATTCGTAGCGGTCCGAGAGGTGGTACCCCTCGCTGCTGATGGGCGGAAGCCAGTACCGCCAGCCGTTGCGAGGGTATGTGGGTCAGCAGCTCGGTGTTGGTGAAGCGCAACGCTTGCACCTGCCCGTTGTGAGCAACGCTGTGAAGCTGGTGTTCGTCCCAGACGCCGAGGTACTGGAACCGGGCCTGGAAGTCCTCTGGCGTCCCGATCTCTGCCAGGTCCAGTTGTGAGCAGGCGATGACAGCAGCGGGGTAGGCGGTGGCAGGTCCACTGCGGCTCATGTACCACAAAAGCCGAGCGGGGTGACGTGGCCGGGTGCCGCGCGGACTGCGATAGTAAACATGTTCGCGGGCTAGGCCAAGGTTGTCGTGGCGAGGGAGTAGGCCGCCGGGGACGCCGAGCAGGTCGGCCGAGTACGCCTGCCGGATTGGGAGGAGATAGGTCGGCAGAGCGCTGTCAGTGATCTTGACCGGCCACCAGATCCGCTCCAATTCGGCGGCGGCGACAGCGGGCATGTCTGATCTTAACGGTGCCGGCTCGGGCACGCCGACCCGCCGCGCTGCGGCGACAGCCTGGTGCTCGACCTGCTTGGCTGGTCCGCAGACGTCGATCACGAACGCGTAGAACTGTTCGTCGTGTTGGTTGAAGCCGTCCTGCAACGCCGCGAGCCGCAGGGCTGGAGACACGTATCGGTCTGTGATTCTAAGGATTGGGCTTCCGGACTCACGTGCCTGTTGCCGAAGCTGAAACAGCAGTTGGCGGGCGAGCGTGTCGGCCAAGCCGATGTTGGCTACCCGCGCCAAGGGTACGGTCAGAGCGCCGTTCTCGGGCCGGGCCGCGAGGGTGGCTACCAGCCGTCCGTCGGGATCATAGATCCCAGCGCGGTCGCAGCCTGCCAGAGTCAGCTCCCGGTTGGCGTTGCGTAGGTCCCGTCGTCGCTCACCCGCCGCCGAGTTGACCAGTCCGGCCAGATCGTCTCCGGCGTCGATGCCGAGCAGTTGACGCCGGTAGCGGGTGCCGAGCAGGGCAGCCGGCTGGTACGCCTCCGCGCGGGCCAACTCGTCGATATGGATGATGACCTCCAGCGGACGCAGGATTCGGAGTCCGTGGTGGCGCTGTGCGGGAGGGCCGAGGATGCCGGTGAGGTGCTCGTCTCGGGTGACGAACAGCTTGAGGCCCAGCGCAATTGCCTCGCAGACGTGCTCGAGGTCGTACCGGTCCTGATCCGTCTGGGGATATCCGGGATCAACGAGGTGCACCGCAGCCAGCAGGTCGGTTCGCACCTGCTTCAGCTGTGCGTGGTCCACCCGGGGTGGTGGGGTGAACGATTGGGCGGCAGTGATGCACTGGACACGCAAGGGCCCTTCCATACTGTTGACTTCCGAATCGAGTGCGCCCGTGCGCACGAGCTCCAGACGGTCCGCGAACTGGTCCCCTATCAGCGCTCTGGATTCGACAGCGTCTGCTCGCTCCTCGTCGGCCAAGTCTCGGAGGACGTTCAGGTCGACTGCGGCGCGCGCCAGTAGGTTGTCGTCGTCGCGGGTGAACAGGTTCGGCTGCCCGTGATCACGCCACCAACTTGTCAACAGGTGACCGGCTCTGCTGCGTCCTGGCCGCTGGGATAATGGAGTGAACCGGAGCTTGATCCACATGTCGCCAAGGTCGTAGCTGTCGCGACACTTGGCCAATATCCCGGGATAGTCGGAGTGTTGATCGCTGATCCAGTCGACCAGCAGGCGCGCGATGCCGTGGCCGTGCCACTGTGGATCGACGCAGAGATGCGTCAACCTCACACGCCGGCGGGTCAGGCCATAGAGTGCATACCCGACGATCTGCTCATCTGCGTACGCCAGCAGCAGAGTCCCCTTCTTCGCCGCGTCTCGGTAACCGGCGTACGGCATGTGACCCAAGGTCGCGCGAGCCTTGTTTCCCAACTCAACGGCCGCCATGATTCCCGAAGCGTCATCACCCGCCGCCAACGCCAAGCGGACTGCCGAGAACGACGGCGCTACTTGATCGAGAGACATGACTGGGAGTCTGCCGGACGGAGAGAAGTCGGTGAAGACCCCAAATGTTCACGCTGGCCCGGTCGGCCGTGCGACAGGCTGGCCCGCCTGCCAAGCAAGCCGGATATATGTGCGGCGGGCGGGCGGGGCAGTCGGATTATCGACAGAACCGAGCACGGCGGGAGCGTCTGCCCTGACGCGAATTACCCCATTACCGACACCGCTTCGCTCAGCAAAGATGCCCACCTTGCCCAATCTGGCCTCGGCAGCTCGTCGAAATACCCACCCCATCTCATGATCGACACTTTGTCAGTTCGCCTGATCTCGATTATCGAAACTGTCGGACCCCATGCACTTCCTACCGTTTCTAGTCAACGAATACTGCGCATTCATGCTCAACCCAGCCTCCTCGGCACTGTAGCTGACAACGACGTTGGTGCCCATGTCGTTGAGGAGGGGCTGTCGGATCACCAGGGCATGTTCATCACTCTGGTGCCGAGACAAGGCAGGCGGTACTGCCGTCCGGGTGCGCGATTGCCCGTACGTCGATCTGGGCGGGTTTTACCGGCGCCGGCCTCACCGTTGCGGTAGTTCAGTCCGGCAACCAGGTCGGCGAAGCCCTGCCGGGCCTGACCATTGCGCCGGAGGTGTCGATGTTATTCCGGGTGCCGTCGATGTCGGCTGCCGCGGTGGTGAAGGTGCCGTCCGCGTACCAGTCCCCGATCAGATTCGCCGCATCGGGTACGTCCATGACCATGCCGGCGCCGCGCCCGCTACGACGACATCCGCCAGCTCGCCGACCCCGTCGGGCCCTTAGTCGAGGTCGGCGATTGAACGCAGCGCCTCGCCATCTCGCACGACGATCTCGCGGTAGCCGGTCTCGATGATGCCGTCTGCTCGAAGCCCTCCGAGGGCTTTCTGCAGGCTGATCTCCGCAGCGCCACAGAGGGTAGCGAGTTCGTCTTGGGTTAGGCGGATGTCGACGACGACGCCACGAGGGGTCCGCCGCCCGTAGGCGACTGCGAGTTCCCACAGGACTCGGGCCAGCCGAATTCGCACGGGATAGGACGTGAAGTCGGTCCGACGTCGGTTGGCCCACCGAAGACGGTCCGCAACGATCCCAGCCACTTCCAGGGCGGCCTCTGGGTAGTCGCGGAGGAAGGCTCTGAATGCCTGTCGGTGAATGATGTGGATGACTGACGGGCGGCAAGCGGTGACCGTCGCCGTCCTCGGCGTCCCGTTGAGTGCGGAGATCTCTCCGACGATGTCTCCGGATACGCGGATCGCCAGTAGGGCGTGCCGGCCGTCGGACAGCGCGACGGTGACCTTGACGAGGGCCTCGTCGAGGAGGACTACGTAGGACTCCAGCGCACCCTCACGGATTACAACCTGGGCCTCTTTGACCGAACGCCTGACCCCCACGGCCAAGAGCCGTTCTCGGGTCAACGGCTGAAGGCGGCCGAGGAACGTCCCGGGCGGCCGAAGCGCTTCCTCCATCCGCACCTCCTCATGTCCCAGGAGATCATCGTTCACGTTCAGCCTCAAGGTCGCTACACCCTGCAGTAGCCATTCACGCGGTTACGCCCCCGACGGTTCTTAGGATCACCAAGCCGACGGCGGAACCCAGCGACATCAGAAACCAGGGCATACACTGCCGAATCCGCAGATGCTTCGCCATCGCGATGCTGGCCAGTGCCACCACGAAGTCCCATGCCTCGTCTCTGTAGCGTCTGGCTGCAACGATCGAGGGCCGTCGGGCGGCCGCGACCAGATTCGGGAAGCCGAATCGGTTGACTCTGCCTGCGCCTGCCAAGCGGGGCTGGAGCGCCAGCGCGAGCTGCCAGGTGCTCGCCGTCATGGCTATCACCATCGTGGTCGCAAGAAGCACTGTGAGGGTGGCAACGACCAGGTTGCTGTCCAGCATCGTCGGCAGGACTTGGTTGCCAGCTGTCGCTGCCACGCCTCCCTCGGCTGTCAAGAGCGCCAGCGCCTTGGCGTCCGCGTGTCTGATCGAGGCTTGCATTGAGGCTGCTGTGGCTAGGCCGACCTGAAGATCGCGCCACGCCTCCTGGTCGCCGCGGCTGTTCGGTCTTTGGAATCTTCCCATGCCTCGAGTCAAGGCGAGACCAGCGGGTGACATGGATTCAAAGTACTGCTTGTCGCCCATGGGACTGTCGATGTTGATCCCGTATTTGTATGGGATCTCCAGCTCGCTTCGTCTGTAGAGATGAGTCTCGAAGACTCGACGCCCGACAGGGGGTATCAGGCATGGTTTACGTCACGGACCCGGACCGGCGTGTCTTGGTCGCCGTGGACATGGAGTCCTACAGCGGTCGGGACAACGTCCTACAGCATCGAGCGCAGCTGGCCTTCCAAAAGGTCATGACGACGGCGTGTGGTGAGTTGGGCTTCGATCGCGCCGACTGGTTGATCCAGCAGGGGGGAGACGGGGAGCTCGCCATCCTTCCGCCGGGAACCAGTGAGCGGGCAGTCGTAACGCGACTCACGCCGGTCCTGGACCGGTTGCTGCGCGAACACAACCGTGGTCTCAACCATGAGGCGCGAATCCGCCTGCGCGTCGGTGTTCACGAAGGGCCGGTCCATCTCGACGGGGCGAACGGCTATCCAGGCGAGGCTGTCGTGACAGTCTGCCGACTGATCGACTCGCCCCAGCTCAGGAGCGCGTTACGGCAGTTCCCGGGCGCTGCGGTCGCGCTGATCGTGTCGGACCGGCTCTACTGCGACATCGTCCGGCAGTACCAGGATCTTCGGCCCGAACACTTCCAGCAGGTCACGGCCCGGCTTCCTGAGAAGAATTTCGAAGCCGCAGCCTGGATCTACGTCCCGGGCGAATGCATCCCCGCAGCCGACATGCCTCCGGGTCCTCCCGGTTCCATCCGGGACCAGCCGAACGACGGCAGCGGCGGTGAGAGCGTCGAGCGTCAGGGGCGCGGGCCTCGTCCCCAACCCTCAGCAAGCGGGCACGTTTTCCGCGACATCCAGTCGCGGGGAGTAGGTGCGTTCGGCAACGGCAATTCGATCACCGTGTCCGGCCGTCCAGAGGACATCGATTCGTGGGGATCGCATCGATGACCAGTAAAAATCCGGACGGTGAGGCAACGCCGGCCGAAACGACCGCAGGCGAAGCCGGGTACGGCGACGCAGCCGCCCTGGAATTGCGGACAGACGAGCCGGTCCGTCAAGAGGAGGAGGCCGTACCGAAGTCGGAAGTTGAGCCGCAGGACGAGATCGAGCCGGGTTCCCTGCGCATGGATCCGCAGGTGGGTGAGGAACTGTACGGCGCCCAGGTCTCAGCCGCCTACTCGCGGGTCAAGGTGCACGGCGTGAACGCTCTTGGCGATCACAACAAAATTCACATCGTGAACTACGAGGGTCAGCCGCCGGCAAAACCCGTCATCAGAGAGCTGGTGGGCGTGCCCGACCTACTCCCGGTATACGCAGAGACGGCTGCGGACGAGGAACTCGCGGAGAAGCTAGGCCGGCGGTCCACCGTTTGTCTGGCGGGTCGGCCGCACACGGGGCGGTTCAGCACTGCGTGCGTGGCGCTGGCTCGGCGCCATGGCCCGGATCGCGTGCACGAGGTGCTGCTTCCGGGAGGCGTTGAGCCGGAAGTTCTAAATCGGGCCGGCGACAGCATCAAGGAGGACCATGGCTACGTGCTCCGGCTGCCGGGCGACAGACATAGCCAGGTGATGCGCCTGTTGGCGGATCTCTTTCGACGACGGTCCGCAAGCCTGCTGTTAATCAGACATGACGACTCCCGTGCGGGTGTTCGGCACAGCGCCGAGGTGCAGCACCGACGCCCCGAGCCGCTGGCCGTCTTCCGCGCTCACCTCGGCCATCACCTCCGCGACAAGCTGAGTTTGACCGACGCGGAAAGTGCCGAGGTCATTCACGGGTACCTGCGTCACAGCGGCCTGATCCGTGCGTTGCACGGGTCTTATGGACCTCGTGAGGTGGTGCCAATCGCCGAGGCCATCGGGGGAGGTCATCCGGCCGATGACGGCACGGTGGCAGAGACCCTCGGTAGGTCCCAACCGCAGCGCAGGGCCCGCGCGGCAGAGATCCTGCGCTCCGACGCTTCCCTCGACGCTGACAGCGCCAGCCGCCGGCCTCGACGGATCGACCAACACGAGCGGGCGTTCCGGATCGCGTACGCCGTCTTCGCCCGACAGCCGTTGCACTACGTCTTCGAGGCGGCTGGCCTGTTGCTTGAGGAAATAGACGGGCAGGCCAAGCGGGTGGACTGGGGCCGGCTGGCATTGCAGCACCCGGTGTCGGAACTGCTCGGACCGCTCGACGTGGACTGGCGGGAGGGCCGAGAAGCCACGCGATCACGCGGCGGTTCGTCGCGCTCAGCCTGGTTGCACGACGGCGCCATGCGCGGTGTCATCATCGATGAGGCATGGCACGAGTTCGACAGCACCCGGCCTGCCCTGCTCAAGTGGCTGGACACCCTGGCCTCAAGGAACGATGACCCAATGCGGCGAGCGGCTGCCGAGGCCGCCGGGTTACTCGCGCACCATGACTTCGCCCGGGTGTGCGTCGACCTCATCGATGACTGGGCGGCTTCACCCAAACCTCGGCTTCGCCAGGCAGCCGCCTGGGCGATGGTCGCGGCCGACATGGGTGGCCTGGTTGGCCATCTGGTCCGTCGGCAGGTCCGGGACTGGGCCGGTGGCCACCGAAACTTCCAGAGAGATGCAGCCGCCCGTGTGTATGCCAGTGGGCTGCAACAACCGGATCTCAGTTGGAGCCTGGCCGACCTACGCCGCATCGCCCAGGACCCGATGCAGCAGCACACGTACATCGTCGCCGAGGGCGTGTGCCAGCTCTACACGCCGTTCAGGGCGGATCAAATCATCTTCGAGCTAGCAAGGTGGTCGGACGACCGGCAGCTGCAGCTACATGCCGCAGGAGCGCTGCTGAGTCTGGCCACGCTTCCGGTCGAGGACTCTCCTGGCGGCACTCCTGATCTGATGCTCAGGTTCGTGGAGCAGCAGGTCGCCACCGGAGATCTCGTACGCCTCTGGGAACTCGCGTTGCTGATGAACGACCTGTCGCCACGGGCATGGACCATCTTCGGATACTGGCTGGCCAAGGCTGATACCGACGAGACCCTACGCAAAGCGATCGGCGGGATGGTTACCGAGCTCACCGCCCAACCGACCCTGCGTCGCCGGATGACGTTCTACCTCGCCCGGCTGTCACAGTTCGAGGATGGGCTACCGGAATGGCTCGATGCAGCAATGAGGAGCTCACAGGGAGTAATGGCATGATTGACACGACCAGCACTGCGGGTTCTTCCGGCAAGTGGCGCCGCCTTGGATCGTGGCTACTGACGCTGTGGCACCGGTTCGTTGCGGCGCTGCACGGGCCCGAACCCGCCCCCGTGCCCCTACCGTCTCCGCCACCGCCCGCGCCGGGCCGTCTGACCGAACGCCGGGACCTTCAGACACCGATCATCGTGCCCGCGCGCGGCTACGTGTTCACGTTCCGCGTCCACGCCACATTTATCTGGTCGTCTGAAGGCATACCCAGAGAGACACTCAGCGGTTCCACACAGTATTTCATGCCATACGCCATCCGAGCACTAACCCGTCTGGCCGCCGCCCGGGCCCGCAACATCGTCGCTCACAGGGCACGAGAACTCGAATTAGAACTGCAGCGAGCAATCGTCGAAACCGGGCCGTGGCGGTACGAGCGCAATGGAGTGCCGGTTGCCTGCCAGCCGTACGTCTGGGTAGAACTCGATGACGGCGTGAAGCAGGCAGTCAAGCCATACTGGGAACAGTTGATCAAGCTCGATTGCGAGTACGACGTGGATGTCAAGCGCGCACAGTACGTCGATCGGCTGAGTCGGCAATGGTTGGCCATCCTCGAAAAACTCGTCGGCAACCCCGTCGCCGGCGGCGCAGCCCAGATGACCAACGAAAGCCTCGCCAGCGTCGTTCGCGACCTCATCGCCGAGCAGAACGCGTCCAGCCAGCGACTGGAGGACCTCCTCGCCGAACGGTTACGCAACGGCGACGCCTTCGAGCAGGCCACGTCGTTCGACCTGTTGGTTGAGCGACTTGACGCCCACGGACGCAAGACCGCAAAGATGCCCACCTCGGGTTCGAACGGCTCATCCCAGGGATGACGCTTACGGGGAACCGGTGACACGAGCACGACCGACTGCCTGCCCCCGAGACAGTGCGGACATTGCCCATAGCCCGCCAGTACACCCTCTGACTCGATCACCCTGCATGGCTTCTTCACGGACACCGCAAAACCACTCGACCCAAGTGCGGTCCGAGACGCGAACTTTGGTCTTGGCCCGATGCCGCCAGACACCCGCCATACCGCACTGCCCGCTGAACCACGACGGCTTCGGAACACGGCAGAGAGTCTCTGGAGTTCAACGGGCCAAGCTCGCAACTGCGGGCGCCGATGTCACCGCAGCCACCATCGGCACCTAGGCCAACACTGTGTCAGGCGTCGCCCAACTCTTTATCCGGAGAACATCGCCGCCAGAATTGCCGGCTATTCGACGAGGGGAGTCTCTACGCGAGTTCGCACAGCGCCGCCTCTGCTGATCTTGGTTGTTTGGGCTGGTAGGGGGTCTTGTCGCGGATGCAGGCCCAGAGGACGTTGAGGCGTTGTCTGGACAGGGCTGCGGTGGCTTGGCGGTGGGTTTTCCTTCGGCTCGTTTCTTGTCGTAGTAGGCGCGTGATCGTGGGCAGTGGGTCAGGGCGGTGAAGCTGGACATGCTGAACACCCGGCGTAGACCCCGGTGGTATCGGTGCGGCCGGATCTGATGACCTTGCCGGCGTCCGGAGTCGCGGGAGATCGGGGCGAGCCCGGCGTGGGCGGCGAGCGCTGCGGCGCTGGGGTAGGTGGTGAGGGTGCCGGCGTGGGCGAGGAACTCGGCGGCGAGGGTGGTGCCGATGCCCGGCAGGCTGGTGACGATCTCTCCCAGTTCGTGCTCGGCGACCACCGCGGTGATGGTTTTCTCGATGGCGACGATGCGGTCGTTGACCGCTTCCAGATCGGTCGCCATCTGCGCCAGGATCCCGGCCGCAGTGGCCTCCCCCGCGACGGCGACGGTCTGCGTCCGCGCGGCAGTGAGGACTTTGGCGGTCAGCGCTTTGGCGGCCCGGACGCCGTGCTGGCGCAGGTAGGCCAGGATGCAAGCTTCGCCGGCACGGCGCAGCCCGCCGGGGGTCTGCCACTGGACGAGGAGCCGAAGCGCGCCCTTGCTGCGCAGGTTCAGCGTCTTCTCCAGGGCGGGGCTGATCATGGTCAGCAGGTCCTGGATGCGGGCGGTGAGGCGGACCCGGTCGGCGACCAGGTCGAGGCGGCGGGAGACGAGCAGCTTCAACTGCTGCTGCACCCCGTCCGCGAGGGTGAGGGTCGGTAGATCGGCGCGCATGCGCAGGGTCTGGGCGATGACGTAGGCGTCGTGAGCGTCGGTCTTGCGTTCGCCGTGGAACGCCTCCGCCATCCGCGAGGTGACGGTGCCGCTGACGTAGCGCACGTCCGCACCCCGGTCGAGCAGGACCGCCAACAGCAGCGAGGCAGGTCCACCCCGCAGGTCGACGGCCCAGCGGATCGGCTTGCGGCGCTTACCGAGCCGTCCGGCGATGCCGGAGATGGCCTGCTGGTCGTTGGGGATCTTCTCGGACAGAACGACGGTGCCGTCGTCGTTGACGACGCAAACGTGGTGGTGGGTCTTGCCGACGTCGACGCCGGCCCACAGGCTGCCCACCGGGCATCACCCTCTTCGGTTGTCTGATCAAGGGGCGTGGACCCCGCCGCGGTTCAGTAGTCACAACTTCGGAAAGGGCGATCGGTCGCAAGTCTCCATCCAGTGCTGATACAGCGGTCATCAGCGAGGGCCGGGGCGTCCTACTCCAAGCTGGCCATGACATCGGCAGCACACACCCAGACAGTCACCCGACCCTCCGGATCCACCCCGCCAAACGACGCAGTTCGATGTCCGGTTGCGGGTCCCGACGGACGCCTGGAGCGCACCGCCGCCGGCGTCGACTGTCTGGGGCGTCACGCTGGCACGCCGCACCGGCCCTCCACGATCCTCGTCGCACCTTGGCGACGGTCAGCGGGGAACCATGCGTCAGGTTTCGAGACCTGTGCGGTTGAGGCGTTCGAGCAGGCTGGGCTTGCGGGCGTGCACCGTCCGTAGCTCGGCCAGGCGATTTCGGAACGATGTGCTGTCTCCGTCTCGTTCAGCGAGGTCGCGCAGGTCGACGAGGAGTTGAACGGCGGTGTCGTACTCGCGGGGTTTCTTCGTGGCGATGAGTTCGGCGACCCGCTGCCAGGCGGCGGGTTGGTCGACTGCGAGGGTGTCAAGGTGTCCTTGCCGTGCTGCCGCAGCGGACCGTTCGCGGCGAATCCGGTCGCGTTCGCGTTGCTCGGCGTCCCGTCGTTCCCGTTCGGCGCGCAGGTCCGCGGCGGTGGCGAGCAGTTCCCCGGCGGTGCGGGCGGCTGCCGGGGTGGGCGTACCGGTGGGGTGCGCGTCGCGGTAGCGGCGCAGCAGTCGGCTGCGCAGGTGGCCGTCGCCGGTGATCAGGTCGGTCAGGATGGCGTCCTTGTCCCAGGCGGGCAGCCCTACGACCCACGTGCGTAGTTGCGCGGCGGTCGGTTCACCGGAGGCGGCCGGCGGCGACTCGGCCGCCGCGGCCGCGATCAGGTCGGGGTCGATGCGTAGGAACTCGGCGACGGCGGTGAGGGGCGCGTCGAGGGTGCCCAGTCGGGCTGGGACGGGTGGTTCGGGCTCGTCGTCGGCGATGTCCTCGGACTGTACGCAGCGGAGTCAGGCGAGGTAGAGCAGGCGCAGGTCGCCGGCGGCGAGGCCGGCCCGGACCGGGATGATGGAGGTGAGCAGGCCGTGGCCGTCGAGGTCCCATTCGTCGGTGCCGTCCTCGTCCTCGTCGTGGAGGTCGATGATGACGTGCTCGCCGGCAGCCCAGGCGCAGGCGCTGTCGCCTTGGCAGTACTGGGCGGCGGTGGCGGGGTCGAGCACGTGTTTCGGTAGCCGCAGCATGAGCTGGCGGGTGCCCCAGTTGGCCAGGTACAGGTGCGCGTCGAAGTACCGTTACATCAGCGTGCGCGGGTCGCCCTTGAAGTTGCCCCACTCGTAGGTGTTGACGAAGCTGGTGGCGGTGATGTCGGCCCGGGTCGACAGCGACCGAAGCTCGGCCCGTTCCCGGCCGGTGAGGGGCCGGTCGACGGCGCTGAATTCGTAGTACTGGTATTCGCTCACTGCGGACTACCTTCCGGCCCAGTGTCGGTAGGCGTCGATCCACGCGGCGCCGTCCGGCGCCGGGGTGGGTAGCGGCAGGTCGAGCAGGTCGATCCTCTGCCGGTGGCGGCCTCGGGCGCAGACCGCGACGACGCTGTCCGCGGTCAGGTCGATCTTCCGCACGGTGACCTCGACGCCGAGGACGGTGGTGGTGGTGAACGGCACCGCCAGATGCTCCTCGATCATGGTGAACAGGCCGGTGGGCTGCTCGTCGTCGCCGTACGCGTCGACCGTGGCTTCCTCAAACATCGCCTCCAGCGCGGCGTTGCCCTTCGATGCCATCGGCGGATGGATAGCGGACCGGTGTCGGGGTGCTCGAAGCCCGATGCGCGAGGATGGTCGGCATGAGTTCGGTGGCCGAGTTCGTCGATCTTCGGCGGGAGGTGGAGCGGTTACGGGCGCATGACGCCCGACTGGCACGTCCGCTGGACCTGCGCGGCCAGGACACCACCGCGGCACCGGAGCAGTTTCGCACCGGTGGAGCCGCCGGGCCTGGTCACCATGGCCTCGCCGACCCGGGACAAGCTGGCGTTGTTCGCCGACCGGTTCCGGGTCGACCTGTACGCCGTGCGGCGCAAGAACAGGCCCACTTGAAGATCCGAAGGTACAGCCGGACAGCTCGCGTACGTGGCCAGCCTGTCCGATCTCGGGCCTACCGGTCGCGCCGGCCAGGGCTGCAGGCCAGGGCGCCTACCCAGGCGCAACAGCTCTGGACGCAGGTTCCACGATCACCTCGGAGACCCTTGGCGCCTCGCGCGTCTCGCCGCTCTCCGGAGCCGGGTGGGTAGGGTGGGTAGCCGTTCGCGTCCTGTGGAGGAGAACGATGACCGCTCAGCCATCCAGGCCCACGTTCGGTTTGGACGATTTCGGGCTGGACGACCGGATGCGGCTGTTCGGTTACGTGACGGCGGAGAACCGGTTCGCCTATCTATGGCTGCTGCGGGCGTTCGACTCAGCACGGTCCAGCTACCACGTGGTGCTGCACACCTCCGACGTGGCCGCGGCGCTGGCGACGCTGCACGAGGCGGACGCCGACTGCCCGGACCCGGCCGGGCTGGAGTTGCCGCGGCTGCTCGACGCCCTGGTGGAGTGGGGTGTGCTCGACCGGGGACAGGACGGTTCCCGGGCCACGACGCTGGCGGAGTACCGCAACCGGCACTCGGTGTACCAGTTCACCGAGGCGGGCTACCGGGCGCACCGGGCGGTGGAGGCCGTGCTGTCGGCGAGCATGGACGACTCGACGCTGTCCCGGCTGGTCTTCGCCGACCTGCTGGCGGACCTGAACGCGCTCGCCGCAGCCAACGAGGCCGGGGACGCCGAAGAGGTCTACCGGAAGTTCAACCGGTTGGACCGGGCGCTGGCCGACATCGCCGAGCGGGCCGCCCGCTTCTACCACATGCTGGGCGACCTGGGCCGAACCAACGACGTGCGGCCGGAGGTGTTCCTCGCCCACAAGGACGCGCTGCTGGCGCACCTGCGGGACTTCCACGACGAGTTACAGCGGTACACACCCCGGCTACGCGCGGCGGTGCACGAGGTCGAGGCCACCGGCCTGGACCGGCTGATCGAGGCCGCCGCCGAGGCCGACGAGCGGCTGTTCCACACCCCGGTGCAGCGGCTGGAGGACTGGCGGCGGCGCTGGGCGGGGCTGCGGTCCTGGCTGGCGCCGCCAGGCCCGGAGCAGCCCAGCGAGGCGGACCGGTTGTCGGACGCCACCATCGCCGCGATCGGTGACGTGCTGGCCCTGCTGCGTCGGGTCACCGAGGCGCGTCGCGGCGGGGTGAGCCGGGAGTCGCAGTTGCGGCACCTGGCCGCGTGGTTTACCCACGCCGGCACCCAGGAGGCCGCGCACGCCCTGTTCGACGTCGTGTTCGGCCTCGGCGCTCCGCGCCACGTCGGGGTGGCGCACCCGGATCCGGAGGGGATCGCCAGCCGGCTGTCGTGGTGGGAGGCGCCGGCAGTGGAGTTGTCCCGCACCCTGGTGACCACCGGCCGGGCACCGGGGCAGGGCCGGGGGCGGCCGGCCAGGCTGGACCGGGTCGACGACCGGCGGCACCGGCTGCGCGGCGAGCAACTCACCCGGGAGCACCGGTTGGCCGACGCGGCGACGGCGCTGGCCACCGAGGGCGTGGACGATCACCTGTTGGACCGGTCGCAGACCCAGGTCCTGCTGCGCCTGCTCGACATCGCCCTAGCCGCCCGGGTGGGCGGCCGGGCCGGGGTGCCGCTGGCGTCCGCCGCGCACGGCGTGCGACTGACCCTCACCCCGACGCCGGGCCGGTTCACCACGGTGCGCACCGCCGAGGGCCGGCTGCATCTGGACGGGTACGCGTTGACGGTCACCGCCGCGCAGCACACCGCGGTCCGCCGACCCGAGCTGGTGCCGGCGTGACCGCGGAGGCAGGGGCGCCGCGGCCGGCGGCCCACCGGTTCGCCGCCGACGTCCCCGAGTTGGAGCTGGCGGACTACCAGCGGGCGGTCCGGCTGGTCCTGCGCCACCCGCTGATCACGGCGACCTGGCCCAACGAGCGGGCACTACCCCGCGTACGGCGGTTCTCCGCCACCCTGCGCCGGGATCTCGCCGAGGCGTTCGGATACCGGCTGGAGCTGCACGGTTCCACAGCCCGGCTGGTACGGGCGAAGGACCAGCTCGACGGCACCCAACCGGCGGTGTCGCGCACCGGGCGGCCGTTCGACCGGCAGCGCTACGCGTACCTGTCGTTGTGCCTGGCGGTGCTGGGCCGCGCCGGGATCCAGATCACCCTCAGCGAGTTGGCCGACTCGGTGGCCGGCGACGCGAACCGGATCACCGGTCTGGGGTTGGATCCGGATCACGGCCCGGACCGGCGGGCGTTCGTGGACGCGGTCGGCTGGCTGGAGGAGCGGGGCGTGCTGCGGCTGGCCGACGGCTCCAGCGCCGCCTGGGCCAGTGACCCGGGCGCCGGGGAGGCGCTGTACGACGTGGCGCGGGACGTGGTGTTCGCGCTGTTCCGGCCAACCCGGGTGCTGCAGCACATCGACTCGGTGTCGGCCCTGCTGGACCGGGCGATGAGCAGCAGCGGCAACGCCGAGCGCCGGCAGGCGGCCCAGGCGGCCCGGCGGGCGGTGGTGGAGTCACCGGTCGTCTACCACACCGACATCGACCCGGCGGTCGCCAACCATCTGCGCGGCTCCGCGCTCGCCACCGACCTGGCCCGGCTGACCGGTCTGCGGGTGGAACGGCGGGCCGAGGGCGTCCTGCTGGTGGACACCAGCGGGTTCACCGCGGAGCGGTTCCCGGGCATCGGCTCGGTGGCGCAGGCCGCGGTGCTGCTGGCGGTGGAGATGGCCGACCGGGTGGCGGATCCCGACGGCCGCCGGGTCAAGCGGCTGACCCCGCCCGACGGGCACGCCCGGCAGCAGGCGCTGGCGAGCCAGATCGACGCCGGCCTGCCCACGGCCACCCTGGTACGCCTCGACGACGCCGGTCCGGACGAGCCGTGGACCGCCGAGGACCGGAGTGACAACGACGAGGCCGAGGGGGCAGGCCGGTTGCCGTTCGTCACCGACAGGTTCCTGCATACCGCCGTCGGGGAGATCCTGCAGCGGTACGGGACCGCGTTCGGAGCCCAGTGGCACGCCGACCCGGAGCGGCTGCGCGCCGAGGCGGTCGCGCTGCTGGAACGGTTCGGCGCGGTCACCGCCGTGCCGGGCGGGGTGCTCGTCCGGCCGCTGGTGGGCCGCTACCGCCACACCATCGCCATGGTCAAGCGCCGTGCCACCACCGAGACCTTGTTCTGAGGGAAGTCGATCGTGATCGAACAACGCGCCGTCCGCCGGTTCGCCCCCACCCGGGCCGGGATCATCAACCTGTGGGACTACCGGGACGAGGAGTTCAGCTTCGTCGACGGGTGGCTGGTGCTGCGCGGGCCCAACGGATCCGGCAAGACCAAGGCGCTGGAGGTGCTGTTCCCGTTCGTCCTCGACGGGCGGATCGAACCGCGCCGGCTCAACCCGTTCGCCAGCGAGGACCGGACTATGAAGTCGAACCTGCTCTACCGGGGGCAGGAGGTCACCCACGCGTACGTGTGGATGGAGTTCGGCGACGGCGACCAGTACGTGACCGTCGGCATCGGGTTGCGGGCACACCGGCACGTCGACCGGGTCACCCGCTGGCACTTCGTGGTCGACGGCCGGGTCGGGGTGGACTTCTCCCTGCTGGACGCCGACGACCGGCCACTGACCCGCCGCGATCTGATCGACCGGCTGGGCGCCGAGGCGGTGCGGGACTCGGCCGAGGACTACCGGCAGCTCGTCGACGCCCGGCTGTTCGGCCTCGGCCCGGCCCGCTTCGAGCAACTGCTGGACCTGGTACTGACCCTGCGCAAGCCGCAACTGGCAAAGGACCTCAACCCGGTCGAGCTGTCCCGCACGCTGCAACGGGGGCTGCGCCCGGTCGAGGACCACCTGCTGGTGGAGGCCGCTCGCTCCTTCGACGACATGGAGGCGGTCGCCCGTACCCTCGAAGGGCTGGTGGCGGCGGACGGCGCCACCGCCGCGTTCCTGACGGTCTACTCCACCTATCTGCGGACCCACGCGCGGGCCGCCGCCGACGCCCTGACCGCCCGCCGCGACGCGGTCGCCACGCGGTCCAACGCACTCGACGACGCCCGTCACGCGGCCGGCGCGGCGGCCGAGGCGGAGTCCGCGGCGGGTGAGCGGCTGCGGGCCGTGGAGGGCGAACCCGGACGGCTGCGCGCCCACCTGGACAGCCTGAAGGCCTCGGCGGCATACCAGTCCCACGAGCAACTCGCCGACCTGCAACGGCACGTGCACGACCTGGCCGAGGCGGCCGGACGGGCCGACGAGGCGGTCGTCGCCGAGGAGAGCGCGGTGGCGCGGCGGCGTACCGAATCGGAACGGGCGACGGTCGCGGCCCGGGACACGCGGACGGCGGCCGACCGGCTCGCCGCCGATCTCCTGCTCGACGCGGAGGCGGCCGGAATCGCCTGGAGCGTCGACGACGTCGCCGCGGACGACCTGGCGGCCCGGATCACCGCGCGGGCCGCCGCCCGCCGCGACGACGTGCGCGCCGTCCGCGCGCAGGTGACGCGGCACGACCAGGCCGACCGGGACCACGCCCGGGCCGCCGCCGACGCGGCCGGCGCCACGGCTGCCGCCGCCGACGCCGAGCAGGCCGAGCGGCGCGCCGAGGACGCCGTCACGCAGGCCCGCGCTCATCTGCGCGCCCAGATCGAGCAGTGGGCGCAGGGCAACGCCGGGCTGCTGGCCGACGTCGCGCGCCCGGACCTCGCCGCCGGGCTGAGCGCCGCCGTGGACACCACCGGCGAGCCGGGCGCGCGCACCCTGCGCGAGGTGTACGCCGACGCGACGGCCACCGTGGTGACCCAGCGGCGGGACCGGCTCGCGGCGCTGGCGGCCCAGCGGGCGGCGCTGGCCGACCGGCGGGCCGAGGTGGCCGCCGAACGGGACCGGATCGCCGCCGAGCACGACGACGCGCCACCCGCCCCGGTGACCCGGCCCGCACCACGCGCCGGCCGGCCCGGCGCACCGCTGTGGCGGCTGGTCCGTTTCGCCGACGGGGTGAGCGGCGCGGACGCAGCGGCGGTCGAGGCGGCGCTGCACGCGGCCGGGCTGCTGGACGCCTGGCTGCACCCCGACCCCGGGACCGCGACGGCCGCGCTGGCCGGCGACGACCTCGACGGCTACCTGCTGCCGCTGCCGCCGCACCGGCGGCCCACCGGGGTCACCCTCGCCGACGTGCTGGCCCCCGAAGAACAGGACGACGTGCCCGCCGCGCGGATCACCGAGGTGCTCACCTCGGTGGCGCTGGCCGACGTGACCACGCCCGACACCTCGCCGGTCACCATCGGCGTCGACGGCCGGTACGCCCAGGGCATCGCCGCCGGCCGGTTCGCCAAGACCTCCTGCGAGTACATCGGCGCGACCGCCCGGGCCGCCCGCCGCGCCGCCCGGGTCGCCGAGTGCGACCGGCTGCTCGCTGTCATCGACGCCGACCTCGACGCGGTGGACCGCGACCGCGCGTCCGTCGAGGCGCTGCTGGCGGCGGTGGACGCGGCCGCCGCGCACCTGCCGGCATCCGCGCCGGTCCACACGGCGCTGCGCGAGCTGGACCGGGACGCCGCGACGCTACGCGCCCGGCAGGAGGCCAGCGAGGCCGCCGCCGCCCGCCTCGACCAGGCCCTGGCCGAGCGGGCCGCCGCCGCGGCCGCACTGCGCCGGAGCGCGGCGGAGCGGTCGCTGCCGGTCGACCGGCTCGACGACACCGCCGAAGCGGTGAGCCGCTTCGAGAAACGAGGGGTACGCCTGGAGGGCACGCGAACCGCCGCCGTGCGTGCCGCCGAGCAGGAGGACCAGGCCCGGCAGCGCCACGACGAGGCAGTCGACCGGTTCTCCGCCGCGGCGGAGACCGCACGCACCGCTCGCGCGCGGCACCAGGAGAAGGCGGAGGCGTACCGCACGTTGCGCGACAGCGTGGGCGCCGACGCGGAGCAGGTGCTGGCCGACGTGGCCCGGACCGCCGACGCCATCATCGGGGCGGAGCAGGCCGTCGAGCAGGCCCGCACCCAACTCGGCGCCGCCCGGGAACGGCGGGTCGCCGCGCTGACCCGGGTGGAGCTGGGCGAGCAGGCCCTGGTCGCCGCCGTCGCCGAGGCGCAGCACGACGCCCAGCGGCTGCGCCCGTACGCCCAACCGGACCTGCTGGGCCTGTTGCGCTGCCCCGCCGACCTGCGCTGGCCGGCGCTGACCCCGGACGACGAGCTGCATCCGCAGGTGGCAGCCCTGCACGAGGCGATTCTCGCCGCCACCCGGGAGCTGAGCCCCACCGAGACGTCGCTGAAGCAGAGCGCCACCCGGCTCACCACCGCGCTGACCGAGCTGCAGGCGCAGCTACCCGCCGCGGGCCTCGACCACCGGCCCGAGTGGGCCACCGACGACGGGGTGATCGTGGTCCGGGTCGCCGACGAGCAGGGCCTCACTCCCGTCGCCCACTTCGCCGACCGGATCGCCCGCGAGCGTCGTGGCCAGGAGCAACTGCTGACCGACTCCGAGCAGCGGGTGCTGGAGGACGCCCTGCTCGGGCAACTCGCCCGGCAGATCCACCACCGGACCATCGAGGCCCGCGACCTGGTGGCGGCGATGGACGGCCAGATGCGTGCCCGCCGGATGTCTTCGGGGCTCACCGTGGGCGTCGGCTGGCGGCTCGCCGACGACCTCGACGCCGAGCAACGCGACGTCTGCAAACTGCTCGAACGCGACCCGGCCCGGCTCGGGCCGGCCCAGCTCACCGCCATGCGTCGGCACTTCGCCGCCCGGATCAAGACGGCGCGGGCCGCCGCGCCCGAACGGCCCTACCGGGAACTGCTCGGCGACGTCCTCGACTACCGGCAGTGGCGCGCGTTCGCGTTCACCCTGCACCGGCCCGGCGGCGGCACCGAGGCACTGACCCGGGCCCGACACAGCCAACTCTCCGGCGGCGAGCAGTCGGTCTCCCTACACCTGCCGCTGTTCGCCGCCGCCAACGCGCTGTTCGGCTCGGCCCGACCCGACGCACCCCGGCTGCTCGGCCTCGACGAGGCATTCGCCGGCGTGGACGACACCGGACGGGGTGAGCTGATGGCGCTGGCGAAACAGTTCGACCTGGACCTGTTCATGACCGGCTACGACCTCTGGGCCACCCACCCGGCGGTCAGCGGCGCCGCCCACTACGACCTGTCGCACTCCGCCGTGGAACACGCCGTGTCGACCGTGCTGCTGGTCTGGGACGGGTCGACCAACATCGCCGACTTCGACGGAACCCTGGCCCGCGCCCTCGGCTCCCCGGAGACCCGCCGCGCCCCCGGTGTTCGCGACGAACCCGAGCGGGCCGGCGTGCTGCTCGACCTCACCCACGAATGACCGACGATCGCGGCGAACCGCCGTCGGACCGGGCCGCCGCACACCCGTCGCTCATGCCGACCGGGTGGGATCGGCCGAGCGGTCCGGCGGATCTCGTGGATCAGCCCGGCTGGCGGCGGTTGCTGGCGGCCGCCCGGCGCAGCCTGGAACGCACCGGTGGCCGGCTCGACACCACCGTGACGCTCTCCACTCCCACCGACGACGAGCGCCTGGTGGTCATCGGCATCACCGGCACCCACCGCTCCGCAGCGGCGGCCCGCCTCAGTGTCCGCCTGACCGACGTGGACGAGCACCTGCGCGCGGCACACGCGACCGGCCTGGTCGAGGTGCTCACCGCAACGGCCCCGCTGCGCAACCTGCCGTCCGACCGGACACGCGAGACGGTGGCCCGCGACGCCGTCCTCGCTGTGGCCAACGACGGCCGGCACGCGAGCAGCCCCTGGTACGCCGAATGGCTCGACGGTTTGCGCCGCGACGGCGCCTTGACCCGCGTCGTCCGCGCCGGACTGCCGTTCGAGGATGTGGTCCGCGTCCTGGACGCGCTGCCCGCGGCCGACGAACCGATTCCGGTCTTCGCCGACCGGGTACTGGACGACACGAAGGCCCTCACCGACGGGCCACTGCGCGGGCTCGTCCTCCGTGCCGTCGCCGCCTGGCAGCAGACGGCGCTTCCGGTCGACGGCGAGCAGGAACGGGCGTTGTGGGAATCGGTCGGTCTGGTCCCGGACGACCTCGCCAGCCAGGTGCTGGTGCTCAACGCACCGGCCACCGGCGGGCTGGTCGGGCGGTGGCTGACGGAAGCCGCACAGGCAGGTGTGCCAATGCGGGTCACCCTGCACCAACTGCGCCTGGCACCGCTCACACTGAACTGCCACGAGGTATACGTCTGCGAGAACCCCGCCGTGCTGCGCGCGGCCACCACCGCGCTCGGGGCCCAGGCCCCGCCGCTGATCTGCACCGAAGGGGTGCCGTCGGTCGCCGTTCACACGCTGCTGCGTGCCGCTCGGGGAGCGGTGATCCGGTGGCGCAACGACTTCGACTGGACCGGCGTACGACTGACGGCGGCGGCTCTCCAGCTGTATCCGGGCGCGGTCCCGTGGCGGATGACCGCGGCTGACTACCTGCCGGCGGCGGGCACCGGCACGGCCCTGCTCGGCACGCCCACCCGGACGCCGTGGGACGAGTCGCTGGGCGAGGCGATGCGGCGCACGGGCCGAGCGGTGATGGAGGAACGGCTGCTCGACCTGCTGATCGCCGACCTACGCGTGACCGGAGCCGGGTAACGGCTGGCAGGAGTTGACCAACTTGCTGGATGCCGTAGGTCGAACGCCGCAGGCCCGCGTATCGAACACGGGTGTCGCCGCAAATTGAAAGGGCGCCTCCTCGCAGATCGAACGTGCACTGGCACTTGTTGAGTTGACCGGTCATCGACGAGGTTCGACTCGCTCCGGAACTGCTGCTTGCCATCAAGGCAGCCGTCGCGGTGATGACCCGCATCCGGACGACAGCGAAGCCAAGCACGCTTGGCCTAGCGTTGTAAGCTGACGGGCATGAGTCGGTTCTCCGAGGATGAGCTGCAGGCGGTCATCTCCCGGTACGAGGCGACGCGGGCGCAGGCGTTGACCGAACGGGACGAGCAGCTACGGGCGTTTCACGCCGCCGGCTGGCGACCGGTCGATCTGCAACGGGTCACCGGATACAGCCGGGAGACGATCCGCCAGGCACTGCGACCGGAGGTCCGGCGCGCGACAAACCTCAGCCGGCGCCGCACATCCCCCCAACCGCCGGCGGACTACCGACCCTACGGTGACCGGAAGCCCTACGTGGTGGCCGAAACCCTTGCCGCGCTGCACGGCCCGACTGACGGCACGGTGACGCTTCCGCGTCATCTCGACTGGTCCGGGCATGCCGAGTACGACCTGAACCGGCCCGCACGCCTGGCCAGCATGTACAAGGTGGTACTCACCGAAGCCAGCACGGCCGAGGACCTGAACACCTGGCTCGACGCTGACCTCCTCCGGCGACTCTGGCCCACCCTCTGGCTGCCACCCCAACTCCGCCAGCACTGGGAGGAAGCCTTCCCCGAACTCGCCGCCACCCGCAGCGACGCGGCATAGCGGTGGACCCCTTCCACGAACGCCTCGCCCGTAACGGGCTCGCGGCGGCCGACCGATACGGCTTCGCACTGGCCGGCGGCTACGCGGTTCAGGCCGCCGGACTTGTCGAACGACCCAGCGAGGACGTTGACCTGTTCACCGCCTGGGACCGCCGCCAAGAGTTCACCGCCGCGATCGCCGCCGTCGTGAACGCCTACCGAGACGACGGCCTGACCGTCGAAACCGAGCGCCAGTACGACACCTTCGCCCGGCTGGCCGTCACCGACGGTGTGCGGGCTTCCAAGGTCGAACTCGGCGTGGACTGGCGCGCCAACGAACCGATCCTCATGGCGATCGGACCCGTACTCCACCCCCCGCATTCCGCTGCCCAATGAGCGGACGCCTCGGGTGATCGGCGTAGACGATTTCGCTCTGCGCCGGCGGCACCGCTACGCCACCGTGGTGATCGACGCCGAGACCCATGAGCGGATCGACGTGCTACCCGACCGCACTGCCGACACCCTCGAAGCGTGGTTGCGCGCACATCGGGGCGTCGGGGTCGTATGCCGCGACGGCTCGACGACCTACGCCGAGGCCATCCGCCGTGCCCTGCCCGACGCGGTGCAGGTCGCAGACCGGTGGCACCTATGGCACAACCTCTGTGAAGCCGCCCTCAGCGAGGTGAAGGCGCACAGCACCTGTTGGGCCCCTGTCCTGGACGCACCCATCTACGACGGCCCCCGCGCGCAGACGACCCAGCAACGCTGGCACCAGGTCCATGACCTGCTCGACCAAGGCGTGGGCCTGCTGGAGTGCGCCCGCCGCCTGCAGTTGGCCCTGAACACCGTCAAGCGCTACGCGCGAGCCGACCGGCCCGAGCGGATGCTCCGCGTCCCCAAATACCGTGCCAGCCTCGTCGACCCCTATCGCGAACACCTACGCAAACGTCGAGCCGAGGACCCCGGCGTCGGCGTCAAGCACCTCTTCGAAGAGATCAAGACCCTCGGCTTCACCGGCTGCCTCAACCTCCTGCACAAGTACATCAACCAAGGCCGCGCGGACGCCGACCGCAGCCACATCTCCCCACGCCGCCTCGCCCGGATGATCCTCACCAGACCCGACAACCTCAGACCGAGCACCAAGATCTACTGGCACGGCTCACCGCAGCCTGCCCAGAGATGACCCAACTCGCCGCCGCTGTCGGACGCTTCGCCGAGCTCCTGACGCCTCAGCCCGGAAACACGGACCGGCTTTCGCACTGGATCCTGCAGGTCCGCGCGGGCGATCTACCTCACCTGCACGCCTTCACCCGCGGTCTGGAACGCGACCGCAACGCCGTGAACGCCGCGCTCACGCTCCCCTACAGCAACGGCCCCACCGAAGGCGTCAACACCAAGACCAAACGAATCGCACGTCAAATGCACGGACGAGCAGGCTTCACCCTGCTCCGCCACCGCATCCTCCTCGGATAACAGCACCCTCCGTCACCACCGAAAGTGAGACAGGGCCGTTGTTTTTACAGTCCCGCACCAGAACGCGGAACGGGCTGGTTTCCGGCAACGGAGACCAGCCTCGATCCGCCGCCAAGCCGCCGGGCGGGTTGACGGTCCATCAACTGGTCGGCCATGATGCCTCGATGTCGGCCAGGGTCGTTCCGGTGTCCTGTCCGTTGATCCACGCCGTCATGCCGCTCCAGAACGTTCCCGCGCCAACCTCCGACGGCATGAGGTCGGACGCGTCGAACCGGAACACCGCCCCCGGGTCCTGAAGTAGCGCCACCGACTGCTGGTCGATCGGGTTGACGACGTTCGTCACGTCCAGTTGCCGGTTCGCCGAAACCCAGTTGCCGAGCTTCGCCCGACTATTGGCGAAGTGCCACCGAACCGATCCTCATGGCGATCGGACCGGTACTCCACCCTGACGACGCGGTCGCCGGTTACCAGGCCGGCCTGGCCGATCCGTCCTGACCCACGCCCGATCCGCGCACCCACCGGGTCCGGGTACGCTGCCCTGCCCTGCCCAGACCAGGGCTGGGACCGGGACCGGTGCCCTATCCCCTGAGCCACGAGGGCGCGAGGGGGCGCAGCCTCGCGACCTGGGATTCCCTGGGCCGCAGGAACTGACCCGCGGTCACCCACGTCGCCCGTACCCCTGTTCGCCCAGCCCAGGACCAGCAGCATACGAATTCGGGTACGTCACCGGTGGTTGGCCGCGTGCCGGTGGAACGCCGTGTCGGTGGCCGTGTCAGGGCAGTGTCAGGGGGGTGACAGGCCAGCTGCCCATGGTGGTCGCATGACAAGTTCAGCGATCGCGGCCTCCGGGCTGCGGAAGGCGTACAAGGACAAGGTCGTGCTCGACGGCATCGACCTGGACGTCCGCGCGGGCACCATCTTCTCCCTGCTGGGTCCGAACGGGGCGGGCAAGACGACGACGGTGAACGTGTTGACCACGTTGGTGCGGGCCGACGGTGGCTCGGTGCGCGTCGCCGGGCACGACGTCGCGACCGAGGCGAAGGCGGTGCGGTCGGCGATCGGGGTCACCGGTCAGTTCGCGGCGGTGGACGAGTTGCTGACCGGGCGGGAGAACCTGCAGCTGATGGTGGACCTCAGCGGTCTGCGCACGAAGGACGGCAAACAGGTCATCGGTCAACTGCTGGGGCGGTTCGAACTGACCGAGTCGGCGGACAAGCCGGCGTCGACCTACTCGGGAGGCATGCGCCGGAAGCTGGATCTGGCGATGACGCTCGTCGGCGACCCGCGGATCATCTTCCTCGACGAGCCGACGACGGGGCTGGACCCGCGCAGCCGCCGCACGATGTGGTCGATCATCCGTGACCTGGTGGCGGATGGTGTGACCATCTTCCTCACCACCCAGTACCTCGAGGAAGCCGATCAGCTCGCCGACCGGATCGCGGTACTCGATCAGGGCCGGCTGGTCGCCCAGGGCACCCCCGACGACCTCAAGCGCCAGATCCCCGGGACGCACGTCCGGCTCCGGTTCGCCACCGTCGCCGAACTCGACGCTGCCGCGCGCGTCCTCAGCGACTCCACGCGGGACGACGAGGCACTGGCCTTGCGGGTTCCCGGCGACGGCGGGACGAAGTCGCTGCGGGCTCTGCTGGACCGGCTCGACGAGTACGCGATCAGCGCCGAAGAGCTCTCCGTACAGACCCCCGACCTCGATGACGTCTTCCTTGCCCTGACGGGCCGTACCACGGAGGTGGCCGCGCAGTGAGCAGCAAATCCCACTCGATCGTCATGTTGCGTCGCAACTTCCTGCACATCGCCCGGAATCCGACGTCGGTGTTCAACGCGGTCCTGATGCCGATCGTGCTCATGCTGATGTTCGTCTACATGTTCGGAGACGCGTTCAGCGTCGGTGTCGACTACATCGACTACGCGACACCGGGGCTCATGCTGCTGGCCGTCTGCTATGGGCTGGGGACGACCGCGACCGCAGTGAACTCCGACATGACGAAGGGCATCATCAACCGGTTCAAGGTCATGCACGTCTCTCGTGATGCCGTGCTGACCGGCCATGTCGTCGCCACTGTGCTGACCAACATGGTCGCCATCGCGGCCCTCCTCGGGGTGGCCTTCCTGCTCGGCTTCAACCCGTCGGCGGGTCTCCTCGACTGGCTCGGCGCGATCGGCGTCATTCTGCTGCTCAGCTTCGCGGCGAGCTGGCTCACCGTCGCCCTCGGGCTGTCGGCGAAATCTCCGGAAACGGCGGGCCTGGCCGCCGTACCGCTGATCATGCTGCCGTTCTTCAGCAGCGCGATCGTCCCCGCGGAGAAGATGGGAGTCGGACTCCGGCAGTTCGCGGAGTACCAGCCCTTCACCCCGATCATCGAAACCCTGCGCGGCCTCCTCAACGGCGCACCGTCCACCGGCACGGCGATCACCGCCATCGCCTGGTGTGTCGGCATCGCCCTCGTCGGATACCTGTGGGCGCGGTCCACGTTCACGAAGCGAGCGTGACCGCGGCCAATTGGCTCCAATCCGTCTCAGAGCCCTTTCGAGCCTCCTCGGCGAACGTCGCTTCGCCGAGGAGGCTTCGCACCGTCCGCTCGATCCGGGCCGCGTCGGGGTGGGAACGATCCGGCTGACCACGCACGGCGGCACTTGCCCCGAGCAGCCGCGCGGCCTGCTCGGGTTGGTCGCGACGCAGCGCCAGATCCGCGACCCCGACGAGCACCTGTGCGATCGTCGATGCGTAGCCAACCTCGAGCGCCGCCTCACACGCCGCCGCGCGATGCGTACGGGCCTCGCCGACGTCGGTGGCCAGGTAGCCCAGCAGGTCGTGGGTTCCTGCCCGGACACCCGCCTGCTGCGCCTCGTCGCCAAGCAGCGCCGTCATGACTCCGAGCTGCTCGTACGCCTCCTCGGCGTGGCCGCCCCAGCGCGCCAGCTCCGCTTTCGACAGCGCCAGTTCGGCGAGCGCGCCCGGCCACGTGACCCGTTGGGCGAGCCGTTGTGACTCGGCTATTGCCGCCGCGCTGGAAGCCTCGTCGCCCAGCAACCAGTAGAGCCGAGCCTGTCGGGATCGGACCCGGATGATCTCCTCGGCGGTGCCGACCTCGGTGACGACCGCGATTGCCTGTTCGTAGTACGCGCACGCGGTGGCGATATCGCCGCGCACGGCGAGTAGCTCCGCCAGCTCGGTCAGGGCGAACGAGATGCCGAACCGTTCACCGAGGGCCCGAAACTCGGCGAGTGCCTGCTCGAGATACCCGACCACATCCGGCCCGTCCTGGCCGAGCATGATCCGCATCTTGCCCAACTGAAGCCGGGCCAACGCGCGTACCCAGGGGTCCTCGTCGTCCAGCAGCGGTTCCCATGCCGCCAGGATCGCGTCCGGCGCCCGCAACATTCGTTCCAGCGGAACGACGAGCGACAGGCACGGGTGGCCGCGTCGACCGTGCCGGCTGAACCGGTATGCCTTGTGGATCCACTCGGCGGCGTGGTGTTCGTCGCCCAGCCCGGAGTTTACGAACAGCACCACGAGCGCGTACACCGTGGCCCGGATGCCGTCGGGCACCTCGCCGGGCGTTTCGATGGCCGCCGTCATCAGCTCCATGCCCTCGGTCCGGTAACCGCCGAGCCACCAGTACCAGCCGGCGCCGGCGGCCAGCCGCATCGCCGCATGCGCCTCACCCGCCGCGAGCGCACCGCGCATCGCGGCGGCGATGTTGTCGTGCTCGGCGTCGAGCCTGGCGAGCCAAGCCAACTGGTCGGCTCGGCGAAGCTGCGGCTCGGCAGTCTCGGCGAGGTCGGTGAAGTAGGCCAGATGCGCGTGACGCGCCAGGTCCGATTCCCCCGCCTCGGCAAGCCGGTGCCCGGCGTACTCCTTGATCGTGGCGAGCAGGCGGTAGCGCAACGCGCTGTCACCGTCCGCGATCAGCAGTGACCTCTCGGTCAATGCCGTGAGTATTTCGAGCACCTCCTCCTGCTGGATCGTGTCGTCCGCGCAGACCCGTTCCGCGGCTTCCAGGCTCGCCCCGCCGGCGAACACCGACAGCCTGCGCAGGACCGTCCGTTCGGCGTCGGTCAGCAGTTCCCAGCTCCAGTCGACCATCGCGCGCAGCGTTCGGTGCCGGGGCAACGCGGTACGGCTGCCGCCGGTCAGCAGCCGGAACCGGTCGTCGAGCCGGCTGGCGAGCTGGTCGACGGACATGGTGCGCAACCTGGCCGCGGCCAGTTCGATCGCCAGCGGCATCCCGTCCAGCGCACGGCAGACGCGCGCCAACGTCGACGACGTGTGGGCGTCGACCGCGAGATCTCTGCGCACCGCGTTCGCCCGCTCGCGCAGCAACCGCACGGCGGGAGAGGACTCGATTTCGGTGGGGCTGGCCTCCCGGGCCGGCAGGGCCAGCGGCGCGACCGGCCACAGCGCCTCGCCGATGATGCCGAGCGGTTCCCTGCTTGTCGCCAGGATCCGCAACCGCCGGCACTCCCCGAGCAGCCGGTGGGCGAACGTCGCCGCCGACTCGATCATGTGCTCGCAGTTGTCCAGGATCAGCAACATCGCCCGGCTCCGGATCGCCGTGACGAGCCGGTCGGTCAGTTCCGTGTTCGGTGCCTCGCCGAGCAAGGCGTCCCGGAGGCCGAGCGCCGCGAGGGTCGCCTGGGCCACGTCACCGTCGGCGCCGACGGCGGCGAGGTCCACCAGCCAGGCGCCGTCCGGTAGGTCGTCCAGCAGCCGGCGCGCGGTTTCCGTGGCTAGCCTGGTCTTCCCCGATCCGCCCGGCCCGATCAGGGTGGTGAGCCGGTGTTCGCCGGCGAGTGCGCCGACCGCCGCGACAGCTTCGTCCTGGCCGATGAAGCTGGTCAGCTCGGCCCGCAGATTGGTCTTCCGTTCCTCGCGCCGAACCACCTCACCCCGGAGCACGGCGACGTGCAGTGTCGAGAGCTCCGGTGCGGGATCGACGCCCAAGGCGTCCGCCAATGCCTCTCTCGCGCGCTCGTAGACCAGCAGCGCCTCGGTGTCACGACCCGTCCCGGCGAGGGCACGCATCAGCGCGGCGACCAGGCGTTCCCGCACCGGGTTCGCGGCCACCAGGTCGGTCAGCTCGGTAACCACCTCCGCGCCGTGGCCGAGGCTGACCTCCAGGTCGAACCGGTCCTCCAAGGCGGCCAGGCGTAGCCGGTCGAGCCGGGTGACCGCCGCATCGAACGCCGCGCTGTCGGTCAACCCGACGTCCTGCATGGCCGCACCGCGCCACAGGGCGAGCGCCTCACGCAGCCGTCCAACCGACTGCGGATCCTCGCCGTCGTGGGCCCGGTTGAGGAGGCGTTCGAACCGTACGGCGTCGACGGCGTCCGGCTCAACGGTCAACCGGTAGCCGTCCGGCTGCCCCTCGATCAACCCCTCCGGCAGCACCTTCCGCAGCCGGGAAACCAGACGTTGCAGGGCGTTCGCCGCGTCAGAGGGTGGCTGCTCACCCCAGACCCAGTCGACGAGCGCCGCCTTGGAAACCACGCGACCCGGGCTGAGCGCGAGCGCGACCAACAATCCACGCAACCGCGCACCCGTCACATTGACCGGGACGTCACCGTTCACGCGTACCTCGAACGGTCCCAACATCCTGATCTGCACCTGGCAGATCCTGCCACGGACCGTCCGTGGCCCTTCACCTGCGCCGGGTGACCTGGCAGGATCGTCGCGTCGCCGTGTCAGCGGCAGGACAGGGCGGTGACAGGAGGCGCGGCAATTCTCTGGCCATGCAGAGCATGTCGACCCTCACCGCCGCGCCGGAACGTGTCCGACCGAACCGCTTCGTCGAACTCCTGGTCGCCGACCGTCACTCGCTTCCGCTGTCCGTCGCGTTGCACCTCGCGCCCGGAGCACTGATCGTCGGCGCTTACGCGCTCCTGGCCGAACCGTTCGTCAAGGCGATCGGCTACCCGATCTTCCTGGCATGGGCGATCGCCTTGGTCGTCGTGCTCGTGCCGATACAGTTCGGCCTGTTGTGGCTGGGCCGAAAGCGCACCGGCCGCCTATCACTGCGCGGAGTCCTGGCCTACCTGGACAGGCCGATCTCCCGCGGGAAGATCATTGCCCTCATCGCCGGGCTGATCGTTTGGATGACGGTGGTGTCCCTGTCGCTCACCCCGCTGGACAGTCTCATCTTCGACAACTTCTTCACCTGGATCCCCTTCGAGGGCGCGGGCGGCAGCGCCACCACCTACATCGACGGGTACCCCCGGCCGATGCTGGTCACCACGATGCTGATCTGCCTTCCGCTGACCGGGTTCACCCTGCCGCTGATCGAGGAGTACTACTTCCGCGGGTTTCTGCTGCCCCGAATTGCCCACCTGCGCTGGGGGGCGCCCGTGCTCAACACTGTCCTGTTCTCCGTGTACCACTTCTGGTCGCCGTGGAGCGTACTGTCGAAGATCATCTTCTTGTTCCCGGCGGTCTGGCTCGTCTGGCGCAAGCAGGACCTTCGGGTGTCGATCGGCATGCACCCCGGTACGTGCCTACTCATGGCCACGGTGGGCACCCTCGCCCTGATCCTGGTGTAGAACTTGTTCGAGGTCGGGTTTGCGATGTCCGCATGTGCGCCCCTCTCCCTGCTGCTCGTGCCGGGGTCGACCGACACGAGCAGGCCGTAGTGCGGGAGCAGCCCGTCGACGTCGGTGGTGTAGACGTTGAGCCGGACGAGGTTCGCCTGGGGAATACCGACCGCGGCAAGCACGCCCGCCAGGTTGTCGGTGCTCAGCGACAGCTGTGCGGCCATGTCACCTTCGTGCTGCGGCACCTGGGACGAGAATGTGTGCCAGATCCAGCTTTTCAGGCGGAGCCGACAACTTCTCGCGCCATGAGCTGAAGCCGGCCGAGCCGACAGCGACGTCTTGCCCGGCCGTCCCTCATCGTCACGTCACAACTGGGCGTCGCTACGCACGTCGTCTATCAACTGGCCGGTGTGGCAGCGGCCCGCGAGCACGATCAGCCGGACATGCTGCCCGTGTTCCTCTATCAAGCAAGGTCTGGACGCGGGGCCGCATGGTGCGTGGGTGGACCTCGCCGACACCAAGGGCTTCAACGCGGCCAGCACCTCGGCCCGGTCCTCCGACCCGGCCGACGACCAGTCGCCGGTCAGGTCCCGTCGGCGGGCGGCCAGGAAGCCGGCAGTACGCCCCGGGGCGGCCGGCGCAGCAGGGTGACGGGTCTCGCGGCAGCGCACGCCTGGGACAGCCACTCCAGGACGGTGATCGAGTCCGCCGCCGAGCAGTGCCACCGTCAGCATTCAGATCAGATGAGGGCCGACCGTCAATAGGCGAATCCAGGTTTAGTGAGGCCACAAGCGACCCAAATCTGCAAGGCATTGAGACTCCCATCTCGGCAGGCGAAGTTCCTGGCCGACGGGGAGAAACCAACTCTATGCTTGCCACCGAATACCTGCGGCTCATCCGGGCCGGGGGAAAGCACCAATACAAGGAATTGCGGATGCGCCGGGATTCTGCTCTGAACAACGGCACTGCCGGCATCGACCAAGTAACACGAAACGGCGAACCGCCAACCCGTACCACGGAGGACGTCGCACACCGATCCGCGGTCGCCGAGGAACAGGGCTTTCTCGACCTGGCCACGGCTCGGCGCGACCGGCTTGCCGACCACCTTCAGGCCGAGCTTTCGTCAGACGCCCTGAACGCGTTGGAACGGGCCCGGCAGCGCATGCTCCGCCAGCAGTACGAAGAGCTACGGCGCGCACGGGAGGGGCTGGTCTTCGGCCGCCTCGACGGCCTTGATGGCACCGTGCGACACATAGGCCGTGTCGGTCTCCGCAACGAGGGCGAGGACAGTGAGCCACTGCTGGTGGACTGGCGCGCTCCCGCAGCCCGGCCGTTCTACACCGCGACGGCTGTCGACCCACAAGGCCAGGCACGGCGGCGTCACATACGCACGACAGGATCGGCTGTCGTCGGCGTGGACGACGAACCACTGGACGGGACCATGACGACGGACCTGGTCGGTGAAGGCGCTTTGCTGGCCGCCCTCGACCAGCGGCGCACCGGCCACATGTCGACGGCGATCTCCACGCTGCAGCGCGAGCAGGACGACATCATCCGGGCCGAGGCGACCGGCCCGCTGATCGTTCAGGGCGGCCCCGGCACCGGCAAGACGGTGGTTGCCCTGCACCGCGTCGCCTACCTGCTGTTCGCCCACCCGAAGATGGCCGAGCAGGCGGTCCTGGTCCTCGGCCCCTCGCCGCGGTTCCTCCGGTACATCGCCCAGGTGCTGCCCGCCCTCGGCGAGACCGCCGTCGTCTCGGCGACCTGCGACACCCTGCTGCCCGGGATCCGCGTGGGCCGCGACGAGAGCCGGGTTCTCGCCGAAATCAAGGGCCGTGCACTCTGGCAACCCGCGCTCGAAAACTATGTCACGTCGCTGCTCCCCCGGCCCCGCGCGCTGAAGCTGCGCTGGGAGGGCGAGTTCTACGTCATCACGGCCGCATCAGTGGCACAGGCTCTCGCCTCGGCGGTGCAGGGACGCCCGTACCACCGCGCCCGCGCGGCGTTCGCCGAGCAGCTGCACCACCTCCTTGCCGAGGCCGTCGTCGAGCAGCGTGAGGCGCTGATGAACGAGATGGAGGAGGGCTTCGAGGACATCCTCGCCCGCGTCGACCGGAGCATGCGGCAAGACCACCACCCTGACAGGGCACCCATCGGCATCGACGTCGACGGATTGCTCTCCGAGGAGGAGGTGGAAGACCTTCGTCACCGTATCGCCGGGAACGCCACCATCGCCCGGTTCGTCGAGGCATGGTGGCCCACCCTCGACGCCGAAACCGTACTGCGTGACCTCCTGACCGACCGCGCCCTGCTGGGCCGGTTCGCCCCGCGGCTGTCCCCGCAGGAGATCACCGCCGTCTCGGCCGAACCCGCGCTGTGGGCATCGAGCGACATACCGCTGCTCGACGCCCTCGCCGACCTACTGGGCGAGGTCGACGCCCCGCAACCACAGGGCGAGTTCGTCGCCGACCACGCTCGCCGGCAACGCGGCTGGGTGTACGGCCACGTCGTCATCGACGAAGCGCAAGAGTTGTCCGAGATGCAGTGGCACATGGTCCTACGGCGCTGTCCCAGTCGCTCCATCACGGCCGTCGGCGACATCGACCAGGCGGAGGCGGCACACCGGCACGCCAGTTGGGCACAGGCGGTGCAGGCCGCTTTCGGAGACCGCTGGACCGCCGCGGAACTCACCATCTGCTACCGGACCCCGCGTGAGGTCATGGACCTCACCGGACCCGTCCTGAAAACGGCTGGCAGCCACAACACGCCGCCACGGGCGGTACGCTCCTCCACCATCGCCCCCTGGGAGCTCACGGTCACGCCCGTCGAGCTTGCCGACACCGTCGCCCGAACCGTGCGACAGCTGCAGCAACGGTGGCAGGGTGGCACCGTCGGCGTCATCGCCCCCGCCGGCCGCATCGCCGAACTCCAAGCCGTACTGGACGATGTGTCGGTGCTCACCGCGACCCAGGCCAAGGGACTGGAATGGGACGCGACGCTTCTCATCGACCCCCAGGGCATCGCCGCCGAACCGCGCGGCTGGAACCGCCTCTACGTCGCGCTCACCCGATGCACCCAGGAACTCGGACAGCTGATACTCACGTAGCAAACGTCGCCTTCTGGGACAACTCCTCCGGATGTTGGGCGTGTCCTCAACACGTGAGGACCCGCTCTGGACGTCAGAAGAGATGAACAGCCGCCGGAGAACGGCGATCGGGAAAGGTGGGTGCCGAGCCCCGCACAGCGTGGGCGCGACTGGTGGAGGCGCTGGTGGCCGAGCGCGCCCCGACCGGCCGGTACGGTCGGGGCGGCTGTGTATCCGCTGGCCCTCCTTGCCGAGGATGGCCGGAACCTGCCCTGGACGAGCGAGCGACCTCCTGGCCGACCGCATCTACCGTCTGTTGCCGGCCTGGCCGCCCGGGCTCACCTCAGGTGCCGGGCGAAGAACCGGTTCCCGGCGTCCCCCTCGAACAGCGGGACCCCGGTGTGCCCGCCCATGTTCGCGTGCAACGTCTTCTCCTTGGAGCCGAAGGCGTCGAACAGGTCCAGAGCCATCTGCCGGTCGTTTCCCTCGTCGTCCCACTGTCGTCAACCGGATCGCCGGCCTCCAGCGCCCGGTGCAGGTCGGCGCGGGCCTGCTCGGCGACGGCGGAACGGGGCCGTTCGCCGCTGCCGGGAAGTTCGATTGTGGCCACGGCGAAGCCCTCCGCCGCGGAGTGCCGGGCCCGGGCCACCAGTCGGGGGTACATCCTGTGCAGTCCGCCGGGGTGGCCGAGCAGGATCAGCGGAGCCGGTGTGGATGCGAGGCCGGGCGTCCACAGGATGCCGGGAATCTCGCCGAGGGTGAATCCACGCTCGAGGACGCCGTCGTCGAGGCGCTGTTCGGTGGTGAATCGCATGGTCGTGCCTTTCGGGAGTGCTCGTGAACGGCGCTCCCGGACGACCTACCGCCCGACCGTGACCCCAGAGGGGAGCACCCATGTCGATACGGTCACGGGTACCACCTCCTCGTTCTCTCCGCACGGCCTCCACGACGAACTCGACCAGCACGGCGGCTCAGCCGCCTGAGTACCGCCGCCCACCAGGCGGTGCGAACGCCGGCACGTCCCCCTGGCCAGGCGGCGTCGGGCGCCAGAAGCGGGCGCGGCCGTCAACCAGCCAGGGCAACCGCCGGCGGGGGCAGCGCGGTCGCGCCGACGGGTCCTGCGAGCTCAGTCGCTCTCGTCCACGAACCTGTAGTAGCTCATCCGGAAGCGCTGCAGCAGGGCACGCATGAAATCCGGGCCGGCCTGCGGCGGTACCCGTCCCGAGCCGACCGGAACGCCGTTGTCGTAGAAGTCCCGCGCCAGTGTTCCCCACTCCGGGTCGTGGATATCCAGCGACACCGCCTGGCCCGGCTGCCAGCGAAACTCGGCCACCCGCCGACTCCTGCGCCGGGCGGACGTGTACAACGCCACCCGGGTAGGTGCCCGCTCGGTCATGCCTGACCTCCTCGCCCAGCCCGAGGTCGCGTTAGCCTGTCGGCCAACGCGGGCCGGATGGCTGGTCCCGGCGATAGTGTGAACTGATCGTTCGGTTCACCTGCGCAGGAGACGATATGGCAGACGTATCCGCAACCCCCAGCGGCACATTCCAGCTCGGCGGGGACCTGCCGGTGACCCGGCTCGGATTCGGTGCCATGCGCCTCACCGGCGAGGGGATCTGGGGCGACCCACGTGATTCAGACGAGGCGGTACGGGTCCTGCGCCGGGCCGTGGAACTCGGCGTCAACTTCATCGACACCGCCGACGCGTACGGGCCGTTCACCGCCGACCTGTTGATCCACAAGGCGCTGCACCCGTACCCGTCCGAGCTGGTCATCGCCACCAAGGTCGGGTTCACCCGGCAGGGGCCCGGGGTCTGGACCCCGGTGGGCCGGCCGGAGTACCTGCGCCAGCAGGTCGAGCTCAACCTGCGGCACCTCGGGCTGGACCGGATCGACCTGCTCCAACTCCACCGGATCGACCCGAAGGTGCCGCTGGAGGACCAGCTCGGCGAGCTGCGCGCCCTCCAGGACGAGGGCAAGATCCGGCACGTCGGTCTGAGCCAGGTGTCGGTCGCCGAGGTGCAGGCCGCTGCGACGATCACCCCGATCGTGTCGGTGCAGAACCGGTACAACGTGACCGAACGCGACGACGACACGCTGCTGGACCACAGCGAACAGCACGGCATCGCCTTCATCCCGTGGGGTCCGCTGGGCAGTGGGCCACTCGCCCGCGAGGGGGGACCGCTGGAGCGGATCGCCGCCGCCCACCACGCCACCGCCGCCCAGCTCGCGCTCGCCTGGCTGCTGCGACGGTCGCCGGTGATGCTGCCGATTCCCGGTACGTCCACCGTCGCCCACCTGGAGGAGAACGTCGGTGCGGCCGGTATCGACCTCACCGACGCCGAGTTCGACACCCTCGCCGGCGCGGCCTGATCGGGCGGAACCGGCGATCGCCCTCCTGTGGCTGCGGGGCGGTCGAACGGGGCGAGGCCCGGCCGGGCGTGGACGCGGAGACCGCGACCGACGTACTGTCCGGCCCGCTCGTCTTTCGGCTGTCGACCCGGCACCAGTCGTTGACCGGGGCCGAGGCCGACCGCCTCGCCACCGCGGCGCTGGACGGGCTCCTGGTACGGTACCTCGCCGAGGAGCGCGCCGACCGATCCAGGTGGTTGCACTGCCCTGCGTTCTTCGGTGCCGATGCGCTGTCGGGGGGCCGCCCTAGACTGCGGCGTCATGGTGATGGCGAGCTTTGTCGATGAGACGACCTGTGGGCCCGGTGCGGCGGCGTGGCAGCGGAAAGCTTCGGGCAGCGGCCGCCGCGGTGCGGGACAGTCCGTCGCCGCGTCCTTCCGGAGGTCACGCCGGTCACTGTCCGTACGCTCGTGCCGCTGGTTGGTCGATGATGCCTACGCTCTCTCCTGAGCGCGAGCGCGCCGAGCGGATGGCGGCGCTCGCCCGTGTCGGCGACGTCGAGGCCCTCGCCGACGAGGTGCTGGCGTACACGTCCGTCTATACCGGACAGTGGCGCCACGAGAGCCGGGACGTGACCGAGGCCCTCCGGCTCGTCGCGCCCGAGCGCAAGCCCGAACTGCTGATGGCGATCCTCGAACGCTCGTGCCGGGTCACCGACGCCGAGCAGCGCCGGGTCACCAACGATCTGCTGCAGATCCTGGTCCAGCCGTACAGCAAGATCAGGACACCGGACTCGGCCGCGGTGGCGCTCGCCTTCGCCGCCCGGCACACCACCTATTTCGGTGGCGACGAGCTGCGGCGGATGGTCGAACTCCTGCTCGGCGCCGGCCGGCCGGTGCCGTTGGAGGTTGTCGCCATGATGCGCCGCACCGTCGCGCACGGCTACTGGGGCTCGGCGGATGCGCTCGCCCCGTTGCTGGACAAGCTCGACGTACCGGTGCTCAACCCCGGCGAGGCGTGGGCCGACCGTGCCCTGGCCGACGCCGCGTCGCTCGACCCTGCCGAGGCCGGCCGATGGCACGAGCTGTTCCGGCACGCGGCGACCGCGACGAGCGCCAAGCCGTCGCGGAAGTGGGAGACGACCGGCCGGAAACTACTCGACGAGCTGACCGATCCCGGCGACCGGCTGCGGACCTGGCTCGCCCTGGTCGGGCGTCCGCGCACCGTCACCCTCAACCGCACCCAGTGGGAACACGACGTCAACGAGGCGTACGACCAGTACAACGCGACGACGCTGCGGGGACTCGTCTGGCTCACCTCGTTCCTGCCCGACCACCCCGAGACCCCGCGGGTGCTCGGGGCGCTTGTCGAGACGTCGCTGCGCAAGATCGCCGGGCTCGGCCCGCGCAACCCGAAGGTCGCGAACGCCGGCGTGTACGCGCTGTCGCGCATCCCGGCCGAGGAGGCGCTCGCCCAGATCGCCCGGCTCGCCGCCCGGGTCACCTTCAAGGGCACCCTGAAGGAGCTGAACGCGGCCCTCGACGCCCGCGCGGCGGCGCTGCACCTGACCCGGGACGAGATCGAGGAACTGGCCGTCCCGGCGTACGGGCTGACCGAGGTCGGCCGGCGTGTCGACCACTTCGGCGAGGCCTCGGCAACCCTGGACGTCACCTCGGGCACGGTTACGGTTACCTGGCGCAACGGCGCCGGGAAGATCGTCAAGTCGGTTCCCGCCTCGGTGCGGTCCGGATTCGCCGAGCAGCTCGCCGAGTTCAGAGCCGCCGTCAAGGACATCGAGAAGATGCTGTCGGCCCAGGCGGAACGTCTCGACCGCCAGTTCCTCGCCCGACGGGTCTGGCCGTTCGAGGCCTGGCGCACCCGCTACCTCGACCACCCCCTGGTCGGCACGCTGGCCCGCCGGTTGATCTGGCTGGTCGACGACGTGCCGTGCGCGTACGGGGACGGCGTTCTGCGTACCAGCGAGGACAAGGAGATCGTCACCGGCGGGACCGTACGGCTGTGGCACCCGATCGACCGTCCGGTGGACGAGGTGCTTGCCTGGCGTGCGTGGCTGGAAGCCAGACGCGTGACGCAGCCGTTCAAGCAGGCGCACCGCGAGGTCTATCTGCTGACCGCCGCCGAGGAGAACACCGGGACCTATTCCAACCGGTACGCGGCGCACATTCTGCGTCAGCACCAGTTCCACGCGCTGGCGGCGGTCCGGGGCTGGCGCAACAAGCTGCGGCTGATGGTCGACGACGAGTACGAGCCGGCCACCCGCGTGCTGACGCAGTGGGGGCTGCGGGCGGAGTTCTGGATCGAGGGTGTCGGCGACGACTGGGAGGCCGACGCCACCGAGTCGGGAGCGTATCTGCGGATCGCCACCGACCAGGTCCGGTTCTATCCGATCACGGCACCCGACAACTACGCGCACGCCGGTGGCGGCGGCTACGAGCAGTGGGTGCACCAGGATGCCCGGCCGACCGACCCGCTGCCGCTGGCCGAGATCCCACCGCTGGTGCTCAGCGAGGTCCTCCGGGACGTCGACCTGTTCGTCGGCGTCGCCAGCGTCGGCAACGACCCGACCTGGCAGGACGGCGGTCCCGGCGGACGGTTCCGCGAGTACTGGGCGTCGTACAGTTTCGGCGAACTCAGCGGTACCGCGCAGACCCGCAAGGAGATGCTCGAACGTCTCGTCCCCCGGCTGGCCATCGCCGACCGGGCCACGGTCGAGGGCCGGTTCCTCGTCGTCCGAGGCGAGCTCCGCACCTACAAGATCCATCTAGGTTCGAGCAACATCCTGATGAGCCCGAACGACCAGTACCTCTGCATCGTGCCGAAGCAGTCGGCCGGCGCCTCGACCGGGGAGATCTTCCTTCCGTTCGAGGGCGACCGGGTGCTCGCCGTCATCCTCAGCAAGGCACTCATGCTGGCGAAGGACACCCAGATCACCGATCCCACGATCGTCCAGCAGCTGCGGCGCTGACCCGGCCACCTCGTCGCAGCGCCACCCCGGCCTGCGGTGGGCAGCCGGTGAGCGGGGCCGGACCCGCTCTACCGAACGCCTGTCACCCGATCACCGGGTAGCTGCTCGACCCCAGGGCGCCGCCGGGCCACGGGCCGATCGCCACGGAGTCGTTCACCACCGACGGCGCGACTCCCGGCTGGGTCTCCCGGTCCGTACCGGTCCTGCCATCGAGGACGACGGGTCCGTTGTCGGTCCTTCCGTAGACGACGCCGTGCCAGGTTCCGGTCACGATGGGAACGAGACGCCCGCCGCCCGTCGTGATCGACCACAGCCAGGAGCCGGTCTGCGCGTCAAGCGCGCCCACCCAGTCGCCGCCGGAACAGACCGCGATGGCCTGCTCGTCGTACACACAGTCCAACGGGCTGGGGGCTCGCGCATCGGGCTTGTCCTCGGTGACGGTCACCACCCGTCCCGTCGCGATTTCCACAACCTCGACGTAGCGCTTCCCGTCCTGGTCGGCGCGTCCCCGGACCACCGCCTTGGACGGACCCGCCGCGAATACGTCGACCGAGAACGCGACACGCGGCGACGCCCATCGCTGCCGGCCGGTCCGCGCGTCGATCCCGCGGACCTGGACCTTCGGCGTCTGCCCGGCGCCGGGTTGCTGCCCCGCGACCACTCCGGCCGCCACGGCCCGCCCCGCGAACCCACGCATGCTCCACAGCACCTTGCGGCTGCCCAGATCCAGCGCGTACGTGTCGCCGCCGCGCGCCGACAGTGACGAGTCCGCGATGCGAACGATCCCCACCCCGTCGGCCACACCCACGAACGAGACCTCAACGCCGTTCGAGCTGCCGTTCTCGGGCCACCCCTCGATCGGTATCTCGGCGCGCCAGTCAGCCTTTCCGCTCTCCGGGTCGATCGCCACGACCTCGACCAGCGGACGGCCCGGCGTCGTGCCCTGTCCCGGTGACTCGCCGACGAACGGCGCGAGCACGGTTGGCCGGCCTCCGACGGACGTCAGTGCCGGCGACGCGATCACCGTACCGATCTTCGGCAGCGGGTGGGTCGGCTTGATCACCTCCCGAACCGTGTTGGTACGGAGGTCGACCAGGCGGATCTCCTCTCCGGAGGACGCCGTCGGTTTGCTGCCGTGGATCGGAACGACCGCCGTGGTGCCGTGTAGCAGCACCTCGGCCGCGTCCGTGGAGACCTCCAGCGGCGTGACGGCCGCGGCATCGAAGCGGGTCGGCGGGTCGAAGGACTTGAGGTCGACCGGCGGCCTCGACGTGGAGGTGCTGATGGGGTCCACCGGTTCGATCGACGGGAACGAACACCCACCAGTCGCCGCTGTCAGCAGCAGCACGACTCCTGCGATCGTCCACGTCGGCGCCTGTTTGGCAGCATCCACGTTCGGCAACGTAGCAGGCCCGGTCACGTCGAGCAGACCCTCGCCGATGCGGCCGGGCCCCGGACGGACCGGTGGAGTGCCGGGACCTCCTCGGCGCAGCCGGTTTGTCGTATCGCCTAGCAGCGGCGCAGTCGAGTCGATCCCGACAACCCGACAACACCGGCAGTGCGCGCAGTGGCTCTGGTGGTAGATCGCTCGGCGACGGCGGCCCCGTCGCAGGTCGGCACATCCGGAAGCTGGGTGGAGAGGGTTCGAGGACAGACGGCAGTTAAGGAACATTTAGGGATTTACACAAATCTGCCCGGAGTTCACCCACGTATCCATCGGCGGCCGCAACAGGCAGCAGACGACCCGAGGGAGCAGTGTTTATGTACAGGCGAGGCAGGACGACCAGCCGGACTCGGAAGATCTTCCTCGGCGTGGCCGCGACAGCCCTGCTCGGCGGCGCGTTGGTGGTCGGGACCGGGCTCGGCAACGCGGGTGAGAACTGCAACGGCCTGGACACCGCGCTCCGGAACAACCTGAACTTCATCGCCGACCAGCAGGCCAACCCGGACGTGCTCTCCGAGGAGCGGATCGCCAACCGACGGGCCGTGGTCGACCTCATCCAGCAGCGCCGGGCCGTCGCCGGCTGCACCGCCGACGTACGGGCGGACGCGCCCGCCGCGCCGGCGTCCGGTCCGGGCGCGCAGCCGCCGAAGGCACCGTCCGACCCGCCCTCCGAGTCGGCCGACGAGGGCGCGAACGGCGGCGATTCGAACGACGACAGCGGCTCGGACGGGGCCGGCGCAGTCGTCTGCAAGGGCTCGACGGTCACCCTGTTCAACGAGGAAGCCGGGCCTGCCGCGTCCAGCGGCACGTTCCCGATCGGCACCCGACTGAGGGTCACGAACCTGGACAACAACAAGACCGTCACGGTCACGGTGACGAGCCCGTCCGGAAGCTGCGTCCTGCTCAACAACGCGGCGTTCGAGCAGGTACGGGAGCCGGGCAAGTTCCTGATCCGGCGCCCGCTCGTCGAGCGGGTGGGCGGCTGACGGCCTGGTCGTCTGGTCAGGGCCGTCGTCAGGCACCTCCTTGAGGGGTACGACGTAACGTGTCGCCCGGCGGCCTCACCGTCGTCGGGCGGCCTCCACCTCGGCGACCGCCGCCCGCATGTGGTCGGCAAGCTCCGCCAGGAAAGCAGCCGCTCCCACGTCAGTGGGATCGTCGTCGAGCGGCCAGTTACCCCTCCAGATCACTGAGTCTTTTCCAAGCTGATCTTGCAGCTCAGGGTGGGTGCGGCGGGCCCGGAGATCGATGAGGGCGAGGCTCCAGGTAAGACAGCAGTCGACCAAGATCCGATGCCCCGACCGGGAGCCTCGCCTG
>NZ_JBDPLT010000065.1:0-36703 GCF_039871775.1 Plantactinospora sp. B5E13
CCAAGCCCGACCACGACGAACCTCAGGCAGCCGCACCCCAGCGGGATCAAGCCTGACCGCCCAGAGCGGGTGATCCGCCCCCAACCCCCAAGCCCGACCACGACGAACCTCAGGCAGCCGCACCCCAGCGGGATCAAGCCTGACCGCCCAGAGCGGGTGATCCGCCCCCAACCCCCAAGCCCGACCACGACGAACCTCAGGCAGCCGCACCCCAACGGGCCTCTTCGAGCATCTGCATCGCCCGCTCCCGCGCCGCCGGGTCGTCCGAGCGGAGCAGGGAGACCGCCTCGTCGACCGCCTCGGTCAACCCCCGCCACTGGGCGTCCCGCTCCCGGACCAGCACGGACTGCGCGGCGAGCTGCCGGGTCTTGACCCACAGCTCGACAAAGACCGAGACCTTGGCCCGCAGCACCCAGGGGTCGAACGGCTTGGTCAGATAGTCGACCGCGCCGACCGCGTACCCGCGGAGGGCGAGCTGGGCGTCCCGGTCGGCGGCGGTGAGGAAGATGATCGGCACGTGCCGGGTACGTTCCCGCCGCTTGATGTGGCTGGCGGTCTCGAAGCCGTCCATGTCCGGCATCTGGGCGTCGAGCAGGATGACCGCGAAGTCCTCCACCAGAAGCTGCTTGAGCGCGGCCTCCCCGCTCTCCACCGCGACCGGCTGCACCGGCAGGCCCTGCAGGATCGCCTCGAGCGCCATCAGGTTCTCCCGCCGGTCGTCGACCAGTAGGGCTTTGGCCAGCTCGCTCACCGAATCGTCCCCTCGTCGCCCGCCCCGGGTCCGGCGGTGTCGCGGCCGTCCCCGTGCACCCAGGACGCCATCAGCTCGATCAGTTCGTCCAGGTCCACCGGCTTGGTGATGTAGTCGCTCGCGCCGGCGCCCAGTGCCGACTCACGGTCGCCGGGCATCGCCTTCGCGGTCAGGAAGACCACCGGCAGGTCGGTGAACCGGTGGTTGCGGCGGATCGCCCGGGTCGTCTCGTAGCCGTCCTGGTCCGGCATCATCGCGTCCATCAGCACGATGTCCACCTCCGGATGCTCGGCGAGCAGACGTACCCCGTCCACCCCGTTGTCCGAGTAGAGCACGGTCATGCCGTGCAGCTCCAACGCGCTGGTCAGGGCGAAGACGTTCCGGACGTCGTCGTCGATGATCAGCACGGTGGCGCCGTCGAGCTGCCGGGAGGCCGGCGAGACCGGCCGGTCGGGCTCGGTGGGGATCCGCAGCATCGGCGGCTGCGCGCCGGCGGGGGTCACCCGCGCGGCCGGCAGCGGCACCGGCGGCGGGGTCACCACCGCGTCCGGCGCCAGCACGTCCGGTACGAAGAGGGTGAAGGTCGAGCCCTGTCCGGGTGCCGACGAGACGGTGATGGTGCCGCCGATGAGCCGCGCCAGGTCCCGGCTGATCGACAGTCCGAGGCCGGTGCCGCCGTACCGGCGGCTGGTGGTGCCGTCGGCCTGCTGGAACGCTTCGAAGATCAGCCCGAGTTTGTCGTCGGAGATGCCGATCCCGGTGTCGATGACGGTGAACGCCACCACCTGTCGGGCGGCGGCCAGCGCCGGTACGTCGGTGAAGCTGCCCTCCGGGGCCGAGGCCGGCCCGATCCGCAGTGTCACCGCCCCGTTGTCGGTGAACTTGACCGCGTTGGAGAGCAGGTTCCGGAGGATCTGCTGCAGCCGCTGCGGGTAGGTGACCAGGCTCGGGGGAAGCTCCTTGGAGATGCGTACCTGGAAGTCCAGGCCCTTCTCCTCGGCCTGCGGCGCGAACGCCTGCTCGACGTAGCCGCGGATCTCGGAGAACCGCACCTCGGCCGGGGTGACGTCCATCCGGCCCGCCTCGATCTTCGACAGGTCGAGGATGTCGTCGATCAGCGAGAGCAGGTCGGAGCCGGCACTGTGGATGGTCCGAGCGAACTCGATCTGCTTCTCGGTGAGGTTCTGCTCCGAGTTGTCGGCGAGCAGCCGGGCCAGCAGCAGCAACGAGTTGAGCGGCGTACGCAGTTCGTGGCTCATGTTGGCCAGGAACTCCGACTTGTACGCCGAGGCGCGGGCCAACTGTTGGGCCTTGTCCTCCAGACCGATCCGGGCGAGTTCGATCTCCCGGTTCTTGGTCTCGATGTTGCCCTTCTGTTCGGAGAGCAGTTGGGCCTTGTCCTCCAACTCGGCGTTGGTCCGCTGCAGCTCGGCGGACTGTTCCTGCAGCTCGTGGGCGAGCCGCTGGGACTGGGCGAGCAGTTCCTCGGTACGGCGGTTGGCCTGGATGGTGTTGACCGCGATGCCGATGGTGGTCACCAGCCGCTCCAGGAACGACAGGTGCAGTTCGGAGAAGGGCGAGACGCTGGCGAACTCGATCACGCCGAGCAGTTCGCCCTCGAAGAGGACCGGGAGCACCACCAGGTCGGCGGGGGCGGTGGCGGCGAGTCCGGAGCGGAGCGTCAGGCTGCCGTCCCGGGGTGCGCCGACCCGGATGGTGCGTCGGGAGAGCGCGGCCTGTCCGACCAGGCCCTCGCCGGGACCGAAGGTGACGTCGTGGTGCCGGGCGACGTAGCCGTACGAGGCGGTGAGCCGGAGCCGCATCGCGGCCTCGTCGCTGGCGTCGGCGAGGAAGAAGGCGCCGAGCTGGGCGTCGACCAGCGGGGTCACCTCGGTCATGATCATGCGGCAGACCTCGACGAGGTCCCGCTGGCCCTGCAGCAGGCCACCGATCCGGGCCAGGTTCGAGTCGAGCCAGCCCTGTTCGGCGTTCTTCTTGGTGGTCTCCCGCAGGGTGACGATCATCTGGTTGATGTTGTCCTTCAGCTCGGCGACCTCACCCTGGGCCTGCACGGTGATCCGCTGGGTCAGGTCGCCGGTGGTCACCGCCGTGGAGACCTGGGCGATCGCCCGCAGCTGGGTGGTGAGGGTGGAGGCGAGCTGGTTGACGTTCTCGGTGAGGTCCTTCCAGGTGCCGGAGACGCCCTTCACCTGGGCCTGACCGCCGAGCTTGCCCTCGATGCCGACCTCCCGGCCGACCCGGGTCACCTCGTCGGCGAACGAGGAGAGCTGATCCACCATCGTGTTCACGGTGTCCTTCAGCTCCAGGATCTCGCCCTGCGCGTCCACGGTGATCTTCTGCGACAGGTCACCCTTCGCCACCGCCGTGGTCACCGAGGCGATGTTCCGCACCTGCGCGGTCAGGTTGGAGCCCATCGAGTTCACGTTGTCGGTCAGGTCCCGCCAGGTCCCGGAGACCCCCTTCACCTGGGCCTGACCGCCGAGCTTGCCCTCGGTGCCCACCTCGCGGGCCACCCGGGTCACCTCGTCGGCGAACGAGGAGAGCTGGTCAACCATGGTGTTGACGGTGTTCTTGAGTTCGAGGATCTCGCCCTGCGCGTCGACGGTGATCTTCTGGCTCAGGTCGCCCTTGGCGACCGCGGTGGAGACCTGGGCGATGTTCCGGACCTGGGCGGTCAGGTTCGACGCCATCGAGTTCACGTTGTCGGTCAGGTCCCGCCAGGTGCCGGCGACGCCGCGTACCTGGGCCTGACCGCCGAGCTTGCCCTCGGTCCCGACCTCACGGGCCACCCGGGTCACCTCGTCGGCGAACGACGAGAGCTGGTCCACCATCGTGTTGACCGTGGACTTGAGTTCCAGGATCTCGCCCCGGGCGTCCACCGTGATCTTCTGCGACAGATCACCCTTCGCCACCGCCGTGGTCACCGAGGCGATGTTCCGCACCTGCGAGGTCAGGTTCGACGCCATCGAGTTCACGTTGTCGGTCAGGTCCCGCCAGGTCCCGGAGACCCCCTTCACCTCAGCCTGACCGCCGAGCTTGCCCTCGGTCCCGACCTCACGGGCCACCCGGGTCACCTCGTCGGCGAACGACGAGAGCTGGTCCACCATGGTGTTGACGGTGTTCTTCAGCTCCAGGATCTCGCCCCGGGCGTCCACCGTGATCTTCTGCGACAGGTCACCCTTGGCCACCGCGGTGGAGACCTGGGAGATGTTCCGCACCTGCGAGGTGAGGTTGCCGGCGAGTTGGTTCACGTTCTCGGTCAGCGCGCGCCAGGTGCCGGAGACGCCACGTACCTGGGCCTGACCGCCGAGCTTGCCCTCGATGCCCACCTCACGGGCCACCCGGGTCACCTCGTCGGCGAACGACGACAGCTGGTCCACCATCGTGTTGACGGTGTCCTTCAGCTCCAGGATCTCGCCCTGCGCGGCCACCGTGATCTTCTGACTCAGGTCGCCCCGGGCCACCGCCGTGGAGACCTGGGCGATGTTCCGCACCTGGGCGGTCAGGTTCGACGCCATCGAGTTGACGCTGTCGGTCAGGTCCTTCCAGGTGCCGGCGACGTTCGGCACCTGGGCCTGGCCGCCGAGCTTGCCCTCGGTGCCGACCTCACGGGCCACCCGGGTCACCTGCTCGGCGAAGAGCCGCAGCGTGTCGGTCAGCCCGTTGATGGTGTGCGCCAGTTCGGCGACCTCGCCCTTGGCGGAGACGGTGATCTTCTGGGACAGGTCACCCCGGGCCATCGCCGTGGTCACCTGGGAGATCGACCGCACCTGGTACGTCAGGTTCGACGCCATGGTGTTCACCGAGTCGGTGAGGTCCTTCCAGGTGCCGGCGACCCCGCGTACGTCCGCCTGCCCGCCCAGCTCACCCTCGGTGCCGACCTCACGGGCCACCCGGGTCACCTCGTTGGAGAACGACGAGAGCTGGTCGACCATCGTGTTCACGGTGCGGCCGATCCGGAGGAACTCACCGCGCAGTGGGCGGCCGTCGATCTCCAGATCCATGTGCTGGGAGAGGTCGCCGTCGGCGACCGCCACGATCACCCGGGCGATCTCGGTGGTCGGCCGGCCGAGGTCGTCGATCAGCGAGTTGATCGCCCGCTGGCCCTCCGCCCAGGCACCCTCCATGCCCTCCTCGTCGAGCCGCTCGGTGAGCCGGCCGTCGCGGCCGACGATCCGACTGATCCGGCGCAGGTCGAGATGCTGCCGCTCCTGCAGCGACACCACCTCGTTGAAGGCGTCGGCCACCTCGCCCGCGGCGCCGTTGCGGCGCGGCAGTCGTACCTTGAAGTCCCCCCGGCGGACCCGCCGCAGCGCGTCGGCGAGTTCGCCGAGCAGCACCGCGTCCTCGGCGCCGGATCGCTGGTCGGCAGAGAGTTGGTTCGCCGTGGTCATCGTCCCTCGCTCAGGCTTGGTGGCAGGTGGGCAACCCACGCCAGTCCGTGCCCACCCGGTGGTCCCGGCCGCATCCCCGAGGCGCCTCGGCCACTCCGCCCCGACGCGACGCCCCCATCATTGTGCCTGTCGCCGGGCGGATGCCACCCTGTGGCGCTCGTCGATCGTCGACCCCCGACGGTAGCCACAGACGGCAACACACCCGGACATAGGGAATCAGTAGGGCATTCCTCAGCCTAGCGCGAACCAGTTCCGGCCCGTCGGGGCCGCAAGCTGGGGTGAGTCACCGCGCCCGGATAGTGTTGCTTGGATCTCGGATCCGGCTGGTGGAGGAGTCGACAGGGTGTCAGCGGAAAGGGACGGTGGCGTGGACGACCAGGTACGTCGGGTCCGGCTGCCCGCCGACCGCCGTACCCCGGCGGCGGCCCGTGCCCTGGTGCGTTCCGTGCTGGCCGAGGCGGGCCTCGACGAACTGCTGAACGAGGCGCTGCTGCTCACCACCGAACTCTCCACCAACGCCGTCGAGCACGCCCGCACCGAACTGGACATCGAGGTCGTCGCGGACGAGTCCGGACTCACCGTGACCGTCTCCGACTTCGCCGTCGGGCCGATCGACGACGTCACCGCCCGGCCCCGCAACGACCTGACCGACATCTCCCAGGTCTCGGAACGCGGCCGCGGTCTGCTCCTGGTCGACCACTTCGCCAGCCGCTGGGGCACCACCCACCAGGCCAGCGGCAAGGGGGTCTGGTTCCGGCTGGACCGCAAGAGCGACACCGACCCGGACGACCGGCCGGCCGAACCGGGTGGCAGCGCCCTGCCCCCCGCCGCCCCCAGCGTGCCGCGACCGGTCGCCCCGTCCGCGCCGAGCGCCGGCGCGATGAGCGCGCTGATGCAGACCACCCCCGACCCGTACGCCGACGACCCGCTCCCCACCTTCGCCGCCGACCTGCTGGTCCGGGTCGGCGACATGGTCGGGGCGGCCGGCGGGGCGGTACGCCTCGACCGGGGCGACGGGGCCGGCGGGCAGCTCCTCGCCCGGTACGGCCGACAGCCCCGCCCCGGCGACGAACTGCTCCGGGTGCCGTTGACCGTGCACCGGCCGTACGCGGGGGAGCTGGAGCTGGACGCGGCGCCCTCCGGGTACGCCCGCCCGCTCGCCGCCCTGGTCGCCGAACGGCTCTCCCTGCACCTGGAGAACGACCGGCTGCGCCGGGCAGACCTGCGCCGACAGACCTGGCTCACGTTCCTCGCCGAGGCCAGCGAGCTGCTCGCCCAGTCACTCGACGTCGACCTGACGATGGCGTTGGTCCCGCAGCTCGTGGTGCCCCGGCTCGGCCAGTGGTGCGCGGTGCACACCGTCGACGAGTGGGGCCGGCTCCGGCTGGCCGCGGCCATCCACGCCGACGAGGCGCAGCTGCCGGAGCTGCACAAGATGCTGCAGGACGAGAGCACCGACTCGGTGCAGGCCCGGCTGCGCGAGACGGTACGCGGCCCCGGTCAGGTGCCGATCGGACCGCCGCTGGACGGCATCGCCGTACCGCTGGTCGCCCGGGGGCAGCGGCTCGGCACCCTGGCCGTCGGTCGCCACCAGCGGCACCGGCACGACCCGGACGAGATCGCCGTGCTGGAGGACGTGGCCCGGCGCGCCGCGTTGGCCATCGAGAACGCCCGGATCCACGACGAACGGCGCAGGGTCGCGCAGACCCTCCAGAAGTCCCTGCTGCCGCCGGTCCTGCCGGTGGTCGACGGCATCGGCTTCGCCGCCGAGTACGTGCCGACCGGGGACGCCGCCGACGTCGGCGGCGACTTCTACGACCTGGTGCCGCTGACCGACGACCGCTGGCTGGTGGCGGTCGGCGACGTCTCCGGCAAGGGGGTCCAGGCGGCGACGGTGACCGGCCTGGTCCGCAACGTGCTCCGGGTGCTGGCCGGGGACGGCCGGCCGCTGCCGGAGGCGCTGGCCCGGCTCAACGGGACGCTGGTCGAGCGGGGCGGCGGCCGGTACTGCACGCTGGCCCTGGCCGCGGTACGTCGGGAGCCGACCGGCCACCTGCACGTCGCCCTGCACCTGGCCGGGCACGACCGGCCGTTGAAGCTCGGCGGCGACGGGCGTGCCGCGTTCGTGGGCGCCGGTGGTACGGCGCTCGGCCTGCTCGACTCGATCGCCTCCCCGGTGGCGGAGGTCCGGTTGGCGCCCGGGGACGCGCTGGTCTTCTACACCGACGGGGTGACCGAGCGGCGCCGCGGCCGGGAACTCTTCGGCCTGGACCGGCTGCGGGAGGCGGCGACCCCCCTGGCCGGCTATTCGGCCGAGGTGGTGGCGGCCCGGCTCCGCTCGGCGGTGATCGGTTTCTCCGTCGAGTCGCCCCGGGACGACATCGCGATCCTGGTGCTGCGCAACGACGCGCTGGTCTGACTCCGCGACCGGATTGGCTCAGAGGCCGCCGGGGTAGCGGCCGGGTGCGAGCCGTCGGGCCGGGTCGTACCGCTGCTTGAGTCGGCGCAGCAGCGGAAGCTCGGGCACCTCCCCCCAGAGGTCCACCGTGGACCGGACCGGTGCCGGGGCGGCGACCACCAGGCAGCGCCCGGAGCGGGCGGAGAGTACGGCGCGTACCCCGGTCAGGATGGCGGCGACCTGCTCGGGTCGGGTGCTGCCCGGCAACGCGGCGTGTACGACGCCACGGCCGGCCGAGCCACGGACCGGCACCGGCACCCCGGCCGCGTCCCGCAGCGCGTAGATGGCGGCGTGCAGGTCGTCGGCGGGCACCTCGATACGCAGGGCGATCTCGTCGGGTTGGAACGGGTAGCGACGCCACCAGTGCGGCGGGCTGTCGTCGGCGCGGACGTCGCCGCCGAGCAGCTGGCTGAGCCTCGACACCCGCTGGGCGACGTCGGCGGCGCCGCCCTCGATCAGGACGGCGAGCCGACCGGAGCCGCGACCGGTCGGCCGGGCACGGCGGGCCGACCCGGCGGGGTGGTCCGGTGGCGGATGCCCCCGGAATCCGCCGATGCGGCGGGGCACGACAGGTCGGGCCGGTTCGCCCGCCGGCAGGTCGACCTCGATCGCGGTCGGTGTCAGCCCGGCGGCGCGGACCTGGCGCACCAGGTCGTGCATCTCCAGCGGGGTCCAGACCGGACGGCTCACCCAGATCCGGCGCTCCGGGATCGGCTGTACCCGCAGCAACGCCGAGACCAGCACACCGAGAGCGCCCTGTGAACCGCAGAGCAGTCGGGTCAGTTCCGGGTCGGCGCGCTCGGCCGGAACGGTCGGCCGCCTCGCCGTCCCGGCGTGGCCGAGTCTGCCGGTGGCGTCGACGTAGCCGACCCCAACCAACTGGTCACCGGGTGGGCCGGACAGATGTTGCAACGGGCCACCCTCGCCGGCCGCGACCATGCCGCCGATCGTCGCGCCGGTCGACGGCACGTCGAACGGCAGCCGGCGGCCGGCCCGGGCCAGGATCGCCTCGGCGGCGCGGACCGGCGTCCCGGCGCCGATCTCGACGAGTCGGTCGTCGGTGGGGTGGCCCCACACACCGGCGAGCCGACCGGTGTCCAGCACGATGTCCACCCGGGACGGTGCGGCACCCCAGTCGAGTTTGGTGCCGGCGCCGCGGGCGACGACCGAGAGGTCGTACTCCCCGGCGAGTCGGACCACCTCGGCGACGGCGGCCGGAGTGGCGGGCGCGGCCACCCACCGGGCCAGCGTGCCGGCCACCTCGTCGGCTGCCCCGGCGGGCCGGGCGAAGCCGTCACCGCAGATCGCGGCGAGCCGGCGGCGGACCTGCCCGTCGGCGTCGGATCGGTCGGCGTCGGATCGGCCACCGTCGGGTCGCGCGGAAATCTCCCCCACCCCGTCATCGTACAGGTGTACTAATTTTTGACAACGCCCGGTCCGGGCCGGACGTCGCTGCGGACGGTAACGTGACCGGGTGAACTCTGAGACGACCGCCGCCCCCGTCGCCCGTCGGGTGCCCGCCGAGCGCACCCACCACGGCGACACCGTGCTCGACGAGTACGCCTGGCTCGCCGCCAAGGACGACCCGGAGACCATCGCCTACCTGAACGCCGAGAACGCCTGGACCGAACAGCGCACGGCGGGGCTGGCCGCACTCCGGGACACCCTGTTCGACGAGACGAAGAGTCGCACCCAGGAGACGGACCTGTCGGTGCCGTCCCGGAAGAACGGATACTGGTACTACACCCGGACGGTGGAGGGCCAGCAGTACGGCATCCACTGCCGGCGCGCGGTCGCCGACGGCGAGGCCGCGCCGCCGATCCCGGCCGACGGCGCTCCGCTGGACGGCGAGGAGATCCTGCTCGACGGCAACGCGCTCGCCGAGGGCCACGACTTCTTCGCGCTCGGCACCTTCGACGTCAGCCCCGACGGACACCTGCTGGCCTACTCCACCGACTTCGACGGCGACGAACGGTTCACCCTGCGGGTCAAGGACCTGCGCACCGGCGAGGTGCTCGACGACGAGGTGCCGGACACCTTCTACGGCAGCGCGTGGTCGGCCGACGGCTCGATCCTGTTCTACCTGACCGTGGACGAGGCGTGGCGGCCGTACCGGGTGTGGCGGCACACGATCGGCAGCCCGGCGACCGCCGACGAGATCGTCTACGAGGAGAGCGACGAGCGGTTCTGGGTCGGCGTCGGACTGACCCGCTCGGAAAAGTTTGTCGTCATCGACGCACACAGCAAGGTCACCAGCGAGGTACGGGTCATCCCGTCGGCGAACCCGACCGGCGCACCCGCGGTCGTCGCACCCCGCCGGCAGGGTGTCGAGTACTCGATCGAGCACCACGGGCACCGGTTCCTGATCCTGCACAACGACGGCGCCGAGGACTTCGCGCTCGCGTACACCTCGGCGGACGCGCCCGGCGACTGGGTGCCGATGATCGAGCACTCCCCCGGCACCCGACTGGAGTCGGTGGACGCCTTCGCCAACCACGTCGTGGTGTCGCTGCGCACCGGCGGGTTGACCGGGATCCGGGTCCTGCCGGACGGCAGCACCGGCTCGTACGACATCACCTTCCCGGAACCGCTCTACAGCGTCGGGCTGGACAGCAACCCGGAGTACCAGACCAACACCATCCGGCTGCACTACACCTCGATGGTCACCCCGGACTCGGTCTACGACTACGACCTGGTGACCCGGGAGATGGTGCTGCGCAAACGCAAGCCGGTGCTCGGCGACTTCGACCCGGCCGACTACGAGCAGCACCGCGACTGGGCGCTGGCCGACGACGGCACCCGGGTGCCGATCTCGCTGGTCTGCCGGGCCGGCACCCCCCGGGACGGCTCGGCGCCCTTCCTGCTCTACGGCTACGGGTCGTACGAGGCCAGCATGGACCCGTGGTTCTCCATCCCCCGGCTCTCCCTGCTGGACCGGGGCGTCATCTTCGCGGTCGCGCACGTACGCGGCGGCGGTGAACTGGGCCGGCGGTGGTACGAGACCGGCAAGATGCTGGCGAAGAAGAACACCTTCACCGACTTCGTCGCCGCCGCCCGGCACGTGGTGAAGGCGGGCTGGACCTCCTCGGAGCGGCTGGTCGCCCGGGGCGCCTCCGCCGGCGGGCTGCTGATGGGCGCGGTGGCGAACCTGGCACCGGACGCCTTCGCCGGCATCGTCGCCCAGGTGCCGTTCGTCGACCCGCTCACCTCCATCCTCGACCCGTCGCTGCCGCTCACCGTCACCGAGTGGGAGGAGTGGGGCAACCCGCTCGACGACCCCGAGGTGTACGCGTACATGAAGTCGTACTCGCCGTACGAGAACGTGGCGGCGCAGGACTATCCGGCGATCCTCGCGGTGACCAGCCTGAACGACACCCGGGTGCTCTACCACGAGCCGGCCAAGTGGGTCGCCCGGCTGCGGGCCACCGCCCCGGACGGCGACTACCTGCTGAAGACCGAGATGGGCGCCGGCCACGGCGGCCCGAGTGGCCGTTACGACTCCTGGAAGGAGGAGGCGTTCATCAACGCCTGGATCCTCGACCGCCTCGGTGCGGCGGGCTGACCGGGTTCAGCACAGGCTGACCGGGCTCACCGCAGGCCGCGGTCGCGCAGCAGGGTGAGCCGGTCGGCCGGTACGCACTCCGGCAGGTTGCGGTCGAGGTCGACCAGTTCCCAGTCGACGGCGTAGACCACAAAATCGTCGGTGACCGGCAGGACCGGGGTCCAGTCGTAGGCGTTGAGGTCGGCCGCGACCGCGCAGAGCAGTCCACGGGCCCGCTCGTTGACCCCGCTGCCGGTCGCCCCGGCACCGCCGTCGCTGCCGGCGGCCGGGGTGCTGCCGTCACTGTCGGCCGCCATCAGCTCCTGCCGGAGCAGCCGTACGGTGTCGGACAGCGCCTCCAGCTCGACGGATCCGAGATGGTGCAGGTCGGACGGGTTCCAGATGATCCAGGCAGGGTCGTCGTCCGAGGCGCCAGGGTCGCCGTCCCCGGCCTCGTCCCCGGCTTCGGCTTCGGCTTCGGCTTCGGCTTCGGCTTCGGCCAGCCAGTCACGGCGTTGCGAGTCGAGGCCTACGTGCACCGCGAGTGTGCCGAGCGGGTCGTTCGGTAGGTAGCCCAGCGCCACGCAGTACGCCGGCTCGTCGACCGCCATCTGTCGGATCTCCTCCGGCACCTGCCGGACCAGTTCCCGGTGTGCCGTCTCCATCGCCGCGTCCAGGGTGAAGCCGGCCGGCGGGCGTTCGTACACCAGCTCTGTCCGATGACCGGACCAGTCGATCTCCAGCCGGGACAGGCCGGCGTCGTCGTACCCGGCCGTGATCGTCTGGTACGGAGTGAGTGGGCCCAGCCGTCGCTCCGGCCGGCCCGCCCGTTCGGCGCGCCAGGTCCGGACCAGCCTCACCCGGTCGCCGGTCCAGGCGTACGTCTCGTGGCCGCCGCCACCGGTCGCGGCCGTGGTCGCAGACCGGATCCGGCCGGCCTCGAAGCGGTACTCGTGCAGGTAGATCGGTTCACCGCCGCTGCGGAAGTGCGCCTCCTCGACGGTGTCCGAAGCAACCGACCGGAGTGTCTCGTAGTAGAGAGTGCCGCGCAGGAAGCCGCTGTACTCCTCGATCACCACCGCCCGACCCCCGGCGTCGAAGCCGATCCGGTGGTGGTCCCGGTCCTCCGACGGCCGTTCGGCGAGCGGTTGGCCGGGCCTCCACCGGTGCCGTTCGTACCAGAGGGGACGCAGGTCGACGGCGTCCGCGCTGTACCACTGCCAGCGGACCACTGCGGCGTGTGCGGCCCGCCGGCGCTCCGGATACTCCTGGCGGAGCCGCCCGAACCGCAGGTCGAGGGGGGACAGGTCGACCACGGGAAGATCCTCGTCCGACACCGCATGGATGCTACCGGCACAAACTCCAAACAAGACTTTCAGTTAAGAACCTTGCCAGAAACTATCAGCTGATATAGAACCATCTACATGCGTACGCGACGAACCCCCCTCATCCTCGCGCTACTCGGCGTCGGCCTCGCCGGCGCGCTCGCGGCCACCACCCCGGCCACCCCCGCCAGCGCCGAACCCGGTGCCCTCGTCTGGAGCGACGAGTTCAACGCCCCGGCGGGCACCGCACCGGACGGCAACAAGTGGAGACACGACACCGGAGGCGGCGGCTGGGGCAACAACGAGCGGCAGTACTACACCAACAGCACCAGCAACGCCGCCCACGACGGCAATGGCAACCTGGTGATCACCGCCCGCCGGGACAACCCCGGCAACTACCAGTGTCACTACGGCCGCTGCGAGTACACCTCGGCGCGGCTGCTCACCGCCAACACCTTCACCCGGACGTACGGCCGGTTCGAGGCCCGGATCAAGGTCCCGCGCGGCCAGGGCATCTGGCCGGCGTTCTGGATGCTCGGCGGCATGCCGTGGCCGGACATGGGCGAGATCGACATCATGGAGAACATCGGTCGTGAACCCGGCAACCTCTACGGCACCCTGCACGGGCCCGGCTACTCCGGCGGCAACGCGATCAGTTCCCGCTACACGCTCCCCGGCGGCCAGGCGTTCGCCGACGCCTTCCACACCTTCGCCGTCGACTGGGCCCCCGACTCGATCACCTGGTACGTCGACGGCATCCAGTACGCCCGCAAGACCCCGGCCGACCTGAACGGCAACCGCTGGGTCTTCGACCACCCGTTCTTCATGATCATGAACGTCGCGGTCGGCGGCAACTGGCCCGGCTACCCCGACGCCACCACCACGTTCCCGCAGCAGATGCTGATCGACTACGTCCGGGTCTGGGCGTGGAACACCGGCGGTGGCGGCAACCCCGGCCCCACCGGCTCGATCATCGGGCTCGGCAACCGCTGCATCGACATCCCCGGCGCCAACCCGGCCGACGGCACGCAACTGCAGATCTGGGACTGCAACGGCACCGCCGCCCAGCAGTGGACGTTCGCCGCCGACGGCACCGTCCGGGCGATGGGCAAGTGCATGGACGTGGCGAACGCCTCGACCGCGAACGGCGCCAACATCCAGATCGTCGGCTGCAACGGCAACGCGGCCCAGCAGTTTGTCCTCAGCGCCGCCGGTGACCTGGTGAACCCCCGGGCCAACAAGTGCGTCGACGTACGCGACCACAACAGCGCGAACGGCGGCAAGCTGCAGCTCTGGGAGTGCACCGGCGCCAGCAACCAGAAGTGGCGGCGCGGCTGACCGTCGGCCCCGATCCGGCTCGCCCGAGCCGAAGGATCACCCCCGGTGGTCCCGCACCGGCTCAGCACCGGTGCGGGACCACCCGTCCGGGTCGTACCCCGTCCGGTCATCCTCCGTTCGGGTAGCGACACGCGGAGGCCGCCGCCTCGGCCTGCTGCCCCGGGTCCAGCGTCACCGGCACCGCCCGGCCCGGAGCCGCCGGCCGCACCTGCCGGGCCCGGACCAGACCGGTCGGGCTGTCCCCGCCCAGACAGGCGGCGGCGACCACAACCACCGGCTCGCCCGCCTGCGGCGTGGCCGCAGTAGCCAGCCGGGCCCGCGCCCCGACCGCCGGATCGGGTACGTCAACCAGCGCCACCTGCCGCCACGTCCGCCGACCCGGTGTCGTCGCGGCACCCGTCGAGGTGGTGAAGCCGACCACGTGCAGGTCCCGGCCCGTGGCCTGCAGCGTCACGCTCGCGGAGTCGTCGGAGTTGTCGGCGACGACGGAGAGGGCGAGATCGCTCGGGACCGGACGTCCGTGGGGACAGTCCGAGGCGCGCAGACCCCGTGGCGGGTTGCCGTGGATGACGGCCGAGGAGACCACTCCGCCACCGGCCAACTTGAACCAGCGCACGTCGGGTGTGCCGCCGGTGTTGTCGTACACCTTCTCGCCCACGCAGTAGCCGGTGAAGCCGACGGTGCAGTGCGGCGGGATGGTACGCAGCACCGGCTCGTCCCGGGTGGCGCCGCCCCGTACGTGCGCGCCACCGCCGTAGGTGACCCCGCTGAAAACGGCCTCGGCCGGCGCCCCCGGACAACCCGGCGCCCCGGCGGGAGACCGTGCCGGGTTGTCGCCCGACCGGGACAGCCCGGTCACCGCCACGATCCCGACGGCGACGGTCGCCGCCGCCACGCAGACCAGTACGGCCCACCGCCGCGACATCAGACCGGTAGCTGACCCCGCGCCGACCGGCGGTTCCGCCCGGTCCGCCACGCCAACCGGCGGCTCCGCCCGGTCCGCCGCCCCCGGCCCGGCGTCGGCTGGCGGTTCGGCCCGGTCGTCCGTCGGGTGCAGCCCGGTGTCACCCGTCTGCTGCTGCGCCGCCGCGGCCTCGTGCCAGCGTCGACGCCACCCGATCGGATCACCACCACAGGCGCCGACGTACGCGAGCAGCACCTCCAGGGTCGGCAGGCGCATACCGCCGGCCGCCTCGGACAGCGTCGACGCGCTGTAACCGGCGGACCGGGCCAGCGCCCGGTAGGTCGGATTGCCCGCCTCGGCACGGAGTTTCCGCAGGTCGTACGCGAGGGCCTGCACCGGGCCGGCGGTCGGATCGACGGGTCGCTCGGAACGAGCCACGTGATCACTCTCCCCAGGAGTTTCCGGGCACCTCACACCCATCGTCACCGAGGTCGCCGGCCCGAACCAGCGGGCTGTCGGATTCTCGCCCCTGGGCGCCCTTGTCCGGAATTGATTGATCAGGGCTGTCGGGCGTTCCGGTCAACCGGTGCGGCGGATAGCAAGGAAGGCGAGGCGCCGCCGGTGCCGACGGAAAGCCGCCATCGGCTCCGCCGGTGGACGTCGTACCGACGAGAGGAGAAGAAGATGAGGACACGAACGATCACCGCGACCGGTGCGCTGCTCGGGGCGCTGGGCCTGGTCGGCGCGCTCGGCTCGCCGGCCTCCGCCGCGCCGGCCCGCGACTGCGTGGTGGACCTGGATTCCAGGACCGTGACCTGCGCGGCAACCGAGGAGCAGGCACTGCGGGCGGCCGGCGTCGCCGCCTCCGTGGTCATCGCCCGGACGTACGACGGCACCAACTACTCCGGTGCGGTGCATACCTGGGTCCAGGCCCGGGCCTGCACACCGTCGTACGACAACGAGTGGCAGTGGGGGGACCTGCGCAGCACCAGCGGCGGCAACTGGAACAACCGGATCAGCTCGGTGCGGACGTACCAGCGGTGTGACGTGAGGTTCTACGACGGGATCAACTTCACCGGTGCGGCGTCGACCTGGATCGACGCGTCGGCGAACCTGGCCGCGGTCGGCGCCGGCTGGAGCAACCGCGCCGGCTCGATCAAGTTCTCCTGATCGCCCCTCAGCGGATACGGACACGGTCCTCGCAACTCCCAGGAGGTCTGGGTGTTGCGAGGACCGCTGGATGCCAAGCTCAACAGGGGCCGTCGGTGACCGAGGTGCTCGGAAAGACGGGATCCTGCGAGCCGAGGTTCCCGTCGACCGTGACGGCCAGGCAGACCGGGTGCTCGCCGTCGGAGTTGGTGAACTCGAAGAGGTCACCCCGGGCGTCCTCACCGGCGGACTCTATCCGCAGCTCGGAGGTGATGTCCCGGGCGAACTTCCCGGTACCGCTGGCGGGGTTGGCCCTGGTCGCCGCCTCCCGGACGTCGGAGGCGTCCACGGTCAGCCCGTCGACGGCGGTACGCCGCAACTCGTCCGCGGTCGCGTCGACCGCTCCCCGGACATCCGGCCCGTCCGGTCCGCTGTTGGCGTAGAGGACCAGTCCGACGACCACCGTCAGCACCACGAGGGCCACGATGACCAGCGGGTGGACCCGTTTCCGGCCGGTTCCCGGCGGCTGGCTGCTCACGTTCTCCTCCACATCGTCGCGGTACGTCCGGCCGCGTACGCCGTCATCCGTCAGTGTCGGGGCGGGTCGCCGCCGCCGCGAGCACCGCCGGGTCGACGTTGCCGCCGGAGACGACCGCCACCGTACGACCGGCGGGCAACTCGGCGGCGTGGAACATCCGGGCCGCGCTGGCCACCGCGCCGCTCGGCTCGACGACCAGCCGGGTCTGCTGGACCAGCCGGGCGGTGGCCGCGGCGATCTCGTCCTCGGTGACCGTGACGATGCCGTCCAGTCGCACCCGCAGGTGGGCAAGAGTCAACGCGGAGAGGTTGGTCCGCAGCCCGTCCGCACTGGTCCGGTAGGTCCGGGCCGGTTCCCAGACGCGTAGTTCACCGGCGGTCAGTGACTCCCGGGCGTCGGCCGCGAGTTCCGGCTCGACCCCGATCACGGTCGCCGCCGGCCGGAGGGCCTTGACCGCGGTGGCCACACCGGAGGCGAGACCGCCGCCGCCGACCGGGACCAGCACCACGTCGACCTCGGGCAGGTCCTCGACGATCTCGAGTCCGATGGTGCCCTGGCCGGCGATGATCCGCCGGTCGTCGAAGGGCGGGATCAGCGTGCTGCCCCGTTCCGCGGCGACCTGCTCGGCGACGGTGAGCCGGTCGGCCGGCGGCACCAGGTGCACCTCGGCGCCGAGGGCGCGTACCTGGTCGACCTTGACCGTCGGCGCGCCCTGCGGGATCACCACCGTGCACGGCACGCCGTGCACGCGGGCGGCGTACGCCAGGGCCTGTCCGTGGTTTCCGGAGGAGTGGGTGACGACTCCCCGGGCGCGCCGCTCGGGTTCGAGCCGGGCCACCGCGTGGGTCGCGCCCCGCACCTTGAACGAGCCGACCGGCTGCAGGCTCTCCGGCTTGACCCAGAGCTGGTCGTCCCAGCGGCAGGACAGCAGCGGGGTACGTACCGCGACACCGCGCAGGTCCTTCGCCGCGAGCCGGACGTCGTCGAGGGTTACGAGATCCACCCCGCCATCCTGCCACTGCCGGCGGCGCGGGCCGGCACCCGAGAATGCCGATCCGTACTGGGACTAATCAGGCTAAAGCCTAGTATTTGTCCGAACGCTGCCGACCCGACGGGGGTGCGATGACCAGGGCCGACCAGCCCGGCGACGATCCGCACCAGCCGGGTACCCGATCGTGGGAGTGGGCGATCGACCCGGCGCCCCCGGAGGGGCCGGACCAGGAACCGGTGCCCGACCCGACCGCGGGCCGCTCGGTGGACGCCCCGGACTGGTCCACCCCGGAGACTGCGGCCAGCACCCCGCCACTGCACGGATATCCGCACGTGGTCTCCTGGTCGCCGCACGCGGCGGCGCAGGCCCATTCGTCGGCGCCGGGACGGCCCCCGGGTGCAGATCCGGAACCGGAGAGCGGAAGCCCGTCGGGTCCGGTGCCCCAGTTCGCCCGACCGGCCGACCGGCGGTGGTGGTTCGTCCTGGGCATCGTGGCCGCGCTGCTCTCCTGCTGCTGTGTGGCCGCTGCGGTGATCACGCTGGCCTGGGGACCGGAACTGTACGGCGGCCTGCGCGGGCGGGACCGGCAACTGGTCGGCCTCGACCAGCCCGCCCGGGACGGCGACCTCGAATTCCGGGTACGCCAGATCCGGTGCGGTCTCGCCGAGGTCGGCGACCCGCTCATCCGGGACCTCGCGGCGGGCCAGTTCTGCGTGGTCGGGCTGGTGATCCGCAACCTCGGCGCCGGGCCGGTGCTCTTCGACGACAGCCTGCAGATCGCGTACGGGCCGGCAGGGCAGCGGTTCGGCGTCGACCGTCGGGCGGGGCTGCTGGCCAACGCCGACCAGCCGACCTTCCTCGGCGCGCTCAACCCCGGCAACCGGGCGACCGGGGCGGTCGTCTACGACATCCCGGCCGACTCCCGGATCGTCCGGCTGCGGCTCCGACACTCGGCGTCCTCACCGGGCGTCTACGTCCGGACCGCATGACGGCGGTCACGGTAACCTCATCCCGGTCGCTGGCTCCCGTCGCCCACGGTGCGTACCGGCCCGATCGTGGAGTACGGTTCGACCGATATCCCAGGAGGTCGCGAATGTCCCTGACGGTGCACACCGAAGAACGCGCCGACGTTGTTGTCGTCTCGGTCGCGGGCGAGCTCGACATGGCCACCGCGCCGGGGCTGCAGGACCAGGTCACGGATCTGCTCGAGAAGGGCCACATCCGGCTGGTGTTCGACCTGGCCGACCTGACCTTCTGCGACTCGACCGGGCTCTCCGTCTTCGTCCGTGCCCGGAACAACGCCGACGAGGCCGGCGGTGTGGTGCGGTTGGCCGGTCCGCGTCGGGGCGTCCTGCGGATCCTCGAGGTGAGCGGCCTGGTGGAGGTGCTGCACACCTATCCGTCGGTCGACGAGGCGGTGGCCGGCGGCGCCACCACGGCCTGACCGGAGGCGCCGTCGACGCGCCGGCTGCCGAGCCGGCCCGACCGTCCGCCGGGCGGCGGATCAGCCGGGCCGGCCCGACCATCAGCGCGGGGTGAGGCGACGCGGTCGCCGGGTCAGGGCGAAGCCGACAACACCCGCGACCGCAGCCAGGATGCCACCGACCGAGGTCCAGATCCACCGGCTGGAGAACCCGTCGAACCAGCCGTCGAACCAACCATCGAACCAGCCCTCGTCCTCGCCGGCGGCCAGTCCGGGCTGGCCGGACGCGCCGGGGCTCGGGGTGGCACCCGGCGCGGCGGCCGCACCGGTCAGCACCGAACCGGGTTCGACCGCCGGTACGAGCGGCGCCTTCAGCTTGCCGTCCTCGAGCGCGGTCCCGCCGTCGTCCACGGTGCTGACCAGCATTTCCACCTGCACCGGGAGTCCGAGATCCTGCTCGGGCAGTTCGGTGGTGGAGAGCCGTACGTAATAAGTCCCGGGCAGCGGGTCACCGGACCACGGTTCGGCCCACGGCCGGACGGTCCGCAGCGTGCAGCCGAGCGCCACCCGCGGGTCGTCCTTGCCGACGCTCGGGGTCTGCGCTCCGGCGGTGCACGCCTGGCGGCGGCGGAGCCCGTCGAAGACGTCGACGGTCCAGGTGGCGGCGCCGTGCCGGGCGCCCGCCGAGGGCAGCGTCACGGTGATCGTGATGCTGTTGGTCTCGCCGGCTGACGCCGGGAAGGACCAGTACAGGTAGTCGCCGGTCGAGGCGGCCACCTTGACCGGCTGGCCGGCGGAGATCCCGGTCGCGGTCAGGAACGAGGTGCCGGCCTTGGTCACCGTCACCGCGCCGGGGGACGGGGTGGGTGAGGTCGGGGCGGCGGCAGCCGGCACGGCCGGCAGCAGCAGACCGGCGGTGACCGCCAGGAACGGCAGCGCGGCGCGGCGCAGGGTGGTCGGCTTCACGAGTTCTCCCTCCAGGTGGCGACCCACCAGCGGGTCAGCCAGCCGGCCAGCAGCCCGGTGATCAGCCCGGCCACGGTCAGTACGCCGAGCAGCAGCCAGCCCTTGCCCAGTCCCGGGCTGTTCGGGGCGGGCGACCGCTCCACCACGTCGATGGTCAGCTCGACCGGCATTCCGGGGGTCTGGGCGTCGACCGGACCGGAGGCGGAGAACGAGTTGCTCACCACCAGGCAGACGGTGGGGGTGGGCGGCGGTTCCTCGTCGTCGGTCGTCTCCTCGTCGACCTGCTCCTCCGGGTCGGTCGCCGACCAGCGCAGCCCGGCCGACAGCACGTCGGTACGGCCGCTGCCGGCGTCCGTACCCCGGACGAGTTCCCGCCCGTCGGTGGCGGTGGCCCGCAGCAGTACGCCGTAGTCCCGGTTCAGCGGGCGGTCGAGGCCGACGCTGACCGAGGCCCGCAGTTCCTGGTCGGGCCGGACCGCGATCCGGTACCAGCGGTGTTCGGAGAACCGCTCCCGGTCGGTGTAGACGCCGGGGGTGAGCAGCGGCGCCTTGGCGCACTCCCCACCACCGGCGACGATCGCCGGGGTCCGGGTGTAGGTGTCCTTGGCCCGGTCGACCAGTTGCTTGATCCGGTCGGTGAGCTGCTCCACGCTCTGCGCGGCGGTGTACGAGCCACCGGTGGCGGCGGCGATGCAGACGAGCTGCTTGCGGACCTTCTCGTCGGGGGCCAGGCCGAGCGTGTCGACCACCAGGTGGGTGCCCTGGGCGGCCAGTTCCCGGGCCACCTCGCAGGGGTCGGGCGGCGCACAGGTGTCCTCACCGTCGGTGATCAGGACGATCCGGCGGGTGGTGCCACCCGTACCGAGGTCCTGGGCCGCGCCGCGCAGGGCGAGCCCGACCGGGGTGAACCCGGTCGGCCGGAGCCCGGCGATCGCGCCCTTGGCCTGCTCCCGGTCGACCGGGCCGACCGGGACGATCTGCTGGGTGTCCTGGCAGCCCTTCTCCTTGTCGTCGCCCGGGTAGGTGGCGCCCAGCACCCGGATGCCGAGGTGGGTCTCGTCCGGCAGTGCGTCCACGACCTCGCGGAACGCCTGCTGGGCAACGGAGATCCGGCTACGGCCGTTGATGTCGTTCGCCCGCATCGAACCGCTCACGTCGAGCACAAGCTCCACTTTGGGTGGTTCGGCGCCGAGTTCGCCGGGCTCGCCGGCGATCGCCGGTGGAGTGCCCGGCAACACAAGGGCGGCCATCAGTCCTAACAGGACTCCGATGGACCGACGCAGTATGATCATGGCCGAGCATCCTAGTAATGCGGAGATCCTCCCTGTCTCGGCGGTCTACGCCATTCCATCCGCATTCTTTCCCCCACGCGGCGTCGACCGCCGCCCGCGCGTGATCAGGTACGGCGCCCGGGGCATAGGTTGGCGGTCGGCAACAGAACCGGAAAACGACACCCCTCACGGAGGCGCGGATGCTCAAGGGTTTCAGGGATTTCATCATGCGCGGCAACGTCGTCGACCTCGCGGTCGGCGTGGTGATCGGCGCGGCCTTCACCGGCCTGGTCACCGCCTTCACCACCTCGTTCCTCAAACCGCTGATCAGCCTGATCGGCGGCGGCACCGAGGTCAAGGCGGGCACCTGGAAGCTGCCCAACGACGTTCTCGTCGACTGGGCCGGCTTTGTCAACGCGGTCATCACCTTCCTCATGACCGCGGCCGTCCTCTACTTCCTCGTCGTCTACCCGATGAACAAGCTCGCCGAGCGGCGCAAGCGCGGCGAGGTGCCGCCGCCGGCCGCACCGAGCGAGGAGATCAAGCTGCTCACCGAGATCCGCGACGCACTGGTCGCCGCCGGCCGGGCGTCGGGCCAGCAGGCCGGACAGCACCCCGGCGCGGTCCCGGGCCAGCCGGGTCGGTACGACGACCCGTACGGCCAGGGCCACCCGCCGGCACCCCGCCGCCCCTGACCCACACCGCCGTGGACGGGCCGACCGCACGGCGGCCGGCCCGCCGGGAACGGATTTCCCCGACCCGGAGATCCTCTCGAACAAACGTTCGATAAGCTCCGGACGTGGAGCAGCGAAAACACTGGTGGAACGGCAAGTGGGGACGCCTGGCCCGACGCGATGTCTACCTTCGTGCCGACGCCGACCAGTGGCACGTGGAGCAGCGCGCGGGCGGCGCCGAGGGGATCTCCCGGTTCTACGAGTTCGACAGCGAGGACGCGGCGTACGAGACGATCCGCGCCCTGCTCGCCGGCCCGGACACCTGGCGGGAACTCTCTCCCCGACCACCCGGCGCCGGATGGCGGTGAACCGCCCCAGGGGTGCCGGTGGCGGGCACCCGACGTGCCAGGACCCCGATCAGCCCTGCCGCGCCGGGTCGGCCGCGCGCTGCCGGACCGCCCACAGCGCGGCCTCGGTCCGGGACGCGGAGCCGGTCTTGCGCAGCAGGTTCGACACGTGCACCGTGACGGTCCGGACCGAGATCCCGAGCGACCGGGCCACCTGCTTGTTGGACATCCCGGCGGCCAGACAGGCGAGCACCTCGACCTCCCGGCCGGTCAGCTCGACGTCCCGGCCGGTCGGTTCCGGCCGGCCGCCGACCGGCGCCGCCGGCCGCACCTCCGCCGGCCGTGACTCCCGGCCAAGCTCCGCGACACCCCGACCGCCCTCGGTGGCCAGCAGCTCGATCAGCCGGTACGGGTTGCCGCCGGTACGTCGCCACACCGCCCGCACCACCTCCTCCGGCACCTCGACCGGACCCGGATAGACCTGGCCGAGCACCTGCGCGACGTCGTCGACGGTCAACGGGGCGAGGTGCTGGCGTACCGCACCGGGCGCGCCGGCCAGCCGGGCCAGGGTCGCCTCGACGATCGGTGGGGAGACCGCCGTCTCCGCCGGTCGGCTCGCCACCACCAGCAGGGCCGGCAGGTCGGAGGCGGTGGCCAGTTCACCGATCAGGTTCAGGCTGGCCGGATCGAGCGCGTGCAGGTCCTCCACCACCAGCACCGCCGGGCCGGCGCCGACCAGTGCCCGTACGGTGCGGACGGCGAGCCGCAGCAGCGCGTCCGGGGCGTACCGCTCCGCGGGGGTGTTCGGGTGCTGGGCCAGCCAGGCCAGCGCGTCGGCGGGCAACGGCAGGTCCCGGGTGTCCCGACCGCTCAGTACGGCGGCGAGCCAGTCGTACGGTGCCGGGCTGTGCAGCCGGGCGGCACCGGTGAGAATCGTCGCCGGCCGGGGGGTCAGCCCGTCCAGCGCGGCGGCGATCAGCAGGCTCTTGCCGACCCCGGCGTCGCCGGTGACCACCACCGTGCCGGTCGCCCGGGCACGACCGGCGCCGGCCCGGGCACGCGGCGACCGGGCCTGGCCGGCGACCAGCGACCGGCGCTGACCGCTGACGAGTGTGCGGGGCTGACCGCTGACGAGCGTGCGGGGCTGACCGGCGACCAGCGGGCGGGACTGGCCGGCGGCGGACCGGGCGGTGGGCGTGCGCGACTGACCGGCAACGGCGGCCCAGGCCAGGGCGAACTCGGCCAGTTCGCCGGCGCGTCCCACCATCGACACCGGCATCATGGCGTCCACCCTACGCAGTACTGCGTAGAGACATCGGCGCGGTCGAGGGGCAAGCTCGGGGGATGAGCTTCATCCTGCGCAGCCTGGCCGTCAGCGACCCTGGTCTGGTCCGGGCCAACAACGAGGACGTGGCCTTCGCCGGCAGCCGGTTGGTCGCCGTCGCGGACGGCATGGGCGGTGCCCCCGCCGGCGAGGTAGCCAGCGAGATCGTCATCACCGCGCTGGCGCCGATCGAGCAGGCCGTCGACGAGCGGGAGCCGGTGGCCGCGCTGGCCGGCGCGGTCCGGACCGCCAACCAGCGGATCAGCGCGGTGATCGACGCCGATCCCGCGACCCGGGGCATGGGCAGCACCGTCACCGCGATGCTGCTGCACGGCGGGCAACTCGCCGTGGCGCACATCGGCGACTCCCGCGGCTATCTGCTCCGCGACGGCGTCCTGCGGCAGTTGACCCGGGACGACAGCTTCGTCCAGGTGCTCGTCGACCGGGGCGGACTGACCCCGGAGGAGGCGCGGAACCACCCGCAGCGTTCCCTGGTGACCCGGGTGGTGCAGGGCGAGCCGCTCGACCCGGCCACCGTCGTACTGGACGTGGTGGCGGGCGACCGGCTGCTGCTCTGCAGTGACGGGCTCTCCGACGTCGTCACCGACGACCTCATCACGCTGGTGCTGGTCGGCTACCCGGACCGGGAGCAGTGCGCGGCCCACCTGGTGAAGCTGGCCCACCAGGCGGGCGCACCGGACAACGTCACCCTGGTGGTCGCGGACGTCGTCCCGGTCGCCGAGGAGTCCGCCGCGACCGAACCCTCCGCGAACGCCGCCGCTGCGGGCTGACCCGCGGCCGGTCGTCGTCAATCCGCCCCCGGACCGACGGGACCCCGGTAGCCGGGTTGATGGCGAATAATGGCCCGACCCGGGGTACGAGCGGCTCGGTGTGGAATGACGACCACTCCGGACGGACGTGGAGGTCGGATGGACGACAACAGAATCGTCGTGATCGACCTCGGCACCGACCGGTACGAGCCCCCGTCCGCACCGCCGGCCGGCTGGCCCCGCCGGTCGACGGTACGCCGGCTCCGGCCGGTGGTGGCAGCAGCGGCGGCGGCCCTGGCGTTCGGGGTCGGCGGCGCGGCGGCCCCGCCCGCGCCCCCGCTGCGGGCGATCCTCAGCCTGCCGCTCGCGTCGGAACCGAACGGCGGTTTTTACCTGCTCGGCGACGTGCTGGTCGTCGCGGAGCGGGTCGAGTCCGTCGCCGAGCCGCAGGTTCGGCTGACCGGCTACGAACTGACCCGGGGCCGACAGCTCTGGAGCATCGGTCGGCCGGTGGCGATCACGGAGTTCAGATTCACCCCGGCGGAGAACCGGTTGCTCCTCTCCGAGGGCGGCCGGAGAGGTGGCCCGATCCACACCCGGGCCCTGGACCCGCGAACCGGCGAACTCCGCTGGTCGTATCCGTCGAAGCTGGAGGTCATGCCCGGGGAGCGGCAGACCGCACTGATCTTTGAGGAGATCTTTCCCGCCGGCTCACTGGTCGATCCGCAAGCGCGGCCGACCGACAGCACGACCTGGTACCACTCGAACGCCGGCGGCATCTACCGGGAACCACCCCTCGGGGTTGTCCTGCACGGCATCAACCTCGACACCGGAGAGCCGCGCTGGACCTCCCCTCGGATGACCCGGGCGGTCACGCTGGCCGGAACCGCCGATCGGCCCGCCGCGGTGCTGACCGTGCCGTCCGAGGGCGGAATCGAGGTCCGGGACCCGCACACCGGTGCGGTCCGACACCGCCTGGACGGGTTCGACGGCGAACTGGTCGCCGCACACCCGATCGGTGACGTGGTGGTACTGGTCTGGGCCGAGCCCGCCGGGGCGGCCGGATACTCGTCCGATCGGTGGCAGCTGCGGTGGAGTCGATCGCAGGCCGGGCCGGACTTCTACGTCGAACCGTGTGGTCCGATGCTGTGCAGGCCAGGATTCACCAGCGTTGAGGTGCTGGACCCGGCGACCGGTGAACAGCGGTGGCAGCTCCCCGAACGGGCGCGGTTCCTGCCGGGCGGGCCGTTCCTGGTCCAACGCGACGACAACGAGCACCTACTGCGGTCGCTCGACCCGCGGACCGGCCGTACCGTGGCCCAGCTGACCGGTTGGCAGGTTCTCGATCTCAATCAGTGGCTCGACGCGCTCGGCCGCGGCACCGCACCACTGCTGCTGAGTCCGACGCCGGGCCGGGACGAGACCCGGGTGGGCGTTTTCGGCCGCAACGGCACCGCGATACCGCTCGCCGCGGTACCGCACAGCCTCCCCCACTGCGAGACGACGGCCGCGGTTGTCGCCTGTCGGACCCGGGACCACCAACTTCGGGTCTGGCGCGTTGGCTAGCCGAGAGGGTTACGACGACGACCCGGTCGCGGTGATCGACCTCGGCACCGACCGGTACGACCCGGCCGTGGACGCCGTGGCCCGGCCCCCGCTGTCGGCGGCGCACCGGCTGCGGATCGCCGTGCTGGCCCTGGTCGGTGCGCTGGTGCTCGCCACCGGTGGCGCCGCCCCGCCGGCACCGTCACCGCTGCGCGACGGGTACGCCCTGCCGTTGACCTCCGACGGCCAGTTCCTGCTGACCTCGGACCGGCTGTACGTGGCCAACCAGCCCGCGGACGGGGAGGCCGCGGTCACCGCGTACGACCTGACCGGGCGACCGGTCTGGAGCGTGCCGCAGCCGGCCGACGGCGAGCATGTCGGGCTTTCCGCGGCACCCGGGCTGCTGCTGTTCATGAGCAACAACCCGGGCCAGGGGCTGGTCCGGACCACGGCGCTGGATGCCGCGACGGGTCGTCCGCTCTGGTCCTTCCCGGACTGGTTGACGCCGCTCTCCGACACCGGTGCGGCGCTGGTCACCGAGGACGTCTTCCCGCCGGACTCCCGGGTCGAGCCGGGCGACCAGGTGCCGCCGGGAGCCATGTTGCAGGTCGGCCCGGACGGGTCCGCCTACCTGGCGACCTCGCGGGAAGTGACGGCCCGGGTGATCGACCTGGCCACCGGGACGGCGCTCTGGAGGACGTCACAGGTCACCGCCGCCGCCGCGCTGCCGGCCGGCGGTGGTCGTGGGCCCGTGGTGCTGGTCGGGCTGCCCGACGGCGGGGTGGAGCTGCGTGACCTGCGGACCGGGTCGGTCCGGTGGTCACTCGACCGGTCCGGCGCCCCGGTCCGGTACGCGGCACAGGTCGGTGATGTCCTCCTGCTCGTTTGGGACGGGCCGGACGCCGGGGCGGCCGGCTACTCGGCGGACCTCGGGCGGCGGCTGTGGGAGCAGACAACTCCCGAGCTGGACCGCCGCCACTTCGGGGTCTGCGCGCCGATGATCTGCCTGAGCGACCCGGGCACCGGGGTCGAGGTACGGGATCCGGCCACCGGGGCGGTCGCCTGGCGGGCGGCCAGGGTGGGACACCTGCAGCCGAGCGCTTCGGGACTGATCGTGTACGACGAGCGGCCCCGCCGGGTGGTCGACCCGGCCACTGGTCGGACGGTGGTCGAGCTGACGGGGTGGCGGGAGGCCGAGGGTTTTCCGCCGGAGTCGGCGCCGCTGCTGCTGCGCCGCCCGACCGACACGCACCAGACCTGGTTGGGGTTGCTCGCCCGGGAGGCGACGGCGGTCCGGACCCTGGACGTGGTCCCGTACGTCCTCTCGTCCTGCCAGCTGGTGCCGGGGGTGCTCGCCTGTCACGCCGACAACCGCGAGCTGCGGCTCTGGCGTTACGAGTAGCCGGCCAGGCTCCGCAATTCCCAGTAATCTGGGCATATGTCCCAGATCGGTCTCCCGTCATGAGGGCGTTCCGGTACGAACGAGGGCTCGACACCGGCCAGGCGGTGGCGCTGGTCTCCGGCGAGCCGGAGGCGGCGTACCTCGGCGGCGGCACCAACCTCGTCGACCTGATGAAACTCGGGGTGGCCCGGCCCCGGCTGCTGGTCGACGTCACCCGGCTACCGCTCGGCTCGGTGGACCCGCTGCCGGACGGCGGCCTGCGGATCGGCGCGACGGTCCGCAACAGCGACCTGGCCGCGCACCCGACCGTCCGCCGGGACTTCCCGGTGCTGTCCCGCGCGCTGCTCGCCGGCGCCACCGGGCAGCTGCGCAACATGGCGACCATCGGCGGCAACCTGCTGCAACGGACCCGCTGCGTCTACTTCCAGGACGTCAGCCGGCCGTGCAACAAGCGCGAACCCGGGGCCGGCTGCTCGGCCATCGACGGGCAGAACCGCGACCTCGCCATCCTCGGCTGGTCGCCGCAGTGCGTCGCGACCCACCCGTCCGACCTGGCCGTCGCGCTCGCCGCGCTGGACGCGATAGTCGAGGTACGGGAACCGGCCGGCCCGCGGGAGATCCCGCTCACCGAACTCCACCGGCTCCCCGAGGACCGTCCGGACCAGGAGACGACCCTGGCCCGGGGCGGATTGATCACCGCGGTACGGGTCCCCGGGCTACCGTTCGCGCGCCGGTCGACGTACCGGAAGGCCCGGGACCGGGCGTCGTACGCGTTTGGCCTCGGCTCGGTCGCGGTCGCGCTCGACCTGGACGGTCCGCTGGTCCGGGACGTCCGGATCGCGTACGGCGCGGTCGCGCACCGGCCATGGCGGGCCCGGCTCGCCGAGGAGGCGCTGCGCGGCCGACCGGCCACCCCGGAGAACTTCCGGCTCGCCGCCGAGGAGGAGTTGGCGGCGGCCCGACCGATGTCACACAACGCGTTCAAGATCCCGTTGATCCGCAACCTGACCGTCCGGACCCTGACCGAGCTGGCCGAACCCCCCGAGGTAAACCGGTGAACACGGGAACGGTCGGGATCGGTCGGGGGCATCCCCGGCTGGAGGGGCCGGCGAAGGTGACCGGCACCGCCCGGTACGCGGCCGAGTACCCGGCCGACGGCGTGGCGTACGCCTGGGCGGTGCAGTCCAGCGTCGCCAAGGGCCGGATCGTCCGGATCGACCCGACCGCGACCCTCGCCGAGCCGGGGGTGCTGGACGTGCTGACGTACGAGAACGCGCCCCGGCTGCACTCGACGGAGAGCGCCGAGCTCTTCCTGCTGCAGGCGCCGCAGGTGCACTACCGGGGCGAGTTCGTGGCGCTGGTGTTGGCCGAGTCCCTGGAGGCGGCCCGGGAGGGGGCGCTGCTGCTGCGGGTCGACTACGACACCGAGCCGCACAGCAGTCTGCTGACCGAGCACCATCCGGGTCTGTACCGGCCGGAGAAGGTGAACCCGTCGTACCCGACCGACACCGCGCTCGGCGACTTCGAGGCCGGCTACGCGGCGGCCGAGGTCCAACTGGACCAGACGTACCGGACGCCGGCGTACCACAACAATCCGATGGAGCCGCACTCGGCGACCGCCCGGTGGCTGGACGGGCGGCTGCTGGTGCACGACTCCAGCCAGGGCTCGACCCTGGTCCGGGACACCCTGGGCCGGCTGTTCAACCTGCCCGCCGAGACGGTACGGGTGATCTCCGCACATGTCGGTGGCGGTTTCGGCAGCAAGGGTTCGCCGCGCTGCACCCCGGTGCTGGCCGCGATGGCCGCCCGGCACCTGGGCCGGCCGGTCCGGCTGGCCCTGACCCGGCAGCAGGTCTTCGGGCCGATCGGTTACCGCACCCCGACGATCCAGCGGCTCCGGCTCGGCTCCGACGCCGACGGGCGGCTGGCGGCGATCTGCCACGACGCGATCAGCCAGACCTCCACCGGTGTCGAGTTCGCCGAGCAGACCGCGGTGCTGACCCGCAGCCTGTACGCCGCACCGCACCGCCGGACCACCCACCGGTTGACCCGGCTCGACGTACCGACGCCGTCCTGGATGCGGGCGCCCGGCGAGTGTCCGGGCTCGTTCGCGCTGGAGTGTGCGATGGACGAGCTGGCGGTGGCCTGTGGGATGGATCCGGTCGAGCTGCGGATCCGCAACGACACCGACGTCGACCCGGAGGAGGGGCTGCCGTTCACCAGCCGGAACCTGGTCGCCTGCCTGCGGGAGGGCGCCCGGCGGTTCGGCTGGGCGGACCGGGATCCGACGCCGGGGGTCCGCCGGCACGGTCGGTGCCTGGTCGGTACCGGGGTGGCGTCGGCGATCTACCCGGCCCGGACGGCCGGTGCGCACGCCCGCGCCCGGGTCGAGCCGGACGGGTCGTACCAGGTCTCGATCAACGCCACCGACATCGGGACCGGCGCCCGGACCGCGCTGTGGCTGGTCGCCGCCGAGGCGCTGGCGGTGCCCGGCGACCGGGTGACGGTCGAGGTCGGCGACAGCGACCTGCCGCCGGCCTTTGTCGCCGGCGGCTCGTTCGGGACCGCCGGCTGGGGCTGGGCGGTGGACAAGGCCTGCCGGGAGCTACGCCGACAGCTCGCCGAACGGCACGGCGGCACCGTGCCGGCCGCCGGGTTGACGGTCCAGGTCGACACCATGACCGACGTGGCGGAACAGCCCCGGTACGCCCGGTACGCCTTCGGCGCGCACTTCGTCGAGGTCCGGGTCGACGTCGACAGTGGCGAGATCCGGGTGCCCCGGATGCTGGGGATCTTCGCCACCGGGCGGGTGGTGAACCCGGCCACCGCCCGGTCCCAGTTGATCGGCGGGATGACCATGGGACTGTCCATGGCGCTGCACGAGGAGGGCGCGCTCGACCACCGCTTCGGCGACTGGGTGAACCGCGACCTGGCGACGTACCACATCGCCTCCTGTGCGGACGTGGAGCAGATCGACGCCGACTGGGTCGCCGACCCGGACGAGCGGGTCAACCCGCTCGGGATCAAGGGACTCGGCGAGATCGGAATCGTCGGCTCGGCGGCGGCGGTCGCGAACGCGGTCTACCACGCCACCGGGATCCGGGTGCGTGAGCTGCCGATCCAGCCCGACAAGCTGCTGGACCGGCTGCCGACGACGTGATTCCTTACGATGCCCGACCGACCACGGCCTCGAAAACCGGGCGGGTCAGCGGACGGGCGTGGAGAAACGGGGCGGGGTCGCGGTCCCGTGGACCCGCTTGGCGTGCTTGGCGTAGGCACGCCGACCGATGATCGGCATGAGCAGGCGGACCGGCAGCGGCGCCTCGGCGAGCACCTCCCTGATCACCTCGGGGTCCCCCTCGTACATCGTCATGCCGACGATCACCGGAAGGTGCTTCTTCGGGGTCGCGCGCATCCCGTGCTCGCCCATCTCCTTCCACTCGGCGGCGGTGACGTACTTCTCCGCCAGCGGCAGGATCTGGCTCTCCTCCGTCGCCATGTGCTCGATCAGCGCGACGCGCAGCCGTTCGAGGGCGGCAGCGAGTTCGGCACCGCCCTGCGCGGTGGACCGCCAGCCGGGAAGCAACCTCGACACCTCCGCGTTGGCCTCCTCGATGGCGTGGTGCTGCGCCTCCACGACCGGCACGACCGCCTCGGCCTCCGCGCCGCCCCGCGCGCTCAGCCGGGGCCAGAGCAGCAGGTCCTCCCCCTCGTGGTGCTGGTGCAGGACACCGCAGACCAGCTCGATGTGGGCGCCGACCAGCTCCGCCCGCCGGCTGTCGCCGACGACGACGTCCTCGACGAGCTTCGGCAGCAGGCTGAACTCCCGACGGAGGTTGGCGTGCGCCATGTACATGTCGCGTACGTCGGCCATGGGTTCGTTGTGGTTGGGGTTCACTGCGACCTTTCCGAGGGGCGCTACCTGTACTACCTGGTCCGGCGGCGACGGTCCGGCGCCGACACCGCCCGGGAAAGCCTGCCCGAGACCACTTGCAGCCGACTTGGAGATCACCAAACGCGCCCCCGGCGGTGGGCGCCGCCGGCGGGGCGACGGGGCGACGGGGCGGTGGACCGTGGTCAGGCGGCGAGCGCGGACTCCGCCTCCGCCAGCCAGTGCGGCGCGCCCCACCGGCGGGCCACCTCCGCCGCCAGGCGGAAATGCCACGCCGCCAACTCCGGGCGGCCCTGCAGCCGGAACAGCTCGCCGAGGGTCAACGCGACCGGGCGGGACACGAACGCGGTGCTGGAGAAACCGGCCAACTGGTCCCGGACCGGGACGAGTTCGTCGATGACGGGCTGGGCCAGGTCCCTGCGGCCCAGCGCCACCGCCACCATCGCCCGTACGGTGAGCAGCATCGACTGGGTGTAGTCGGGACGGCAGGGGTGCGCCCCGACCGGTACGGCCCGGGCCTCGTCGACCCTGCCGCTGCGCACGAGTGCCAGCGCCAGCAGGTCGTCGACGATCGGACCGAACCTCTCGCGCGCGACCCGGGTCGGCTCCAGATACTCCCCGAAGCGCCGCTGACTGATCAGCAGAGTCGCCGTGAAGTAGTAGCGGACCGGGTCGACGTGCAGCGAACCCTGCCGTCGCATCTGCTCGACGGTCTCGTCGTAGTGGCGCTGTGCCGTCCCGAAGTCGCCCGCGATGTGCGCGAGCGCACCCTGGGTGGCAAGTCCGACCGCCATCGCCTCGTTGAGCCGGTACCTGCTCACCGTCGCCGCCTGCCGGGCGATGCTCGCGTGCAGTTCCTCCGGCTGGTTGAGCGCGGCGGCACTCTGGCTGAGCGCCTGTTCGGCCAGCCAGTGGTAGGTCACCAGCCCGTGCCGGGTGGCGAGGTCGTGGAGTTCCCACGCCAGTTCCCGCCGCTGCCGCGCCTGCCGATCGAACCGCAGCGTACGCAGCCGGGCGGCGAGCCCGAGCGCCCGCAGCTCGGGATCGTCGAACCTGCGGGAGAGGCGCAGCGCCGCTGCCCCGGCCGCCGGGCCACGTGGGTCGGACTCACCGTCGAGCTCGCTGGTCAGCGCCTCCAGCAGCCGACACCGGTCGACGGGGTCCAGGTCGTCCCTGGCCAGCAGCCGGGTGAGCAGGTCGACGACCCGGTGGTCCACGACGCCGAACTCCCGGATCAGCCACGGGGTGGCGACCTTCCACGCGGTGAACGCCGAGACGAGCAGTTCGTCGCGGCCCGAGGTTGCGGCGACGTCGACCGCCCGGGCGCGGGTCCGGCGGGCGGCGGCGACGGCACCGGCCCGCGCCTGGGCCCGGAGCAGCCGGCCCAGCAGGTCGACCAGCAGCTCCTCTCGGTCCCCGGTGACCGCCTCGGCGCTGGTCACGGCGTTGCTCAGCAGTTCGACCGCGGCGTCGTACGCGTACCGCCGCTCGGCCAGTTCGGCGGCGCGGACCGCGTACTCGACGGCGAGCCGCGCGGTCTGTGACGACGCGGCGCGGGCGTAGTGGTGGGCCAGGGCGGGATAGTCGTCGGGTCGCAGCCGCCGGGTGCAGGCGGCGACCCGGGCGTGCATCCGGGCCCGGCGCAGCTGGGAGATGTCGGTGTAGACGGTGTCGTGGAGCAGCCCGTGCACGAACCGCACCCGCCCCGACGCCGGTTCGGTGAGCAGCCCGGAGACCAGCCCGGCTTCCAGCCCGTCGAGCACAGTCTCCTCGTCGACGTCGGCGGCCTCGACCAGTGTCTCCACATCCGCCTCCCGTCCGACGACGGCGGCGAGGCGCAGCACCCCGACCGCCTGCTGCGGCAGCCGGGCGAGGCGTCGGCGTAGCACGTCCCGTACCCCCTCCGGCACTTCGGACCGGGCGACGAGTTCCCCCTCGGAGGCGAGCAGCCGGGCTGCCTCCCGGACGTAGAACGGGTTTCCGCCGGTGCGTTCGGTCAACGCGGCGACGGTCTCCGGGTCGACGGTCGTCCGGGTGAACGACCCGATGAGCCGCTCCACGTCGGCCGCTCCGAGTCCGGCCAGCGAGATCCGCTGCGGGGACCGGCGGGCCAACGTGGCCAGGTGTTCGGCGAGCCGCTCGCGGTTGTCGGTGGGCCGCAGCGCCACGACGAAGAGCAGGGCCACGTCGGTCAGCTCGGTGACGCTGGTCAGCAGCAGCAGTGTCTCGGTGTCGGCGGCGTGCAGGTCGTCGAGGAGGACGGCGACCGGCCGGTGGCTTGCGGCGGCGGCCAACCAGTCGCCGACGGCGCGGTGCAACCGGAACCGGCCGGCCGCGACGTCCCCGCCGAGGTCGCGGCCGGTGTCGTCGAGCAGCGGGGCGAGCGCCGGGGCGAGGTCCCCGGGTGGTGCCTCCGTGGCGAGTTGCCGCAGCGCCTCGACCCACGCCCAGGCCGGCGGCGCGCCCTCGACCTCCGGGCAGCGGCCGACGGCGACCAGCCAGCGTTGGGCGAGGAGGTCCTGCCGGAACCGGGTGAGCAGGCTGGTCTTGCCGGCGCCGGCCTCGCCGGTGAGCAGCACGATCCGGGGTCCGCCGGCAACGGCCCCGGCCGCGGCGGCCCCGAGGACCGCCAGCTCCGCCTCCCGGCCGACGAACAACTCGTCCGGCGCGGTCGCGGTCGGCCGCTCTCCGTCCGCGCGTACCGGTGGCTCTCCACCCGCCGGCGGCCCGGTTGTCCCCGCCGGTGGCGTCGCCGTCGTCGTGACCGGCGGTGGTAGCAGGTCGAGGCGCTGGCCCAGGATCGCGGCCTCCAGTTCGGCCAGCGCCGGTCCCGGGTCGAGACCCAGCTCCTCGGCCAGGGTGGCGCGGGCCCGGCGCAGCGCGGCGAGTGCCTCACCCTGGCGACCGGTACGCCACAACGCCAGCGCCAGCAGCCGCCAGCCCTCCTCCCGCAGCGGCGCCTGCCGGGTCAGCGCCTCCGCCTCCGGAACCGCCTCGGCGGCACTTCCGGTACGCAGGGTCACGTCGAGCAGCAACTCCCGGGCGACGAGGCGCAGTTCCGCCAGCCGCGTCACCTCCGGCTGCGCCCACGGTTCCCCGGCGAACTCGGCGTACGGGGTGCCACGCCACAGGTCGAGCCCGGCGGTCAGCAGCCGGTCGGCGCGTACCGGGTCGGTCCCACTGACCGCCCGGGACTCGGTGAGCAGCTTCTCGAACCGCCAGGCGTCGACCGCCTCGGCGGGCACCCGGAGCGCGTAGCCGGGCGGGGTGGTCACCAGCAGCCGGGCCGGAGCCCGACGCTCGCGGTCCGGCTCCAGCAGCCGACGTAGATTCGAGACGTACGCCTGCAGTGAGGCGATGGCCCGGGGCGGCGCCTCGCCCCGCCACAGGTCGTGGATCATCCGGTCGACGGAGACGACCTCGCCACGGGCGGACAGCAGCAGGGCGAGCACGGCACGTTGGCGGGGGCCACCAAGGTCGACCGGCTCGCCCGTGTCGAGTTCGAGCTCGAACGGTCCGAGCACCCGCAGCAGCATGACCTGGACAATGGTAGCCGTACCGGCTGCTTCCGGGACCATACGCGGCTGGACGGTGCCAGCTTTCGCGGGCCTCACGCCCAGTCTTCGACGCGCCGCACCTCGGCGGCATTCGATACGGTGCGCCCGTTCTTCCACCACTCGGCACACTTCGAAACTTGTCACGTGTGTAGGTCTCACGACACCGTGCGGTGGCTTCAGCGGTCAGGATGGTCGCACCCGTCCCGGCGTGGCCGTGGGCTGGGCGACATCCGCGCACCGGAAGAGGTTGATGGTCATGCCGATGGCAGCGCGACGCGTCCGGACACCCGCCACGATCACGGCTGGAATCCTGCTGTTGGCGGCCACCACGTCAACCGCGGTAGCGGGTGCCGACGTCGCACGGGCCACGGGAGTCGCCGCGGTCGACGACCGAGGAGTCGCCGCGGTCGACGACCGAGGAGTCGCCGCGGTCGACGACCGAGGAGTCGCCGTGGTCGGCCCGGCCGCCGGGCGGTGGCACCTCGACGACTACGGCAGCCCGGTGACCGAGGCGACCTACCTCAAGCCCGTCGGGGCGGTGTCGGTGCAACAGAGCATCGACGGCGAACAGCGACCGTGGATGTTCACCATCATCGCCGGTCAACTCTACGCGGCCTGGTCCGACCAGGATGGGCCGCAGTGGCTGCCTCTCGGGGCACCGCCGAAGAGCGAGATCTTCGCCCCGGTCGGGGTGGTGACTGTGCAGGACAACCTCTACGCGCCACAGCGGCCGTACGTTTTTGTCCAGACCCTCGACGGTCACCTCTGGCTCAACTGGTTCAACGGGGTCGACTGGCCCTGGCTTGACCTGGGCACTCCGCCGCCCACGAAGGTCGCCGACGGAATCGGGGTGGTCTCCGTACGCAACGGTTTCGGTCTGCCGCAGCGGCCGTACGTCTTCGTGCTCGGCGTCGACGGTCACCTCTGGCTCAACTGGTGGAACGGCGGCGGTTGGCAGTGGGACGATCAGGGCACGCCGACCGACGGGACGTTACTGCCTTACGGCGCCCGAGTCGGTGTGGTCAACCTGCGCCTGACGCCGGAGGGCGCCGACTGGCCGCAGGCGTTCCTGCTGGACAACCAGCGCCAGGTGTGGCGCAACGGCTGGGACGGCGGCCGCTGGACGTGGACCAACCACGGCACGCCGCACGGCATGAGCATGCCGGATTCCCGCGGGCTCGGCGCGTTGGCCGTACGAGACACATCCGAGGGGGCCGCCTGGCCGCACGCCTTCGTGAGCGCGTACGGCTCCGTCTACGAGCTCTCTGGAGCCGGCGGCGACTGGCGGTGGGTGTACCACTCCGACCCGGTCCAGTTCGAATTCCTCAACCCCGTCGGGGCGGTCACCGTGCAGGACAAACCGAGCGTCGGCGACCGGCCCTACCTGTTCGTCGTCGACCGCTACGGCGGCCCGGTCTGGTCCAACTGGTGGGCCGGTCGCAGTTGGGAATGGGTGGAGCAGGCCGGCACCGACGCCGAGATGCTCGGCTACCAGGACTCCGGATCGGCCGTGACGATTCAGGACACCCCGGAGAGCCCACAGCGGCCGTACGTCTTCTACTGGTCATCAAGCTGGCCGAGGAAGTTGATGGTCAATTGGTGGGGCTGATCCGGTCCACCGACGCCGGGCAGGGGTGGCGTGGCGCACCGCCGGATTCGGGGGCAGGGCCACGCGCTTCTGTTCGATGATCCGCCCGCCGCGTAGCGGCGTTGGCTGTACGGGTGGCTGTACCAGCCAACACGACGAAGACCCAGGCCCCGGCGCCATGCCGGTGACCTGGGCCTTCCGCGGTGGGCCGCCTGGGACTCGAACCCAGAACCCGCTGATTAAAAGTCAGCTGCTCTGCCGATTGAGCTAACAGCCCGCCAGCCCGTACAGAGTACCGGACTCCGGACCTACGACACGGCCGTCATTACCCGGGGGTCCGGCGCGCGGCGGCGCACCCCCGGCGCCGGCTCAGCCCACGGGGTCGATGGCCCGCCAGCTCAGTACGTGTCGGCGAGTTGGTTGCGGAGTTTGCTGAGGGCGCGGGCGAGGAGGCGGCTGATGTGCATCTGGGAGACGCCGATCTGTTCGGCGATCTGGGACTGGGTGAGGTTGCCGTAGAAGCGGAGGGTGAGG
>NZ_JBDPLT010000066.1:0-35247 GCF_039871775.1 Plantactinospora sp. B5E13
TTGTTGGCCCCGCCGGGCCCGACCGGCTCCGATGATCCGTGGAGGCGACGCGGGTGGTCCGGGTGACAACATCCCATTGACGAACGTCGTACGGATGGCCCGTACTTCCGAGATGCTCACTCCGGGCGGACCGGGGCTGCCCACCCCCGCCCAGCCCCCTAGCGTGACAGGTCGTTTGTCCACTTGGAGCTGCGCCAGGCTGGGGAGAGTGCATGCCGTCACCCGCACCGTCATCACCGTCCGCCCGTCTGTTCCGCACCGGCCTCACGGTCGCCCTGGTCGCCGCACTGGCCGCACCGGTCAGCGGCGGCACCGCACCGGCCGCCGCGGTGGTCCTGCCCACCGGTTTCCAGGAGCAGGTCGTCTTCACCGGCCTCAACCAGCCGACCAACCTGGAGTTCGCCCCGGACGGCCGGATCTTCGTCGCCGAGAAGGGCGGCCGGATCAAGGTGTACGACGACCTGGCGGACACCACCGCGACCGTCTTCGCCGACCTCTCCGCGAACGTGCACAACCAGCACGACCGGGGGCTGCTCGGCCTCACCCTGCACCCGGACTTCCCGACCCGGCCGTACGTCTACGTGCTCTACGCGTACGACGCGCCGCCCGGGGAGTCCGCGCCGTACTGGAACGACACCTGCGCCTCGGTCGGCGGCACCAACGGTGGCCGGTGCATCGTCACCGGTCGACTCTCCCGGCTGACCGCCGACGGTGACACCATGACCGGCACCGAGCAGGTCTTCGTGCAGGACTGGTGTCAGCAGTACGCCAGCCACGCCACCGGCGACCTGGCCTTCGGCGCCGACGGCATGCTCTACGTCAGCGCCGGCGACGGGGCCAGCTACGACCTGGTCGACTACGGCCAACTCGGCAACCCGCACAACCCCTGCGCCGACCCCCCGGGCGGGGCGATGACCCCGCCGACCGCCGAGGGTGGCGCGCTGCGCTCCCAGGACCTGCGCACCCCGGCCGACCCGACCAGCCTGGACGGCACCGTGCTGCGGCTGGACCCGCTGACCGGCGCCGCCGCCCCGGGCAACCCGCTCGCCGCCAGCGCCGACCCGAACACCCGGCGGATCGTCGCCCAGGGCCTGCGCAACCCGTACCGGTTCACGGTCCGGCCCGGCACCAGCGAGGTCTGGCTCGGTGACGTCGGCTGGACCCGGTGGGAGGAGGTCAACCGGGTGGCCGACCCGACCTCCGGGGTGGCCAACTTCGGCTGGCCCTGTTACGAGGGCACCGGCCGGCAGAGCGGATACGACGGCGCCAACCTCGACCTCTGCGAGAACCTCTACACCGGGGACGGTCAGACCGCGCCGTTCTACACGTACGACCACGCGGCCCGGGTCGTCAGCGGGGAGGCCTGCCCGACCGGCAGTTCGTCGATCTCCGGTGCCGCCTTCTACCCGGCCGCCGGCGGCAGCTACCCGACCGGGTACGCGGGTGCGCTCTTCTTCTCCGACTACTCCCGGGACTGCATCTGGGCGATGCTGCCGGACGCGCCCGGCGGGCTGCCGGTGGCGGCGAACCGGCGCACCTTCGGCAGCGCCGCCGCCAACCCGGTCGACCTGGAGGTCGGCCCCGGCGGTGACCTCTACTACGTCGACCACGCCGGTTCGGTACGCCGGATCCGCTACTTCCCCGGCAACCAGCCGCCGGTCGCCTCGATCAGCGCCACCCCGACCTCGGGGACGGCACCGCTGACCGTCACCTTCGACGGCACCGGGTCCTCCGACGCCGACCCGGCCGACGTGGGCCGGCTCCGCTTCGAGTGGGACTTCACCGACGACGGCACCGTCGACGCGACCACGCCGACGGCGACGTACACCTATCCGGCCGGCGGGCCGTTCACCGCCCGGCTGACCGTGTACGACACGTTGAACGCCTCCGACACCCGGACGGTGCCGATCCAGACCGGCAACAGCATGCCGACCGCGGTGATCGACACCCCGGACGCCGGCTTCACCTGGGCGGTCAACGACCCGATCAGTTTCACCGGCCACGCCACCGACCCCGACCAGGGCACCCTGCCGGCCAGCGCGCTGCACTGGCGGATGCTGCTGCACCACTGCTACACCCTGGACAACTGCCACACCCACACGCTGCAGGACTTCACCGGCAGCAGCGGCAGCATGCTCGGCCCGGACCACGAATACCCGTCCTACCTGGAGCTGGTACTCACCGCCACCGACAGCGGCGGCCTGTCGCACCGCACCAGCGTGCGGCTCGACCCGAAGACCGTCGACCTGACCTTCGACACCAGCCCGTCCGGGCTGCGGCTGGTGGTCGGCGCCACCGAACAGGTGACCCCGTTCTCCCGTACCGTCATCCAGGGGTCGAGCAACACGGTCAGCGCGGTCACCCCGCAGACCGCGGGCGGCACCCCGTACGTCTTCGGCAGCTGGTCCGACGGCGGCGGCCAGTCGCACGTGATCACCGCGCCGGCCACCCCGACCAGCTACGTCGCGACGTACACACCGCAGTCCGGCAGTGTCCGGCTGCCGCAGTCGCAGTGGTCGGTGGCGGGGGCGGACAGCTACGAAACCCTGCTGGTCAACGGTCGGCCGAACAACGTCCGGGACGGCAGCTCCTCGTCGATCTGGCACACCCAACGGCTGCTCAGCGGTTCGAGCCACCCACACTGGATCGACCTCGACCTGGGCTCGGCCCGGACCGTGAACCGGCTGCACTACCTGCCCCGGCAGAGTTCCGACGCCGGCCGGATCACCGGCTACGAGGTGTACGTCTCGAACAGTCGCAGCAGCTGGGGCAGCCCGGTGGCGACCGGCACCTTCCCGAACAGCGCGGCCGAGCAGACGGTGGTCATCCCGCCGACAACCGGACGGTACATCCGACTCCGGGCGCTCGGCGCCGCCGACGGCAGCCGCTTCACCACCGTCGCCGAACTCAACATCGGCGTCCCCGGATGACCGGACGGTGCGGCTGGGCGGCGACGCCTGTTACCGTGGAGGACATGCGGATGACGAGCCAGACCAGCTGGTGGGCGCCCTGACGGGCGGCCCTCGCATCCGCGTACCCGAAACAGCCAACGGCCGCCCCTCCCGGGGCGGCCGTTGACGTTCACGCTCCCCGGGACGGCGGCACCCGTACCCGGTAAGGAGCAACCGACCATGACCACGAGTGCACCACTCACCGTGCCCACCGCGGCCGCCGCGCGTCCGCAGCCGTCCCCCGGGGTACGCCGGATCACCGGCCTGCAGCCCACCGGCCGACTCCATCTCGGCAACCTGCTCGGCGCGATCCGGCCGACCGTCGCCGCCCAGTACCGCACCGAGACGATCGTCTTCCTCGCCGACCTGCACGCGCTCACGGTGGCCCACCAGCCGAACGAGGTACGGGCCAACACGCTGGCCCAGGCGACCACGCTGCTCGCCGCCGGACTCGACCCGGACCGTACGACGTTCTACGTCCAGTCCCAGGTGCCGCAGCACACCGAACTGCACTACCTGCTGGAGTGCACCGCCGGCTACGGCGAGGCGCACCGGATGATCCAGTTCAGGGAGAAGTCCGCGACCCAGCAGAACGTCCGGCTGAGCCTGCTCAGCTATCCGGTGCTGATGGCCGCCGACATCCTGCTGCACGACGTCCACGAGGTGCCGGTCGGCGCCGACCAGGGCCAGCACCTGGAGCTGACCCGGACCGTCGCGCAGCGGTTCAACACCCGTTACGGCGACACCTTCGTGGTGCCGCGCGCGGTGCATCCGGCCGTCTCGGCCCGGGTGATGGACCTGGCCGACCCGACCCGCAAGATGGGCAAGTCCGCCGAGTCCGACGCGGGGGTCGTCTTCCTGCTCGACCCGCCGGAGGTGGTCCGCCGCAAGGTGATGCGCGCGGTGACCGATCCCGGCCGGACCGTCGACTACGACCCGCAGGCCCGTCCCGGACTGGCGAACCTGCTCGACATCCTGGCCGCCGCCGTCGGTGGGGATCCGGCCGTGCTGGCCGCCGACTACCGGTCGTACGCCCAGCTGAAGGCGGCGGTGGCGGAGGCGGTCGACGGCCTGCTGCGGCCGGTCCGGCTCCGGCACACCGAACTCGCCCGCGATCCCGGGTACGTCCGGCGGGTGCTCGCCGAGGGTGCCGACCGGGCCCGGGAGAGCGCCGCCGACACGGTGTACCGGGCCCGGCGGGCGATCGGCCTGCTCACCTGAAGAGCGCCACGCCGGTCCCGGTCGGTCGGCTCCGGTCCGTCGGCCGGGACCGGCATGCGTTGCTCCGGTCCGTCAGGCCGGGACCGGCATGCGCTTCTCGAAACAGATGCGGTGCGGGTTGCCGAGGTACTCGCCGTACCCGGGGATCTCGGCGTAACCGGCGGAGACGTAGAGCCCGACCAGGCGGGCGAGGTGGCGGCCGGTCTCCAGCCGAAGCACGGTGTGCCCGTTCCAGAGTGCCAGTTCCTCCAGCGCGCCGAGCAGTTGTCGGCCCAGCCCCCGGCCCCGGTACGCGGGGCGGACGTACATCCGGGTGATCTCGGCGGTCTCCCCGTCCACCGGCCGGATCGCCCCGCAGGCGACCGCCCGGCCGGCCTGTACGCCGATCAGGTGCCGGACGTTGTCGTACGGGGTGAAACCCCGCCCGTCGACGCCCCGGCCGATCTCCCGCAGTTCACGCTGCTGCGCCACGACCAGGGCGGCCAGCTCCGGATCCGACGGCGGGCGGGACTCGATCAGCACCTGTCGACGTTAACCCGGGGGCGTTTCGACAAGGTTTCGCCCGGGTAGCCCCGAATCCGGGGGTTGGTGAACTACCAGGACCCGTGCCGGAGTCGGTCAGAGCATTCCGACCCACTCCCCCACCGAACTCCGCTCGTGCCACCTGCGCTTCCGGCGCCTGTCGGTGCTGACTGTCGACGTCGCTAGTTTTAGCAGGGAACCTCGGCAGCTTGACGACGGAGGAGGCTATGGCCCTGCGGTTCGAGCACCGCGACACCGAGATCGACGTGAGCCTCGTCGACCGCGTATGGCGCACCCGCTCTGACGCGGAGGAGACGATGACGTCCGCAGCACGCACCTGCTGGCATCTGATCCTCTCGCGGACGCAGGGACGCCTACTCGCCAACCTGCGCGGGCCGGAGACGAGGGCGACCACCGCACCGGTCCCGCCGGGCACCGAGTTCCTCGGGGTCCGGTTCGCGTTCGGTGCGGTTCTCCGGCCGCATCCTGCGGCCTCGATCGTCGATGGGTACGTTCCGTTCCCGGTGACGGCATCGGGCAGGATCGTCATCGGCGGAGAGGACTGGGAGGCGCCGACGTTCGAGAACGTCGAGCACTTCGTCCGGCGACTGCAGGATGCGGGTCTGCTGGTGCGATCGCATCTTGGGGATGAGAAGCAGGTCGCCGAGCATCCCGGAGCCGGCCCGACCGAGCGAACCCTGCAGCGCCGCCACCGAGCGATCACCGGACTGTCGCGAACCACCGTGCGGCAGATCGACCGCGCGAACGCCGCCGCCACGATGCTGCGCGACGGCCTTGACTGGCACACGGTCGTCGATACGTTGGGATACTTCGACCAGGCCCACCTCGCGCACGCCCTGCGTCGCTACGTCGGGTCCACCGCACGCGAGCTGCAGGCGGGCGACTTCGCCGCGATGTCGTTCCTGTACAAGACCCACCCTGGGCCCGGCAGCTAGCGTCCGTCTGCCGGCCAACCCCGGCCGGCTGTCCGCGACCCGGATCCCGAGGAGAACCGTGCTACTCAGTGTCAACACCTTCGTCACTCTCGACGGCGTCATGCAGGGACCCGGAGCCCCCGACGAGGACCGCTCCGGTGGCTTCGACCGCGGCGGGTGGCTCGTCCCGCACGCCTCCGCGCACACCAACGAGGTCGTCGAGAGCTGGTTCCGTGAGGCCGACGCGTTCCTCTTCGGACGCACCAGCTTCAACCTGCTCGGCGGGTACTGGCCGAAGGTCACCGAACCTGACAGCCTGATCGCCACCAAGCTCAACACACTGCCGAAGTACGTCGTCAGTTCCACGCTGACCGACGACGAGGCCGACTGGAACCCGACGACGGTCCTCCGCGGTGACCTGGTTGAGGAGGTACGGCGTCTCAAGGAGCTTCCCGGCAAGGAACTCCAGGTTCACGGAAGCTGGAAACTCGTCCAGGCGCTGCACCAGGCAGGACTCGTCGACATCTACCGGCTGCTCCAGTACCCGGTCGTCGTCGGCACGGGCAAGCGCCTGTTCCCGGACGGGTCGACGCCCGCGACGTTCGCGACCGTCGAAGAGAGCTCGCGCGTACTGCCCGGCGGCGTCGTCTCGCTGACCCTCAACCCCACGAGCCTCGGCGCGATCTCCGCAGGCGCGTACACGGTGGACGAGGGGCGCTCGGCGACGGTCCTCGCCTGACACCGGGGCCCGACCGGATCCGGGGGCCTGATCTCCGGCCACGGCCTGGGTCGAAGCCGGAGATCAGGCCCCCGACGACACGCGCTAATCCGCGTCCTCGTCGGCCGTCCGCCCGGTCCGGTGACCGTCAACGGTCACCGGGGCGTCACCCGCCACCGTCGTCGGGGCGTCGGGGTCGGCCGGCGCGCCGACCACCGTCTCGTCCGCCGGACGCTGCCGACGGGCCTTCCGGGCCGCCAGCCGCTCCGCGGCCGTCGCCCGGGTCCGCTTCTCCTCCAGCCGGCGGTCGGTCCCCCGGGAGCTCGGCACGTACTCCTCACCGGCGTACAGCGTCGGCTGCCAGTCGAACTCGCGCTCGCCGATCCGGACCAGGTCGCCCGGCTCGGCGCCGGTCTTGGCGAGCTGGTCCTCGACACCCAACCGGGCCAGCCGGTCGGCCAGGTAGCCGATCGCCTCGTCGTTGTCGAAGTTCGTCTGCCGGACCCAGCGTTCCGGGCGCGGGCCCTTCACCACGTACGCCCCGTCGGGCGCCTGCTCGATGGTGAAGCCGGCGTCGTCGACAGCGGGCGGCCGGATGACGATCCGGGTCGGCTCCAGGACCGGCGCCGCCGCCCGGGACTGCTCGACCAGGTCGGCGAGGGCGAAGGTCAGCTCCCGCAGCCCCTCCCGGGTCACCGCGGAGACCTCGAAGACCCGCAAACCACGTGCCTCGATGTCGGGACGGACAATCTCTGCCAGGTCACGGCCGTCCGGTACGTCGATCTTGTTCAGTACGACGATCCGCGGCCGGTCGGCCAGCCCGCCGTACTCGGTCAGCTCGGCCTCGATCGCGTCGATGTCGGCGAGCGGGTCGCGTCCCGGCTCCAGCGTCGCCGCGTCCACCACGTGCGCCAGCACGGCACAGCGCTCGATGTGTCGCAGGAACTCCAGACCGAGCCCCTTGCCGGTGGCCGCCCCCGGAATCAGCCCCGGTACGTCGGCGACGGTGAAGGTGTGTTCGTCCACCCGGACCACGCCGAGGTTCGGCACCAGCGTGGTGAACGGGTAGTCGGCGATCTTCGGCTTGGCCGCCGACAGGACCGAGATCAGCGACGACTTGCCGGCGGACGGAAAGCCGACCAGCCCGACGTCCGCGACGCTCTTGAGCTCGAGGACCGCGTCGAGCCGGTCGCCCGGTTCGCCCAGTTCGGCGAAGCCGGGGGCCTTGCGTCGGCTGCTGGCCAGCGACGCGTTACCCCGGCCACCCCGGCCACCCCGGGCCACCTCGAACGTCGTACCGGCGCCGACCAGGTCGGCGAGGACAGTGCCGTCCATGGCGTAGACGACCGTACCGTCCGGCACCTTGAGCACCAGGTCGGCACCGTTGGCGCCGTCCCGGTTCGAGCCGGCGCCGCCCTTGCCGTTCTCCGCCTTGATGTGCGGCCGGAAGTGGAAGTCGAGCAGGGTGTGCACCTGCGGGTCGACGACCAGGGAGACGCTGCCGCCGTGTCCGCCGTTGCCGCCGTCCGGGCCGCCGAAGGGCTTGAACTTCTCCCGGTGGATCGACACGCAACCGTGCCCGCCGTCACCGGCCTGCAGGTGCAGCACAACCCGGTCAACGAACATCGTCACGTTGTCAATCCTTTCATCGGCGCCGGCACACCGGCGGCGCAACCGTCGCCCCGGAACACCGGCGCGTACGGCGTCGTGCGTGACGTGGGACCACGTTCCGCACAAGAAACGGCGGAGCGGGCCGGGGACACCAGGTCCGCGGCCCGCTCCGCCGGAAAACTGAACGTTACCGCTCGGCCGGTACGATGCTGACGACCTTGCGGCCCCGCTTGGTACCGAACTGGACCGCGCCGGTGGCCAGGGCGAAGAGCGTGTCGTCGCTGCCACGGCCGACCAGGTCACCGGGGTGGAACTTGGTGCCCCGCTGCCGGATCAGGATCTCGCCGGCGTTGACCAGCTGGCCACCGAACCGCTTTACGCCGAGCCGCTGCGCCGCGGAGTCGCGGCCGTTCCGCGAGCTGGACGCACCCTTTTTGTGAGCCATCTGAGGACGACCTGTCTTTCCGCTGGGACGCTTACTTGGTGATCCCGGTCACCTTGACCTGGGTCAACGGCTGGCGGTGACCCTGGCGCTTGTGGTAACCAGTCTTGTTCTTGAACTTGTGGATCCGGATCTTCGGGCCCTTGGTGTGCGCGGCGATCTCACCGGACACCGCGACGTTGGCCAACCGCGCCGCGTCGGTCACCAGGTCGTCGCCGTCGACGAGAAGCACGGCGGTGAACTTGACCGCGTCACCGGGCTGCCCGGCGAGCTTCTCAACCTCGATCACGTCGCCCTCGGCGACCTTGTACTGCTTGCCGCCGGTCTTGACGATCGCGTACATCGGAGGCGGACTCCCTGTCATTGAGGCTGCGGATGGTGTTTCGCGTCGCCACTGCCCCGCACCAGGTGCGGGGCGGGCACGCGAGAACGTGGCGCGTAAATCGCGCCGCAGGCCAGCGTACGCCATGACCGGTCCGACCCCCAAACCGGCCCCCTGAGCAGGGAGCCGGCCGAGCCCGTGGACCGGGGTCCGGCAGGGCCGGGCGGCGTCGTCAGGTGCCGCAGAGTTGGTCCAGCCGCTGCTGCAGCTGGTCGAGCTTGGTCTCGTCGACGGACTCGACACTGGCCTCCATCGAGCCCACCTGGGTGCCGATCTCGGTCAGCACCGTCTTCAGCCGGGCGTCGGTGGCCCTGGCGGCCTGCTCCCGCATGGCGTCGCCCCAGTCCTGCAGCGCCTGTTCCGCCTTGCGCTGGGCGGCCTCGGCGCCGGCGGTGTCGTTGGCGCCGGTCGCCTGCAACGACTTGCCCAGCTCCTCGATGAAGGTCCGGACCGAGTCCGCGCTGGCCTTGGTGGCCGCGTCACAGACCTCCCGGGCGTTACCTCCGGCCGGAGCGTTGTCTCCGCCGGGCGACCCGCCCGGTCCCGGGCTCGGCGCCCCGGTCCCCGGCCCGGCGGTCCCCGGCACGCCGGAGGGCGGCGTACCGGTCGACGAGCCGGCACCGGTCGCCGGAAAGCCACTCGGGACGCCGTCCCGCTCGCCCGAACAGGCGGTGGTGAGCAGTACGGCGGCGATGGCGGCGGTCACCAGCAGGCGTCGCATGTTCATCTCCTCGACAGCGGGGGCCGATCCTCCGGACGTCTCCGGCCCGACGGCCGGTTGACATCGCAGGCCAATTGAAGATCGCGGAGGACGCGCTCAGCCTAGCCACATCCTCCGCAATCATCCCAGCCGTCGCCGAACGCCGCTCGGTGAACGCGAGCCTGCCCGGGTCCGTCCGACCACGTCCGACCCGCCCTGCCCCGCACAACCCGTCGTCAGGGACGGCGAGCCCGGCGGGTGCCACCGCGCCGGGCAGACCGCGACCGTCGGTCAGGGACGGGTACGTCGCCGGGCGCCACCGCGCCGGGCCCGCCGCCGACCGCCGGACTCCGTGGTCTCGGCGTCCAGGTCGGCGCCGTCCTCGATGGCGTCCGGGTCGTCCGCTCCGGCCAGCCGCATCGACTCGGTCGGCGCGACGTCGGCGATGTCGGCGACCTCGGTCGTCGCGGGCGTCTCGGTCTCGTACCGGGACAGGTCGTAGCCCATGGTGTCCTCGTACTCGGGCACCTCCACGACCACCCGCTCCGGCGCGGCCTTGCGGCCACGGCGCCGGGTCGACGGCGCCGGCGGCTCGACGGCCGGGGCCGCCGGGGTGGTCCCGTTGCTCGCCGACGCGACCGCCTTGACCTTGTCACCGGCACCCGGCCGGGACTTCTCCGGCACCGGCTCGGTGTGGATGATCACGCCGCGGCCCTTGCAGCAGTCGCAGGTCTCGCTGAACGCCTCCAGCAGCCCGGCACCGATCCGCTTCCGGGTCATCTGCACCAGACCGAGCGAGGTGATCTCGGTGACCTGGTGCTTGGTCCGGTCCCGGCCCAGGCACTCGGTGAGCCGACGCAGCACCAGGTCGCGGTTGGACTCCAGGACCATGTCGATGAAGTCGATCACGACGATGCCGCCCAGGTCGCGCAGCCGGAGCTGGCGGACGATCTCCTCGGCCGCCTCGAGGTTGTTGCGGGTGACCGTCTCCTCCAGGTTGCCCCCGGCACCGGTGTACTTACCGGTGTTGACGTCGATCACCGTCATCGCCTCGGTACGGTCGATCACCAGGTGTCCGCCGGAGGGCAGGAAGACCTTGCGGTCCAGACCCTTGAGGATCTGCTCGTCGATCCGCCGCTCGGCGAAGACGTCGGCCGCCCCGGTGTGCCGGCGCAGCCGGGGCACCAGGTCCGGCGAGACGTGCGAGAGGTACGACTCGACCATGTCGTACGACTCGTCGCCCTGCACCACGAGCTCGCGGAAGTCCTCGTTGAACAGGTCCCGGACCACCCGGATCACCAGATCGGGCTCCTCGTAGAGCAGCACCGGGGCGCCGCCCTCGGCGGCCTTGGCCTGGATGTCCTCCCACTGCGCCTGCAGCCGCTTGACGTCCCGGGCCAACTCGTCCTCGCTGGCGCCCTCGGCGGCGGTCCGGACGATCACTCCGGCACCGTCCGGTACCAGCTTCTTGAGGATGTCCCGCAGCCGCTTGCGTTCGATGTCCGGCAGCTTGCGGCTGATCCCGGAGGCGTTGCCGTGCGGGACGTACACCAGGTGCCGGCCGGAGAGGGCGATGTGGCTGGTCAGCCGGGCGCCCTTGTGCCCGATCGGATCCTTGGTGACCTGCACCAGCACCGAGTCACCGGACCGCAGGGCCTGCTCGATGGAGCGGGCCCGACCCTCCAGGCCGGTGGTGTCCCAGTTGACCTCGCCCGCGTAGAGCACCGCGTTGCGGCCCCGCCCGACGTCGACGAAGGCCGCCTCCATGCTCGGCAGGACGTTCTGCACCTTGCCGAGATAGACGTTGCCGGCCATGGTGCCGGAGGAGGCGCGGGTGACGTAGTGCTCGACCAGCACCCCGTCCTCGAGTACGCCGATCTGGGTGCGGTCACCGCGCTGGCGGACCACCATCACCCGGTCGACCGCCTCCCGGCGGGCCAGGAACTCCGACTCGCTCAGGATCGGCGGTCGGGTACGACGCTGCTCGCGGCCGTCCCGGCGGCGCTGCCGCTTGGCCTCCAACCGGGTCGAGCCGGAGACGCCCTGCACCTCGTCCACGGACTTGCGGGGCTCACGGATCTTGATGACGGTGGGTACGCCGTCGTCGGCGCCGCCCTCGGCGTCGCCGGCGCCCTTGCGGCGACGCCGCCGCCGGCGACGGGTCACCCCGTCGGCGGTCTCGGTCTCCTCGTCCTCGTCCTCACCCGGTTCGGCTTCGACCTCGGTCTGGGCGGCCGGTTCCTCGTCCTCGACGTCCTCGACGTCCTCGACGTCGTCGGCGGTGCCCTTGCCCCGGCCCCGGCCCCGGCGGCCACGGCGACGCCGTCGCCGCGCGGCCGCGGTCTCCTCGTCCTCGTCCCGGTCCGCCTCGTCCAGCGCTTCCTCGTCCGCGGTGCCCTCGACGTCGAGTTCGGCCTCGGGAGCGATCTCGGTCACCGCCGGCTCGGCGGTGCGGCGCCCACGGCGCCGGCGCCGGCCGGTCTCGACCGCCTCGTCCGGTTCTGCCGTCTCCTCGGCCGGCTCCGCCCGGGCCCCGGCCGGCTCGGGCAGCCCGGCGGGGCGGACCGTCGGGGTCTCCGGCTCGGGCGCCATGAAGAGCACGGTCGGCGCGGAGAGCGCGGCCCGGCGCCGCCGACGGGGCGCCGCCTCCTCGACCGCCGCGGTCGTGGGCTCGACCCGTACCGTCGTCTCCGGGGTCGCTCCGGCCGTCGTCTCCGGGGTCGCCCCGGGCGCACCGGCCGGGCCGGTGGTGACCACCACGGCACCCGGCTCGCCCGCCGTGCCGCTCGGGCCCGCCCCGGTCGCGACGGCACCGGCCTCCTCGGCCAGGGCTTCCTCGGTCTCCGGCTCCTCGCCGTCCGGCTCCCCCACCCCGGCGACCGGCTCCTCGGTCACGGTCTCCGCGACCACCGGGGCCGCGGCCGGAGCCGCCTTCTTCCGCCGGGTACGGGTCACCTTGACCGGCGGAACCGGTTCGACGACGGCCGCCTCGTCGGCGCCGCCGATCGCCCCGGTCTGCGTCGGGGCGGGCTCAGCGGACCGGCCGGCCACCGCCTCGGTCCCGTCAGTGACGGCCGGGTCGGCTCCCGCGCCGTCCCGCTTGTCGGCGGTGGTGGCCTTACGACGGCGACGAGGTGTTTTTGCGGTGCTTTCCGTGTCGCCCCGCACCGGGGCCAGCACCTCCACGTCGGCCGCCTCGCCACTGGTCGACCGCACCGACGTCGGCGCCTCGACCGGTACGCCGGTCGGTGCCGGTTCACTCGCCGTCGCGGAACTCCGACGCCGGGTGGTACGGGCGCGCCGGGTGGGTTCCGCCGCCTCGGTGTTGCCGCTGTTCTCGACGGTGTTGCCAGCCGACTCGGTGCCGGTCAGGTCCCCGCCCTCGGGCTCGTTCTCGAGCATGGACGTTCTCCAGTTCTGGCTTCCCCGGGCGCGGGTGAGCGCTGCCACGCAGGGTTGCCGCAAAGTATTTCCGGCGACGCGTCAAGATGACCGGACCGCCGAAGTCTGTCTGCCTGCCCGCTGACCGGACTTCCGGCTAGCGTTCGCCGATGGCTGCCCTGTCGCGATCCGCCTCCAACGGATCCACGATCTCCCCCTGCGCGGTCACCGTGCCCTGCGCCAGCCGCGTCGCCCGAGGCGGCACCGGCGGCTCCAGGTCGGCCACCACGCGGAGGCCGGAAAGGACGTCATCGGGTCGTACGGACGGGGTGACCTGCCGCACGACCATTTCGAGTATCGCACACGGTATGCCCTCGACCTCGGAAGGTGCCCCGGTCCGCTCGATCACATCGATGCCGATGACCGCAGGTCGGGCGTCGAAGACGCGTCGTCCCTGCTTGGTCATCCGCTCCACGGATACCTCCGGGGCGGCCAGGAACGCCGCCACCGCGTCGCGCGCGACGGCGGGTTCGATGCCGGGCAACTCGATGCGCCACCGCGACGCCTCGATCCGGTCGGCGAGGCTGCCACTGCCCGCCTCCACCGCGTCGAGTACGTCGATTCCGGGCGAAAGCGCCGCGTCCAGGGCGATCCGCAACTGCTCCGGGTCGACCGGCTCGCGCAGGCCGATCTCCAGGTACTCCGCCTCGCTCGCCACCCCGGTCGGGGCAGCGGAGGCGTACGAGATCTTCGGGTGCGGGGTGAAGCCCTGGGAGAAGGCGATCGGTACGCCGGCCCGGCGCAGCGCGCGCTCGAAGGCCCGGGCGAAGTCCCGGTGCGAGGTGAACCGGAGCGGCCCCCGCTTGGCGTACCTGATCCGAACCCGCTGGACGACCGGTGCCTGGCCGCCCTCGGGTTGAGGCTTTCTAGCGATCGTGAGCTCCTCGGGTGTACCTGTCTGTCCGTCCCATCCTGGCGCAGCACTCGGCCCGGTGGCCAGCCGGGGCGGCCGGAGAGTCCCGACGATCCCGGTCAAACTCCCCAGAACCCTTCAAAACGGCGAAGCGGAACGCCGACCGCCGGCCGGTGACCCGGCCCGCGTCACTGCTGGGCGCCGGCCGGCGTACGCAGCCCGTTGACCGGGGTCAACGGCAGCAGCTTCTTACCGGTCGGCCCGATCTGGATCTCGGTGTCCATGGACGGGCAGACCCCGCAGTCGAAGCAGGGGGTCCACCGGCAGTCGTCCTGCTCGTACTCGGACATGGCATCCTGCCAGTCCTGCCAGAGCCAGTCCTTGTCCAGGCCGGAGTCGAGGTGGTCCCAGGGCAGGACCTCGGTCTCCTCGCGCTCCCGGACGGTGTACCAGTCGAGGTCGACGCCGAAGGTCGGCAGCACCTCGGCGGCGGCGTCCGTCCAGCGCTGGAAGGAGAAGTGCTCGCTCCAGCCGTCGAACCGGCCGCCGTCCTCCCAGACCTTCCGGATCACCGCACCGACCCGGCGGTCACCCCGACTGAGCAGGCCCTCGATCAGCGACGGCTCACCGTCGTGGTAGCGGAAGCCGATCGCCCGGCCGAGCGACCGGTCGGCGTTGATCGCCTGCTTGAGCAGCTTGAGCCGGTTGTCGATCACCTCGGGGCGTTCCATCGACGCCCACTGGAACGGGGTGTGCGGCTTCGGCACGAACCCGCCGATCGAGACGGTGCAGCGGATGTCCTTCGAACCGGTCGCCGCCCGTCCCGCCTTGATCACCTCGTGCGCGAGCCGGGCGATCTGCAGGACGTCCTCGTCGGTCTCGGTCGGCAGACCGCACATGAAGTAGAGCTTCACCTGCCGCCAGCCGTTGGTGTACGCGGTGACCACGGTGCGGATCAGGTCCTCCTCCGACACCATCTTGTTGATCACCCGACGGATCCGCTCCGACCCGCCCTCCGGGGCGAAGGTCAGCCCGGTCCGCCGTCCGTTGCGGCTCAGCTCCTGGGCCAGCTCGATGTTGAACGCGTCGACCCGGGTGGACGGCAGCGAGAGCGAGACGTTGGTGCCCTCGTACTGCTGGGCCAGACCGGAGCACATGTCACCGATCTCCGAGTGGTCCGCGGACGACAGCGACAGCAGACCCACCTCGTGGAAGCCGGAGTACTCCAGCCCCTGCTGCACCATCTGCCCCACGGTGGTGATGGACCGCTCCCGTACCGGGCGGGTGATCATGCCCGCCTGGCAGAACCGGCACCCCCGGGTGCAACCCCGGAAGATCTCCACCGCGTACCGCTCGTGCACCGTCTCGGCCAGCGGCACGATCGGCTTCTTCGGGTACGGCCACGCGTCCAGGTCCATCGTCGTCCGCTTGTGCACCCGGAACGGTACGTCCGGCCGGTTCGGCACCACCCGCTGGATCCGACCGTCGGGCAGGTAGTCGACGTCATAGAACCGGGGTACGTAGACACTCTCGGTCCGGGCCAGCCGCAACAGCAGTTCGTCCCGGCCGCCGGGGCAGCCCTCCTGCTTCCAGCCCCGGACGATCTCGGTGATCTCGAGTACGGCTTCCTCGCCGTCACCGAGCACCGCCGCGTCGACGAAGTCGGCGATCGGCTCCGGGTTGAACGCGGCGTGCCCGCCGGCCACGATCACCGGGTGCGCGTCGGTCCGGTCCGCGGCGAGCAGCGGGATCCCGGCCAGGTCGATCGCGGTGAGCAGGTTGGTGTAGCCCAGCTCGGTGGCGAACGAGATCCCGAACAGGTCGAACGCGCCGACCGGTCGGTGCGCCTCGACGGTGAACTGCGGCACGCCGTGCGCCCGCATCAGCCGCTCCAGGTCCGGCCAGACCGCGTACGTCCGCTCGGCCAGCACATCCGGCAGCTCGTTGAGCACCTCGTAGAGGATCTGTACGCCCTGGTTCGGCAGACCGACCTCGTACGCGTCGGGATACATCAGCGCCCAGCGGACGACGGCCGAGTCCCAGTCCTTGACCACCGCGCCCAGTTCGCCGCCGACGTACTGGATCGGCTTGCTCACCTGGGGCAGCAGCGGCTCGAGCTGCGGCCAGACCGTCATCGCCGCGGACCTGCTCGCGGCGGCCGACGCGGCGCTCATGGAACCTCCCGAAACAGCAGTTTGCAGTGACCCGACCAACCATCCAGGGTACGCGTAGCCCTCACGACCCCGATCGGGTAGGAACTCTATCCCGAGCCGTCGTCACCCCCGACGCACTCGTCGCCACCCGACCGTGCCCGGGTCGCGGCACTCCGTGACGACCCGGGGCGGAACGACACAGCTCAGACGTCGACCGGACGAACTGGTACGCCGGTACTAACCTCGGACGGGCGCGAGAGGAGAGCCGCACGATGCGTCAGCCTCAGCCGGACGGCGGTCAGCCGGCAGGCGGAGCCACCTCACCTGGGGAGGAAGCCATCTCACCCAGGGAGGCGGAACCGGCCGGGCAGCCGTCAGCCGGCCAGCCGGAACCCGTCGAGCAGCCCTCGGACAGGCGTGCCGAGCCCGTCGAGCAGCCGCCGGACGGGCGTGCCGAGCCCGCCGAACAGCCCTCGGACAGGCGTGCCGACGACCGGGACCAGCCGGCAACCCGGGTCGAGACCTCCTCGACCAGTGGTGTGCCGAACCCGGGTTGCCCGGTCGATCCCGACGACGGGACCGACGCACCCACCCGCCCGGCGAGGGCCGATGCCGGACCGGTGGCCGCCGCCGGGAGTGTGACGCCGGACGGCTCCGCGGACGGCAACACCTCACCGCCCGCCACCGGTGTCCAGGGTGACACGACGCCGGAGCCGACCCGGGTCGCCGCGCCCCGGTGGACCGGCTCGGCGGCCGTACCACCACCGCAGAGCCGCCGCCGGCGCCGTTGGATCGGCGGCAGTGACGCCGGGGGCGCTGACGCCGGCGGCGACCAGCCCGCCGCACCGGCGGGGCCACCACCGACGACCCCGGTGCCGGTCCGGCCGACCGAGTCACGCCGGCCGGACCCGACGCTGCGGATGCCGACCGTCGAGTCCGACGAGTCCGAGATGCCGACGCCGGTGGATCCCTGGGCCGGCGCCGCCGACGACCCCTGGTTGGGGTCACCGGGGTACCCGTCCCCCGGTCACCCGCCCCACCCGTTAACCGGCCACAGCGGCCCGGCCGGCCATGGCACACCCGGCTACCCCACCACGCCGGAGTCCGCCGCGCCGGTCAGCCCGCCGCCATACCCGGTCAGCCCGCCACCACAGCCGGTCAGCCCACCGCCGCAGCCGGTCAGCCCACCGCCGCAGCCGGTCAGCACGCCACCCCGGCAGCTACCCGCGACCCGGGTCTTCCCCGCCTCCGCCGGGTCACCCGCACCGGCGACCACACCGCGCCCGCCTGGCGCGCCGACCGCTCCCCGGCCCCGACAGACGCCCGAACCGACGCCGCGCCGGAAACCGGCACCCCCGAAGGGGGCACCCCCGCCGCCCCCGCCGGCACCGGTGGCGCCGTCCCGAGGGAAACGGTCCACGGCCACACCGCCGCCCCAGACGGTCCCGCCGGGCTGGAAACCACCCCGGGGCCACGTGCCGATCCCGGTACGCCGCCGTCGGCGCTGGCCCCGGGTCATGCTCGTACTGACCCTGCTCGGCGTCTTCTGCTGCTGCGGCCTCCCGGGCTACTACCTCTGGCCCGCCTGGCAGCAGTATCCGGCCCAGCCGGCCGAGCCCCTGCCGCAGCAGGTACGTGACCTGAGCCTGCAGGACGACCGGGACGGCAAGCAGGTGGTCGGGGACCTCAAGGCGGACCTGCGGGCCAGGAACTGGCTCGCCGAAGGGACGTTCGCCGCCGTCTACCGGGACGGGTCCGGCAAACGCGTGACGATCTTCGGCACCACCGGGTTCCGGTTCAACCCGGAATCCGACGTGACGAAGGAACTGGACGAGCTCCGCGACCAGTACCACCTCGGCGCCACGGAACCGGTCGAGACCGGTGTCCGGGGCGAGTACCGCGGCTGCACCACCGGCCGGGAGGACGGCGAGTCCGTTGTCCTCTGTACGACGGCGGACCACGGCAGCCTGGTCACCGGGCTGTTCACCCGACGGAGCCTCGACGAGAGCGCGGAGTTGCTGGACGCGATGCGCGCGGAGCTCGTACTGCGGCAGTGAGCCCGACCGACGGCCGGAGCCGGAGCCGACGACGGCCCGGCTCAGCCTCCGAGCATCGGGGTGCCGTCGTCCGGGGCGGCGGTGCGCGCCGGGGCGTACCGGGGCACGTACTCCTGGCCGGTCAGCTTCTGGATCTCCGTCATGATCTCGTCGGTGATCTCCCGGAGTGAGCTCCGGTCGGCCGGCCGGCCGGTGAAGTCGAGCGGCTCGCCGAAGCGCACCGTCACCTTCCCCGCGCCGAGCCGGGGCATCCGGGCCCCGATCGGCTGGACCTTCTCCGTGCCGATCATCCCGACCGGGATCACCGGCACCTCGGCGGCCAGGGCCAGCCGGGCCACCCCGGTACGTCCCCGGTAGAGCCGTCCGTCCGGTGACCGGGTCCCCTCCGGGTAGAGCGCGACCAGGTCACCCGCCCGCAGCACCGGAACGGCGCCGTCGAAGGCGGAGAGGGCCGCCCGGCCGCCGCTGCGCTCGACCCGGATCGCCCCGAGGCCTTCCACGACCGACCTGGTCAGCCAGCCTCGGACGCCGGTGCCGGTGAAATACTCCGCCTTCGCCCAGAAGGCGAGGTGCCGGGGTACCACCGCGCCGAGGAAGAGTTCGTCGGCGACGGAGAGGTGGTTGCCCGCGAAGATCGCACCGCCGGTCGCCGGGATGTTCTCCAGGCCTTCGACGATGGGACGCCAGGCGAGCCGCAGGGCGGCGCCGACGGTGTACTGGCCGACGGTGTAGAGCAGCGGCACGGGACCTCCGGCGGTCGGGGGTGGTCGGGCGCTGTCACGGTAGCCGACGCCCGGCCGGCGGCTGCGGGTGACCGGTCGTTGCCGGAGCCGGAGCCGTCGGGTTGGCGGTGCCCGGAGGGAGGGCGGTGCCCGGGACACGATCGCCGTACCGCGTGCACCGCCCCCACCGACGTCACCGAAGAGACAGCCCTGCCGTCAGCGCTGACGTACCCGCACCGTCACCGGTTCGCCCTCGCCGACCTCACCGGCGAAGCCGTCGTCGCCGACCTGGTCGCGGTCGACGAAGTCGACCGTCTCGGCAAGCACCTCCCGGGCGACGAAGTCCCGGTACGCCCCGACCGCCGAGGTCACCTCCGGCGACGCCCCGACCACCAGGTCGATCCGGTCCGACACGTCCAGCCCGGCGTCCCGGCGGGCCTGCTGCACCACCCGGATCACGTCCCGGGCCAGCCCCTCGGCCGCCAGTTCCGGGGTGACCAGGGTGTCCAGCACCACCACACCCTCGCCACCGGGCAGCGGCGCGGAGTGCTCGGCGTCGGCCGGGACCAGCTTCAACTCGTACTCGCCGGTCTCCAGCCGGATACCGGCCGCCTCCGGTACGCCCTCGACCAGTGACCAGTCACCGGCCTTGACCGCCTTGATCACCGCCTGGACCTGCTTGCCGACCCGGGGTCCGAGCGCTCGGGGCACCACGGTCAGCACCTGCTCGCAGTAGTCGGTCAGCTCGTCGCTGAACTCGACCGCCTTGACGTTGACCTCGTCGGCGACCAGGTCGGCGAAGGGCCGCAGGCTCGCCGCCGCCGGACTGGCCACGGTCAGCTTCGACAGCGGCAGCCGGACCCGCAGGCCCTTCGCCTTGCGCAGCGACAGGGCCGCCGAGGCGACGTTACGGGTCGCGTCCATCGCGGCCACCAGGTTGTGGTCGGCCGGGAACTCGGTCGCGTCCGGCCAGTCGGCCAGGTGCACCGACCGCTCCCCGGTCAGCCCCCGCCAGACCTCCTCGGCGGTGAGCGGGGCCAGCGGGGCGAGCACCCGGCTCACCGTCTCCAGCACCGTGTACAGGGTGTCGAACGCGTCCCGGTCGCCGGACCAGAACCGGTCCCGGGACCGCCGGACGTACCAGTTGGTCAGCGCGTCCAGGAACGACCGGACCGAGCCGCAGGCACCGGAGATGTCGTACGCGTCGAGCTGCCCCTGCACCGTGGCGACGAGTTCCCCGGTCTTGGCCAGGACGTACCGGTCGAGCAGGTGCGTCGAGTCGAGGCGGCGCACCGCCGAATACCCGTCGGCGTTGGCGTAGAGGGTGAAGAAGTACCAGACGTTCCAGTACGGCAGCAGCACCTGACGCACCGAGTCCCGGATCGCCGTCTCGCTGACCACCACGTCCCCGCCGCGCAGCACGGGTGACGCCATCAGTGTCCAGCGCATCGCGTCCGAGCCGTACCTGTCGAACATCTCGTAGACGTCCGGGTAGTTGCGCAGGCTCTTGGACATCTTGCGCCCGTCCTCGCCGAGCACGATGCCGTGCACCACCGCGTTGCGGAACGCCGGCCGGTCGAACAGCGCGGTCGCCAGCACGTGCATGGTGTAGAACCAGCCCCGCACCTGCGGCAGGTACTCGACGATGAAGTCGCCCGGGTAGTGGTTCTCGAACCACTCCCGGTTCTCGAACGGGTAGTGCACCTGGGCGAACGGCATCGACCCGGACTCGAACCAGCAGTCCAGCACCTCCGGCACCCGGCGCATGGTGGACTTCCCGGTCGGGTCGTCCGGGTTCGGCCGGGTCAGCTCGTCGATCACCGGGCGGTGCAGGTCGGTGACCTTCACCCCGAAGTCACGCTCCAGCTCCTCGAGCGAGCCGTAGACGTCGACCCGCGGATAGTTCGGGTCGTCGGACTTCCAGACCGGGATCGGCGAGCCCCAGAACCGGTTCCGGCTGATCGACCAGTCCCGGGCGTTCGCCAGCCACTTGCCGAACGAGCCGTCCCGGACGTGTCCCGGCGTCCAGTTGATCTGCTGGTTCAGCTCGACCATCCGGTCCTTGACCTTGGTCACCGCCACGAACCAGGAGGAGACCGCCTTGTAGACCAGTGGGGTGTCGCAGCGCCAGCAGTGCGGGTACGCGTGGGTGTAGGTGTCCTGCCGGAGCACCACCCCGCGCTCCTTCAGCTCGCGGATCACCGACTTGTTGACGTCGAAGACCTGCTCACCCTGGTACGGCGGGACCAGCGCGGTGAACCGGGTGTGGTCGTCGACGGTGACGATGGTCGGGATCCCGGCCGCATTGCACGCCTTCTGGTCGTCCTCGCCGAAGGCCGGCGCCAGGTGCACCACCCCGGTGCCGTCCTCGGTGGTGACGAACTCGGCGCCGAGCACCTGGTACGCCTCCGACCCGGCCCGGTCGACCAGGAAGTCGTAGAGCGGGGTGTAGCGGCGTCCGACCAGGTCCCGGCCGTGCACCGTACCGACCTGGGTGAAGCCCTCCAGCTCCTTGGCGTACGCGCCGAGCCGGGCCGCCCCGACGACGTACCGTTCCCCGTCCCGCTCGAGGACGGCGTACTCGATGTCCGGCCCGACGGCGAGCGCCAGGTTCGACGGCAGGGTCCACGGCGTGGTGGTCCAGACCCCGACCTTGACCGGTCCACGCACCAGCTCGGGCGCGGTCTCGTCCGGGGTGAGGGTGAACCAGACGGTCAGCGTCGGGTCGTGCCGGTCCCGGTAGACGTCGTCCATCCGGGTCTCGGTGTTCGACAGCGGCGTCTCGCAGCGCCAGCAGTACGCCAGCACGCTGAAGCCCTCGTAGACGAGGCCCTTGGCGTGCAGCTGCCGGAACGCCCACATGACGCTTTCCATGTAGCTGAGGTCCAGCGTCTTGTAGTCGTTGCCGAAGTCGACCCAGCGGGCCTGCCGGTTGACGTACCGCTCCCACTCGTGGGTGTAGGCGAGCACCGACGTCCGGCAGGCGTCGTTGAACTTCGCCACCCCGAGGTCGAGGATCTCCGCCTTGGTGGTGATGCCGAGCTGCTTCTCCGCCTCCACCTCGGCCGGCAGGCCGTGGCAGTCCCAGCCGAAACGGCGCTCCACCCGGCGGCCCCGCATCGTCTGGTAACGCGGGATCACGTCCTTGGCGTAGCCGGTCAGCAGGTGGCCGTAGTGCGGCAGGCCGTTGGCGAACGGCGGGCCGTCGTAGAAGACGTACTCGTTGGCGCCGTCCGGGCCCGGGTCGCGGTGGTCGACGCTGGCCTCGAAGGTCTTGTCGGCCGTCCACTCGTCGAGCACCCGGCGTTCGACCGCCGGCAGGTCGGGACTGGCCGGCACGCCCGTGCCGGCGGGGGCGTTCTTGGGGTACGCCATCGCGGGTCGTTCTCCTCGGTGCAGCTCACTGGTCCGTGGTCTGCGAGGACGAGCCCTGGCCGCCGGAAACCGGCGCCCGCGGACCCGCGGTACCACCCCGCTTGGTGGCCGGAGATCAACCACCCGCTCATTGGCCGGCTGTGACGGGCCGGTCCCGTCCGGTTCTACTCGGGCCGTGTGGGCCCTTTCTTCCGGAGGCTCGCCGGTGATGGCCGGGTCGACGCCTGTGACCGTCAACGATACTCGACCCCGCCAGCCGCCCCCAGCCGATATCCGTCCCGACGCCGGGCGCCCGTCCGCGTCGGCGACGACAGCGGCAGGGCTCCGACGACACCGGCGGCTCCGACGACTCCGGCCGCAGCCACGGCTCCGACGGCCGCTTCGGCGGGGCCCCCGCGCCGGACCGGACCGACCTATCCCTGGGGCGGCGCGGGGGCCGAGCCACCCCCGCCCGTGCGGAACGGGGGTCCCCAGATGGCGTACGCCGCTACCGGGACGGGTGCCGGGACGTGGCAGCGATTGGCGTGCCTGGCCGTCCTGCTGGTCGCCGGCTGCACCGGGACCGCACCATCCGCCTGGTGCCGGGCGAGGCCCGACTCGTCTTCGGCCACGGACCGCTGATGATCAGCGTCGACGTGCTCACGTTCCGGCCGGACGACACCGGCCGAGAGAGCACGAGGTTGGCCCGCGAGACCGCCGCCGAGCTGGCCACCAAGCTGATCCGGGCGGTCGGGGACGGCGACTAGGCTTGCTGCCGTGATCCGTATCCAGCTGGACGAGCCGACGCTGGCCCGTACCCGGATTGCGATCAGCCCGCTCTGGGAGACGGTCTGCGGGCTCTACCTGCTGGCCCGGCACGGCGACGCCCAGCCCTGGCCGTACGCCGCCTGGGGGCGCCAGGCCCGGCGGGTGCTCACCGAGGTGCCGGCCGCCACACCGGCCCGGTTGTACCTGACCGCCAGCCCCTGGCTACCCGACTTCCTCTCCCCGGTGCCGCCCACCGCCGCCCCGAGCATCGAGGAGGAGTTGGCCGGGTTGCGGGCGACCGACCCGGACACCGTCGAGGAGCAGCTCCGGCGCTGGCCCGGCGGAGAACTTCCGGCGTGGCTGCGGCCGTTCCGGGACGACCCGTCCGGGGCGCTGGACCGGCTCGCCGACGGCCTCGAGGCGTACTGGGTGGCGGCGATGGCGCCGTTCTGGGGGCGGATGCGGGCCGCGCTGGACGAGGAGGTGCTGCACCGGGCCCGGGCGCTGGCCGCCGACGGGCCGGACGCGCTCCTGGCCGACCTGCACGACCGGGTGCGCTGGCAGCGGCCGACCCTGACCCTGGTGAAGTCGAACGAGCAGAGTTTCCAGGTCGCCGACCAGCGTCTGCTGCTCATTCCGTTGATCTTCTCGCGCGGCGCCCTGGTCTGCTCCGCCGAACATCCCGAGGTGGTCGCGGTCTCCTACCAGGCCCGGGGCGCCGCGGTGCTGGCCGACGACGGGCCGGCGCCGCCGCCGGAGACCGGCACCGACCGGCTCGCCGTCCTGGTCGGCCGGGGCCGGGCCGCCGTACTGCGCGCGCTGGGGCGGCCGGCCAGCACCGCCGGGCTCGCCGCGACCCTCGGCCTCGCCCCCAGCACCGTCTCCGAACACCTCGGCGCGCTGCTCGCGGCGGGCGTGGTCAACCGGCGTCGGGTCGGCCGCCGGGTGCTGTACGGGCTGGAACCGGCCGGGCTGGCCCTGGTCAGCCTGCTCGACGTCACGGTGGCACCCGGCGACGCGGCCCTGACCGGCGACGATCCGGTTACCGCACGCGCCTCCTGAGGATTCCGGCCGGTCGTCGGCGCCGGTCCCGCACATTCGGTGGACGCCGAATCGATTCCGCCGATCCGGGCCGGCTCCCTAGCGTCGCCGGCATGAGCGAGTACGCAATCGAGGCGGTCGGGCTGCACCGCACCTACCGCAGCCGTACCGGGTGGTCACGGCCCCGGCGCCGGGAGGTGACGGCGGTCCGCGGCGTCGACCTGACCGTCCGCCAAGGTGAGCTGTTCGGCCTGCTCGGCCCGAACGGCGCCGGCAAGACCACCACCATCAAGCTGCTGAACACGCTGCTCGTCCCGACCGCCGGCACCGCCCGGGTGGCCGGCTACGACGTGGTCCGGCAGACCCGCGAGGTACGGCGCCGGATCGGGTACGTCTTCGGCGGCGACCGGGGTCTGTACGACCGGCTCTCCGCCCGGGACAACCTGCGCTACTTCGCCGAACTCTACGGCGTCGCGCCCCGGGAGCAGCGGCGGCGGACCGCCGAACTGCTCGACCTGGTCGGGCTCACCGGTCGGGAGAACGAACGGGTCGAGGGCTACTCCCGGGGCATGCGCCAGCGGCTGCACATCGCCCGTGGCCTGCTGCACCGCCCCGAGGTCCTCTTCCTCGACGAGCCGTCGATCGGGGTGGATCCGGTCGCCGCCCGGGAACTGCGCCAGACCGTCGCCAGCCTCGCGGCGAACGGCACGACGGTGCTGCTGACCACGCACTACATGGCGGAGGCGGACGAACTCTGCGACCGGATCGCGGTGATCGCCGGGGGCCGGATCCGCGCCTCGGGTACGCCCGCCGAACTCAGGCGGCACGCCGAGGGCCGGCAGGTGCTGGAGGTCGAGGCGTACGGGGTGACCGACCGGCAACTCGCCGAGATCCACCGACTGCCCGGGGTACGGGAGGCGAGTCTGCAGGTGCTCGGCGCGGTCCAACTGCTCACCGTGCAGTCGGCGGTCGGCACCGACGTACAGGCCGAGGTGCTGCGGGTGCTGGCCGGAATCCGGCTGGGTCGGGTGCTGGGCCGCCAGCCCACCCTGGAGGACGCGTACGTGGCGATCGTCAGCGCCACGACCACGGCCGACGAGCCGACGCCCGAGCCGGCGGTGGCGGCATGAGGACGCTGCGGATGATCGCGCTCGGGGCGCTGCTGCACGTCAAGTACCAGAGCCGTTCCTCCCTGGAGATCACCATCGCGGTGCTGCTGCCGGTGGTCCAGGCGACCCTGGCGGTCTACCTGTTCCGGGCCGGCGGCCAGCCGGACCGGCTGCTGGAGGCGGCGGTCGGCGCCGGCCTGATGGGCATCTGGTCGTCGGTGCTGTTCGGCTCCGGCGGGGCGATCCAGAACCAGCGATGGCAGGGCACCCTGGAGATGCTGATCCTCGCACCCCGGTCGCCCGCGCTGGTGATCCTGCCGATCACCCTCGCCACCGCGCTGACCGGCACGTACGCGATGGTCGCGACCCTGCTCTGGGGTCGCCTGCTGTACGGCATCCCGCTCGACTTCGCCGATCCGTTCGCCTTCGCGGTCGCGGTTCCCGGCTGTGTCCTCGCGCTGGGCATGTTCGGGCTGCTGCTGGCGGCCACGTTTGTCCTGCTGCCCAACGCGAACGCGCTGGCCAACCCGTTGGACTACCCGATCTGGCTGGTCTCCGGGATGCTCGTGCCGGTCACCGCCCTGCCCGGCTGGACCACCCCGATCGCCGCCGTGCTGCCCACCACCTGGGGGGCCAGGGCGGTCCGCGAGGCGGCCACCGGCGCCGGCCCGGTCTGGCCGTCGCTGGGGATCTGCCTGGCGATCAGCCTCGGCTGTCTCGCGCTCGGCGCGGCGGTCATGTCCCGGGTGGAACGTCGGGCCCGCGCCGCCGCCACCCTCGCTCTGGCCTGAGGAGTCCACGTCGATGACCAGTCTGTTCCGTCTCGTCGGCGTCGGCGGCGTGATCGCCTACCGCGCGCTGTTCAACTGGACCACCCCGTCGATGTTCGTCGGCACCCTGCTCGTCGGTCCGCTGTTCCAACTGCTCTTCTTCGCCTACCTCGGCCGTCAGCTCGGGGTCGCCGACGACACCTTCTACATCGTCGGCAACGCCGTGCTGGCCGCCTCGTCCGCCGGTGTCTTCGGTGGCACGATGGCGGTCTCGAACGAACGCCGGTTCGGCACCCTCGGTCACGTGCTGCTCTCGCCGCGCAGCCGGACTGCGGTCTTCCTCGGCCGGGCGCTCCCGTACGCCGGCAACGGGCTGCTGATCGCGGCCTGCACGCTGGCCGGCGGCGCGCTGCTGCTCGGCCTGCGGATCCCGCCGCAGGCGCTGCCCGGCCTGCTGCTCGTCCTCGGCGCCGCCGCGCTGAGCTGTGGCTTCTTCGGCCTGACGTTGGGCGCGATCGGCCTGCGGTTCCGGGACGTGTGGCTGGTGTCGAACGTGTCGGTGACGCTGTTGCTGCTGCTCACCGGGGTGAACGTGCCGGCGACGGAGTTGCCGGCCGGGCTGCGGGCGGTCGGCGCGGTGCTGCCGGTCACCCACGCGGCGGAGGCGGCCCGCCGGCTGGTCGCCGGGGACGGCCTGGCCGCCGCGGCCGGCCCACTCGCCGTCGAGGTGCTGCTCGCGCTCGGGTACGCGCTGCTCGCCGCCGGGTTGCTCAAGGTGTTCGAGGCGGAGAGCCGTCGGCGGGCCTCCCTCGACACGCTCTGACCCGGGCCGCCGGGACACCGATCGCCGGGGTGCCGAGCGTCACAGCGCGGACTGTCACGCCGCGGCCCGCCGGTGCCGTCGTCCTGGCGTAACGGAAGAACCGGAGCGGGAGGTTGTCGTGAGTCGGCTGAACATGGCGTCGGTGGCACCGGAGGCGTACCAGGCGGTGCTGGGGCTGGAGAAGTACATCCGGGCGAACCTGGACCACACAGTGCTCGAACTGGTCAAACTGCGCGCCTCGATGCTCAACGGCTGCGCGTTCTGCGTCGACATGCACAGCCGGGAGGCGCTCGCGGCGGGCGAGTCGAGTCGGCGACTGTTCGGGGTGGCCGCGTGGCGGGAGGCGCCCTTCTTCGACGAGCGCGAGCGGACCGCGTTGGCGCTGACCGACGCGGTCACCCGGCTCGGCGAGCACGGGGTGCCGGACGACGTGTGGGAGGCCGCCGCCGAGGTGTGGTCGGAGAAGGAACTGGCGGACCTGGTGATGGCGATCGCCACAATCAACGTATGGAACCGAATCTCGGTGACCAGCCGGACCGAGCCGCCGACGGAGGTATGACGACCTCCGAGGCGACGCAGGCGGCCGGTGTGCTCGACGCGCACCGGCCGATGCTGCTCGGGCTCGCGTACCGGCTGCTCGGCAGCCTGCACGACGCGGAGGACGTGCTGCAGGAGACGTACCTGCGCTGGGCCGGCGTCGACCGCGCGACGGTGGTCGAACCCCGCCGCTACCTGTCCCGGGTGGTGACCCGGCTGGCCCTGGACCGGCTGCGGGCCCGGCAGGCGGCCCGGGAGACGTACGTCGGCCCGTGGCTGCCGGAGCCGGTGCCGACCGGGTCGTCGCCGTTCGGCCCGCTGGACAGCGCCGAACTGCGGGACTCCCTGTCGCTGGCGCTGCTGCACATCCTCGAGCGGCTCACCCCACCCGAGCGCGCGGTCTACGTGCTGCACACCGCGTTCGAGCTGCCGTACGCCGAGATCGCGGAGATCCTCGACCGGTCGGTGGCGGACTGCCGGCAGCTGCACCACCGGGCGGCGGCCCGGGTCGCCGCCGACCGGCCCCGGTTCACCGCCACCGCGGCCGAACAGCGCCGGCTGCTCGACGCGTTCCTGGCCGCCGCCCGCGACGGTGACCTGGCGCGGCTGACCAGCCTGGTCGCGGCCGAGGCCACCGCCTGGTCCGACGGCGGCGGCCGGGTCCGGGCGGCCCGCCGCCCGGTGTACGGCGCGGCGCGGGTCGCCCGCTTCTTCGCCGGTGTCTACGGGCGCCGGCCGACCGTCGAGGCGGCACCGGTCGAGCTGAACGGCGGGCCGGGGCTGCTGCTGCGCTGGCCCACCGGGACCCGCTACACGCTGACCGTCGCCGCGGCGGACGGCCGGCTCACCGGTCTCTATCTGGTGGGGAACCCGGAGAAGCTGACCCGGTTGCCGGGCTGACGGCCCGGACCCGGTACGGGCGACTGTCCGCCCGCCGCGTCCGACGGCGGGGCGGGGAGCGGCTCGGCCGAGCGAGCGGGCTCGGGTCGTTCCATTCCCGCCGGATCCGGCCTAGCCTGGCCTTAGCTAGGGAGGTCCACTGTGGCAGATGGTCGGCGGCGCCAGGTCGCGCCGGTACGTAAGCTCGTCGCCGCGGTGCTCGGCACCCTCGCCACCTTTGTCATGCTGTTCGGCGTCGGGATGCGCAGTTGGGCGATCGCGATGCTCGGGGTGGCCCTGATCGCCCTCGCCATCGGCCTGGTCGCGTTCACCGCGGTCCGCAGCGGCCCCCGGGCCTGGGTCACCGGCATCGGCCACGTGCACACCGTGACCGAGCCGCCGGCGTCGTCCGCCTTCGGCCGGTGCGAGCTGCAGATCGTGATCGACGCCCCGGGGGTACCGGCCCGTTCGGTGAAGATCCGTGATCCCCGGGTGCCGGTGGCGAAGTGGCCGGACCCGGGCGCCACGCTGCCGATCATGGTCGCCATCGACGACCAGCGGCACGTCCGGATCCTCTGGGACGAGGTGCTGACCCACGCCGAGGCCGCGGCCAGCGCCGACCTGCCGCCGCCGTTCGAGGGTGCCGACCCGCTCGGCGACGACATCCTGATCGAGCAGGAGACCCCGCCGTGGGCGCGCGGCGCCCGGGACGACACCCCGTACCCGGACGAGCCGCTCGACCTCCCCGACGATCCCCTGGCTGGGCCCTCCTACGACGATCGGCTGGACGAGCCGTTCCCCGACGACCGGCCGCCGGCCCCCCCGCCGGAGGACCGGCGTACCGTCGTCGACCCGGAACCGCTCGACGACGACCCGCCGCCACCGCGTGACGACCTCGGCCCGCACCGCGACGAACCGGTGGTGGTACGTCAGACGCCGGGCGGCACGATCGTGCTGGAGGGGACCCTGGTCGAGCCACCACCGACCACCACGCCGCTGCCGCGCCGTCCCCGTCCGGGTCCGAACGGCGAGGCCCGGCGACCGAGTCCCGGCCCGAACGCGGACACCGCGGCCGCGCCCCAGCCCGCCGCGACAGTGACCGACGCGGTCGACCCGGACGGTCCCCCGCCGGCCCCGCCCGCGCCGGGTCAACGGTCCGGCACCCCGGCCGAGGACATCGAGATCGACATCGACCTGGACGACCCCGGACCCGGTGGTCGGCGGTCCGAACCGGCGGCCGAGGCATCCGCCGCTGCCGCCGGCCCGACGGTGCCCTCCTCCGACGACGAGGCGATCCTGGAGAACCTGAGCGCCACCCCGCCGCCCGCCCGGCTCGGCGAGTCCGGTCCGATCGCCGGCGTCGGGATCACCCTGCTCGTCACCGATCTCGAACGTTCGATCGCGTTCTACCGGGACCTGCTCGGTTTCTTCGAGATCGACGGCGGCGACGGCAACGCGATCCTCGCCTCCGGGGCGACCCGGCTGGTGCTGCGGGCCATTCCCGAGGTGGCCCCGATCAACCGCCGCCTGGTGCACCTCAACCTCGAGGTCAACGACGTGCACGCGGTCCACGAGGAACTGGTCGCCAAGGGCGTGCGGTTCACCTACGCCCCACGGGCGGTCAACCGGGGCGCCAAACTCGAACTCTGGGCCGCCGCCTTCCGGGACCCGGACGGGCACGGCATCGCGTTGACCCAGTGGCGCGACCGGGCGGCCGGCTGACGTGTCCGCCCGCCCGCCGGCCGGCTCAGCCGAGGATGACCCGGCGGACGTGCAGTACGTACACCCAGACCGCCCCGAAGATCAACCCCAGTACGCCGAGCGACCAGTGCAGGAACCCGGAGAGCAGCAGCAGCGCCTGCAGTACGGTGCCGGCGTGCCAGGCCCAGGACCGGCGCAGACTCCCGGCGAGGAGTGCCGCGAGCACGGCCAGCCCGACGACCACCCCGATGGCGGCACCGCCCAGGTCACCGCCGAGCAGCCGGATCGGCTGGATGGCGAGCAGCAGGACGACCGTCTGCACGCTCAGCGTCAACGCACCCAGGCCGCGTACCGCCCGGTCCGGGTTCCGCAGTCCGGACGGCCGCCCCGCCGGACCGCCACCGGACGTCGTCGGTTCGCCGGACGTCGTCGCCTCGTTCCGCGCTGCCGCCTCGTCCGGAACCGTCCGGTCGCCGGACACCGATCCCCCGGTCGCCTGCGGCCCACCGGCCGGCTGCTGGCCGCTCATCGCTTCAGTAGCCGGCGCGCGTCGGCGACCGTGACCACCGAGCCGGTAATCAGCACACCCACCCCGCTCAGCTCCCCCACCACGTCCGACTCCGCCAGGCCCACCGCCGCCTCGATCGCGTCCGGCAGCTCCGACGCCACCTCGACCCGGTCCTCTCCGAAGATCTCGGTGGCGAGCCGGCCCAGTTCGGCGGCGGGCATCGCCCGCGGTGAACTGTTCTGGGTGACCACCACCGCGTCCACCACCGGCTCCAGCAACTCCAGCAGGCTGCCCGCGTCCTTGTCGGCGAGCACCCCGACCAGGGCGACCAGTCGGCTGAACGCGAACTCCTCCTGCAGCGCGGTCACCGTCGCCGCCATTCCGGCCGGGTTGTGCGCGCCGTCGAGCAGGATCGTCGGCGCCGACCGGACCCGTTCCAACCGCCCGGGTGAGTCGGCGCTGGCGAAGCCCTGGCGTACCGTCTCGACGTCGAGCTGGCGGGACGCCCCGGCACCGAGGAACGCCTCGACGGCGGCGAGCGCCACTGCGGCGTTCTGCGCCTGGTGCGCCCCGTGCAGCGGGATGAAGACCTCGTCGTAGACCCCACCGAGCCCCTGCAGGGACAGCACCTGCCCGCCGACCGCGACGGCCCGCCGCAGGACGCCGAACTCGCTGCCCTCCCGGGCGATGGTGGCGTCCACCTCGACACAGCGTTCCACCAGCGGCCGGACCGCCTCGTCCGGCTGCGCGGCCGAGATCACCGTGGCGCCCTTGTGGATGATGCCCGCCTTGGCCAGCGCGATGTCCTCGATGGTGTCGCCGAGCCACTCGGTGTGGTCGAGCCCGATCGGGGTGACCACGCAGACCCCGGCACCGAGGACGTTTGTGGAGTCCTCCGCCCCGCCGAGCCCGACCTCGACGACCGCCACGTCCACCGGCGCGTCCGCGAAGGTGGCGAAGGCGAGCGCCGTGGTCATGTCGAAGTACGTCAGCGGCTCGGCGGCCCGTTCGTCGACGAGCCGGGCCAGCGGCGCCACCTCGCGGTAGACCGAGACGAACCGTTCCTCGCTGACCGGCTCGCCGTCCAGGCTGATCCGCTCCCGGACGGTCTCCAGGTGCGGGCTGGTGTAGCGGCCGGTGTGCAGCCCGAACGCCCGGAGCAGCGAGTCGATCATGCGGGCCGTCGAGGTCTTGCCGTTCGTCCCGGTCAGGTGGATCGCCGGGTACGCCCGCTGCGGGCTGCCCAGCACGTCCAGCAGCTCCTCGATCCGCCCCAGGTCGAAGACCATCCGGGTGAAGCCCCGTTCGGCCAGCTCCGCCTCGACGGCGCCGAATTCGGTCGTCCGCCCGCCCCGCTCTGTCACCACGTTCCCCTGTCGCCGTGCCACGGTCAGCGCAGCGCGGCCAGCGCGGCGTTGATCCGTTCGAGGTCCGCCTCAGCCGAGGCGAGCCGCTCCCTGATCTTGTCGACCACCGGGGCCGGCGCCTTGTCGACAAACGCCGGGTTGGCCAGCTTCCCCCGCGCCTGGGCGAGTTCCTTCTCGGCCGCGGCCCGGTCCTTCTCCAGCCGGGCCCGCTCGGCGGCGATGTCGATCGAGCCCCGGGTGTCCAGGGCGACCGTCACCGTCCCGGTCACCGCGAGCGTGGCGCTGGCCTGGAAGTCCGCCCCCGCCTCGTCGAGCCGGACCAGGGACCGGATCAGCCCCCCGTGTGCGGCGATGCCGGCGGCGGCCAGCCCGTCGAGCCGGGCCGCCACCCGCTGCGCCGGGCGCAGTCCCTGGTCGGAACGGAACCGACGGATCTCGGTGACGACCCGCTGGAGTTCGACCACCTCACGTTCGGCCGCCTCGTCGACCAGCGCGGGTACGGCTGTCGGCCAGGCCGCGACCATCACCGAGGCGTCGGCGTCGCCGCCGACCCCGGTCAACGCGGTCCAGAGCTCGTCGGTGACGAACGGCACCACCGGGTGCAGCAGCCGCAGCAGCTGGTCGAGGACGTGCCCGAGCACCCGCCGGGTCGCCTCGGCCCGCTCACCACCGGCGGCCAGCACCGGCTTGGCCAGCTCGACGTACCAGTCGCAGACGTCGTCCCAGGCGAAGTGGTACAGCACGTCGCAGACCTTGGCGAACTCGTACGCCTCGAACTGCCGGTCGACCTCGGCCGTCACCTGTTGCAGCCGGGACAGGATCCACCGGTCCACGGTCGACAGCCGGGACGTCTCCGGCAGCTCACCGTCGACGTGGGCGCCGTTCATCAGGGCGAACCGGGTGGCGTTCCAGAGCTTGTTGCAGAAGTTGCGGGAGCCCTGGCACCACTCGTCGCTGACCGGCACGTCCTGTCCGGGGTTGGCGCCCCGGGCCAGGGTGAACCGGGTCGCGTCGGCGCCGTAGCGCTCGATCCAGTCCAGCGGGTCGACGACGTTGCCGAACGACTTCGACATCTTCTTGCCGAACTGGTCGCGGACCATGCCGTGCAGCGCGATGGTGTCGAACGGCTGCCGCCCGTCCATCGCGTACAGGCCGAACATCATCATCCGGGCGACCCAGAAGAAGAGGATGTCGTAGCCGGTGACCAGGACGCTGGTCGGATAGAACTTGGCCAGGTCGGCGGTCTGCTCGGGCCAGCCGAGGGTGGAGAACGGCCACAGTCCGCTGGAGAACCAGGTGTCGAGCACGTCGGTGTCCTGGTGCCAGCCCTCGCCGGTCGGCGGCTCCTCGTCGGGTCCGACGCAGCGGACCTCGCCGTCGGGGCCGTACCAGATCGGGATCCGGTGGCCCCACCACAGCTGGCGGGAGATGCACCAGTCGTGCATGTTGTCGACCCAGGCGAAGTAGCGCTTGGCCAGGTCGGCCGGTTCGATCTTCACCCGGCCGTCCCGGACGGCGTCGCCGGCGGCCCGGGCCAGCGGCCCGGTGTTGACGAACCACTGCAGCGACAGCCGCGGCTCGACGGTGGTACGGCAGCGTGAGCAGTGCCCGACCGCGTGCACGTACGGCCGCTTCTCCGCGACGACCCGGCCCTGCTCGCGCAGCGCGGCGACGATCGCCGGCCGGGCCTCGAACCGGTCCAGACCCTCGAACGGCCCGGGTGCGGTGATCACACCCCGCTCGTCCATGATCGTCAGCGACGGCAGGTTGTGCCGCTGCCCGATCTCGAAGTCGTTCGGGTCGTGCGCCGGGGTCACCTTGACCATGCCGGTGCCGAAGCTGGGGTCGACGTGCTCGTCCCCGACGATCGGGATCCGCCGCCCGGTGAGCGGCAGTTCGACCTCGGTGCCGATCAGGTGCTTGTACCGCTCGTCGTCCGGGTGCACCGCGACCGCGGTGTCGCCGAGCATCGTCTCGGCCCGGGTGGTGGCGACCACCACCTCGTCGCTGTACCGGATGGAGACGAGTTCACCGTCGTCGTCGGTGTGCTCCACCTCGATGTCCGACAGCGCGGTCAGGCAGCGCGGACACCAGTTGATGATCCGTTCCGCGCGGTAGATCAGGCCGTCGTCGTACAACTTCTTGAAGATCGTCTGTACGGCCCGGGACAGGCCCTCGTCCATGGTGAAGCGCTCGCGGTCCCAGTCGACCGAGTCACCGAGCCGGCGCATCTGGCCGAGGATCTTGCCGCCGGACTCGGCCTTCCACTGCCAGACCCGCTCGACGAACTTCTCCCGCCCAAGGTCGTGCCGGGAGAGCCCTTCGCCGGCGAGCTGCCGCTCGACGAGGTTCTGGGTGGCGATGCCGGCGTGGTCCATGCCGGGCAGCCAGAGCGCCTCGTAGCCCTGCATCCGCCGACGCCGGGTGAGCGCGTCCATCAGGGTGTGCTCGAACGCGTGGCCCATGTGCAGCGAGCCGGTCACGTTCGGCGGCGGGATGACGATGGTGAACGGGGGCTTGTCGCTGTCGGCCGAGGCCCGGAAGTGCCCCGCCGATACCCACGCCTCGTACCGCCGGCTCTCTACCTCGCCCGGCTGGTACTGGGCGGACAGGGTCGGGGTCGGCGTGCGGTGGGGGTCCAGAGTCTCGGTCACCCGCAAAGTCTACGGAGCGCCGCCGGGTACGTCGTGCGCCACCTCCCCCTTCGCGTACGGTGGCGGGCATGTCCGATGCCCCCCTCTCCGATCGGCGTCCATCGGTCGAGCCGGAGCCCATCGAGATGACGTCGGAACCGGTCGTACTGGATCAGACGGCACCGTCGGGCGACGACCTGTTCGGCGCCGACGGCCGGTCCGACGAGCCGGCCGCCCGGGCGGGGATGTCCCGGCGCCGCCGGATCGTCCTCGGCTCGGTGCTGGCGCTCGCGATTGTCGGTGCCGCCGGGCTGGGCACCGTCGGCTGGCGGATCGCCACGGAGAAGGACGCGGCGCTCGGCACCCCGGCCGAGGTCGCCGGGCTGACCCTGGACGTGAGCGAACGCGCCCGGACGACCGCCGACTACCTGCGGACCGGGTTCACCGCCGACATCGTCGACGCCGAGCAGAGCATCGGTGCCGTGTACGCCGATCCGGCCGCGCCGAACCGCAGTGTGCTGTTGTTCGGTGGCACCGCGCTGGTCTGGCAGCCGGAGCGTAGCCTCGACCGGCTCTTCGACCTGGTCTCGGAGGGCGAGGGCGCGATCGACGGCGTCCGTGAGGTGCCGGCCGGTCAGTTCGGCGGTGTCATGAAGTGCGGTACGAGCACCGGCGAGGGCGGTGACATCGCGGTCTGTGGCTGGGCCGACCACGGCAGCGTGGTGATGGCGATGTTCCCGGGACGTGACGTCAACGAGTCCGCCGACCTGCTCCGAGACATCCGGGCCGCCATACAGCGCCGGAGCTGACCGGTTCCGCTTCCCGTACGTCGGTTTCGCGGCGTGCTCCGATTTTCTGCCCCGGTCCTGTCGACGCTGTCGCGGGATTAGCGGCACAGGTCCCAACGACGCGGCGGCGGTAAAACGAGCGGGAAAACAGCTGTGGGGCCGACCCGCAAAGGGTCGGCCCCACACTGAAAGAATGTCCGGCGGTGTCCTACTCTCCCACACCCTCACGAGTGCAGTACCATCGGCGCTGGAAGGCTTAGC
>NZ_JBDPLT010000067.1:0-34279 GCF_039871775.1 Plantactinospora sp. B5E13
GGCACCGGAGCGTGCTCCGGTGCCCCCGCCGGGACGGTTCAGCGGGTCGGGGTCGGGCGTCGCCGCTCGTCGGACCAGCGCTCACGAGGTCCGCGTCGCTCGTCCGGGCGACGGTCGTCGCGTCCCTGGTGGTCGCCGTAGCGCCGTTCACCCTGCGGGCGGTCGCCGTAACGGCGCTCGCCGTGTGGCCGGTCGCCGTAGTGACGTTCGCCCTGGGGTCGGTCGCCGTAACGCCGTTCGCCGTGCGGCCGGTCGCTGTGACGGCGGTCGCCGTAGCGACGCTCGCCCTGGGGGCGGTCGCCGTAGCGACGCTCACCGGTACGGCGCGGCGCGGGCGGCTCGTCGACCACCGGTACGCCGCTCGGCTGCCGGGCCCCGGTCACCTCGGTGAGGACCTGGTCGCCGGCGCGTACCCGGGTCTGGGCCGGCTCCACGCCGGCCTTCTGCAGCACGGCCAGGGTGGAGCGGCGCTGCTTCGGCAGGACCAGCGTCGCCACCGCCCCCGACTCCCCGGCCCGGGCGGTACGACCGGCCCGGTGCAGGTAGTCCTTGGGATCCTTCGGCGGGTCGATGTGCACCACCAGCGAGACCCCGTCGACGTGGATGCCGCGTGCCGCGACGTCGGTGGCGACCAGGACGTTCATCCGGCCCTCTTTGAACTCGGCGAGGGTACGGGTACGGACCCGCTGGGTCTTGCCGCCGTGCAGCGCGCCGGCCCGGACCCCGACCTCGGCCAACTGTGCGACCAGCCGGTCGACGCCCATCTGGGTACGGGCGAACATCATCGTCCGACCCTGTCGGGCCGCGATCGACGCCGCCACGGCGAACTTGTCGTGCGGCGGGATCAACAGCATGTGGTGGTCCATCGTGGACACGGCGGCGGTCGGCGGGGCCGTCGAGTGGGTGACCGGATCGGTCATGAACCGCTTGACGAGTGTGTCGACGTCACCGTCCAGGGTGGCGGAGAAGAGCAGCCGCTGCGCGTCGGCCGGAGTCTTGGCGAGCAGTTCGGTGACGTCCGGCAGGAAGCCCATGTCAGCCATCTGGTCGGCCTCGTCCAGGACGGTCACCTGGATGTCGTCGAGGCGGCAGACGCCCCGCTCGATCAGGTCCCCGAGGCGGCCCGGGGTGGCCACGATGATCTCCACACCCCGGCGCAGCGAGTCGATCTGCCGGTCGTACGGCACACCGCCGACGGCGGTCTTGAGGAACACCCCGACGGCCCGACCGAGCGGCATGAGCGCGTCGTTGACCTGCATGGCGAGTTCCCGGGTGGGGACCAGGATCAGGGCCCGGGGGTGGTTCGGACGGGCCTTCGGCCCGGCCGCCATCCGGGCCAGTACGGGCAGCCCGAACGCGAGGGTCTTGCCGGAGCCGGTCTGCCCCCGGCCGAGTACGTCCCGACCGGCGAGCGCGTCCGGCAGGGTGGCCCGCTGGATCTCGAACGGGCTGGTGATGCCCTCCCGGTTCAGCGCCCGGACGAGCTGCCGGGGCAGCCCCAGGGCGGCGAAGTCGGTGGCCTCCGGCGTGGTCACCGCCTCGGTCGCCTCAAGCGAACCAGCGGGATCAGCCGAAACAGGGGCATCGGTATCCGCATTCGGCGCAGATTCCGCTCCGGAAACAATCTGCTCCGGAGAAACGGCAGATTCGAGCGATTCGGATTGCGTGTCGAATACGGACGGAAACGTGCTGGGGTCAGCAAAGCTGGTCAAGAAAAACCTCTCAAGCGGGGCGCATCTTCGCGATGGCCCGCCGCGACCAGAGTCGCCGTCGATTCGCCCGCAAGATCGCCCATGGGCGCGTCACGCGCCAGGTCAACAACTCTACGAGTGTAGGGGTGGACAGCGGTCGGCGGCACATCGCCGCGCTCGGCAGTGGGCAGACTCACCCCCGTGATCACGTCGTCGCCGGCCGGCCCGGCGAGCACGCCACCGGCCGGCCGTGCTCCCTGCCGCAGGTCTGGCCCCGGGCGCGCCCCGGGTGATCCGCTGGACGCCCCGGTCAGCCGCCCAACAGGCCGCCGAACAGACTGTTGAAGGAGTCTCCGACCAGGAGCACCACGAGCAGGCCGACCGCGACCAGGAAGGCGAGCCCGACCAGCAGTACGAGCACCACCTTCTTGTTGTTGTTGCTCTGCTGCGTCGGCGTGTCCGCCCAGCCCTGGGCCAGGATGTGGCCGGTCAGTGAGCCCGAGTTCTCCACCTGGTCCCGCATCGCCGACGTCGACGTGCCGGCCGCGCCGCCGTACACGGTGCCTCCCGGCTGCTGCCCCCGGGCGCCGTCACCGTACTGGGCCGGTGGTGCGGACGTGGTGGCCTGGGCGGGGCTGACGCGTCCGTCGGGAGGTCCGGCGGCGAGCCGTGCCGACGACCCGACGTACGGAGGACCCGCCTGGATATTGGGGCCGGCACCGGCGTCGGCCGGCGCGCCGTTCAGGTCGGAGTCGGCCGGTGGAACCTGTACGCCGGGGCCGACGGGTGGCACGTTCGGGCCGGGACCGGCCGGCGGAAGCGAGTAGCCGGGCGTGGTGGTGGCCCGGTAGCCGCCCGGTGCGGTCGGGTTCGTCGGCGGAGGCCAACTGGGCAGGGCGGGCGCCGGAACGACCACCGGCGCGGCGCTCGACGGCCGGGCGGCGTGCGCCGACCCGCCGGCGGGGGCGGCCGAGGTCGGCGGCGGCTACGGCGCCGGCGGATACGGCGACGGCGGATCCGGCGACGGCGGCTACGGCGGCACCGGGCCGGGCTCCGGCGTGGGCGGGTACGGCGTGGGTACCGGCCCCGGCGGTACCGGGCCGGGGGTCGGCGTCGGCGGCGTGGGGGCCGGGAACGGGCTCGGGCCCGGCGGATCCGGCCAGGTGGGATTCGGCGGCTGTGCCGGCTCGGGTGGCCGTGCCGGCTCGGGAGGCTGATGCGGAGGCGGTGGCGTGGCCGGGTCGGGCTCGGCGGCCCGATAGATCTTCGCCTGGACCGGTACCGACGCCACGGCGGCGGCTTCGGCGGGCAGCACCCGGGCCAGCCCCGGCACCGACGCGCTGGCCCGGGTCGTGCCCGAGCCGCCGCCACGCGGCGCGCTCCGCTGCGGCGGCACCGTGTACGTCACCGGCTGGCCCGCCTCACCGGCCGGTGAGTCGGAGGTGGCGGCGGTGGCGGTCGGTCCCGGGGCAGGTGCCCCGACCGACGGGGCCGGCGGTTCCCCGGCCGGGGCGGCCGGGGACTTCACGGCGTTGGCGAACGCGGACCACGGCGAGTCGATCGTCGGTGTCTGTGGACGGCGGCGCTGCAGCGGGGGCGCCGGAGTCGCGGGCCCGGGGGCCGGCGTCACCCCGACGGGCGGGGCCGGCGACGGCGTCCCGGGCGTCACGTCGACGGGAACCGGGATGGCCGGAGTGGCCGGCACGGCAGAGGAACCGGCCGGAGTCGTCGGGGAGTCAGCCGGGGCGGAGGACGGCGGTGCCGGGGTCGCCGTGGCACCGGAGTCGGCGAGTTCCCCCGCCCGGTAGGTCCGGCCGATCGACTGGGCAGCCGGTACGGCGGCGATGTCGGCCGGGGTCGGGCTGGCCGTGGACGGCGGCACGGCACGCCCCCGGACGGTCGAGGTGCCGGCGTTGACCGGCGACTCAGCCGGCGGGTCCGTGTCCGGCCGGTCGGGCTGGGTGCTGCCGTCCTGCTGAGCGTGTTCGTCGACACCGTCGGCCGGATCGGGCTCGGGTTCGGTCGCGCCAGCCGGTTCGGCCGCGCCAGCCGGTTCGGCCGCGCCAGCCGGTTCGGTCGCGTCCGAAGGTTCAACCGGATCGGCCGAGCCGGACGTGTCCCCGGGCGCATCCGTCCACAGTGCACCGACAGGCGGTGGCGGCGGTGGTTCGTACGCCTCGGGAAGCTCCTCGTCAACGGGCTCCGGCAGTGCGGTGCCCACCGGCGGCGGTGGCGGCAGCGGCGACAGGTCAGCGCTGTCGCCGGCGTCGCCGGAGGCGGGCGAGCTGGAGCCGACCGGAACGTCAGGGGCCGATGGTGCGTCCCCGGCGTTCGGCTTCGCCTGTGATCCGTCCAATGTTGCCTCCCGCGCCCACGCCCGGACCGGTAGGCCGGGCCGGAAGTACGTCCACCCTCACCGTGCCATATCTCAGCACGAGCGCACAGTCGGGCGGACGCCGGCTCCGTCAGCTTCCGGTGGGGCTGGCGCCAGTGGTAGCGGCGGCCGGAGACGACCGGGTGGCACTGGGTTCACCGGTCGGCTCGTCGTCCGTGCCGGTGGGCTGGCCGGTCGGTTCCTCGGTGGGCCCGTCGGTGGGTTCCTTGGTGGGTTCCTTCGTCGGATCCCCGCCGGTCGGCCTCGGGGTCAGCGTCGGCAGCGGCGTTGTCGTCGTCGGGGGTGTCGTCGGGGGTGTTGTCGTCGGCGGCGGTGTGGTGGGCGGCGTCGTCGTCGGCGGCGTCGTGGTCGGCGGCGTCGTCGTGGGCGGGGGTGTTGTCGGCGGACGCGTGGTCGGCGTGCTGTTCGGGGCCGGCACCGCGTCGAAGACCCGGGTCGCGGCGAAGAACCGCGACCAGCGGACGGTGGCGACCCGGACCACGTCGCCGGTCGTCGGGGCGTGCACCATCTTGCCGCCGCCGATGTACATGCCGACGTGGTAGATGGACGACGGGCTACTGCCGGAGGCGAAGAAGATCAGATCGCCGGGGAGCAGCGCCGACCGGGCCACCGTCTTGCCCTTGGTGCCGTTGTACTGGTCCCGCGACACCCGGGGCAGGGTGACGCCCTGGCTGCGGTACGCCGCCCACATCAGCCCCGAACAGTCGAACTGGTTCGGGCCCTCGGCGGCCCAGACGTACGGGTCACCCCGCTGGGCGAGGGCGTAGTTCATCGCCCGGATCGCCTTCGGGTTGGCGACCAGACCGTTGACGCTGTCCAGGCCGATCGAGGCACCCAGACGCTGCTCGGCGGCCTCCCGCTCCCGCTCGATCGCCGCGAGCTTGTCGGCGTTGTCGCGCTTCAGCTTGAGCAGCGCGTTGGTGCGTTCCTTGTACTTGCGCTCCGCCGTGACGAAGTTTTGCTCCGCCAGCCGGCTCTCCGCCACCGCCTGCTGGTGCGCCGTCTCGGCCTGCCGCTGGGCGGCAAGGGCGTTCTGCACCTCCGCCTCGACCAGGCCGGCGTCGCGCGGGCTGCGCTGCTCGCCGCGCTGGATCCGCTTGAGCAGCTCCAGCCCGTGCAGGTCGGAACCGAACGCGCCGGGCGGCAGTCCGGCGGCGTCCTTCAGTGCCTCGGCCGCGGCGTTCTCCGCGGTCGCCCGGGCCCGGGTCACGTCCTCCTGGGCCATCCGCAGCGCGGCCTCGGCGGTCGACATCCGGGCGGCCTTGTCGTCGCGGGCCTGCTGCAGGTCGAGCAGGTCCTCACCGAGCTGGGCGACCTCGACCTCGAGCGCGTAGATCTGACTCGCCAACGGGCCGTCGACGCTCGGCACCTGGAAGTTCGGCGGCGGGGTGCCGGTCGGGGCGCCGGTCACCGGGGCGCCGCCGAGCTGCGGGCGTACGCCGGGGTCGGGAACGCTGCTGGGTGCGCTGTTCGACGGTGGTGGATCGGCCCAGACCGGAGTGGCGAGCGCCCCCGCGACGATCGCGCCGACCAGGGCGGACCAGAGCAGCGGACGAAGGACCGGTGACACCGTGCTGTCCGTTCGTTCCGCCTGTCCGCGCCTGCTGTTCGCCATGCCGCTCCCCGTCCGACGTACGCCGCGGCACGCCTGGGTGCCGCCGTCATACTGCCTTGAGTGGTGTACTCGTCCCACTTCGTCTTACCTGAATGTGTCCGCGATGTCGATCCGGGGTAGGTAACGAGACGCTGAGAAGCTGGTGAACGCGGTCGCCTCCACCGGCCGTCCGGCGAGGGTCGCCCCCACCGCCACGTAGGCTCGTCGGGGAACCGGCTGGAGGAGACGTGGCTGTGATGGAAGGTACCGGGCGCGGGCGCGAGGTGGAGGGCGCCGGGCGCAGGCCCGACCTGGCGGAGAAGGTGTACGCCGGGGAGCGGCTGACCCGGGCCGACGGCGAGGCCCTCTGCGCGGGTGACGACCTGGTGTGGCTGGGCGGGTTGGCGCAGCGGCGACGGACCGACCGGCACGCCGACCGGGTGCTGGTCGAGTTGACCGCCGGAGAACCGGTGCCGGCCCCCGAGAGCTACCCCGACCTGCTGCGCGAGCTGTCCGTGGCCCAGCCGGACGGCGTACCGGTGGTGGTCACGGCCACGGACGTGCGGCGCTTCGCCACCGCCACCGGCCGGTTCGTCGAGGAGATCCTCGACGAACTGGTCGACGCCGGGCTGGGCGGCCTGGCCGGCGGTGACCTGGAGATCGTCGAGCCGGACGGTGGGCAGTCGGCGTCGGGCTGGGCGGACTGGTCCCGGATCCACCGGGCGGCGCACCGCAGAGGGCTGCGGACGGTCGCGACCATGCGGCACGGACGCGCCGAGCAGCCCGGGCAGCGGATCGACCAGCTGCTCCGGATCCGGGAACTGCAGGACGAGACGGGCGGTTTCATCACCTTTGTGCCGCTGCGCCACCCGTACGACGGTGTTACGCCGGCCCCGTCTCCGGCCGAGTCGCTGAAGACCTTCGCGGTCGCCCGGCTGCTGCTCGACAACGTGCCGCACGTACGTGCCTCCTGGGCGGCGTACGGGTTGTCGACCGCCCAGCTGGCCCTGAACTTCGGGGCGGACGAGTTGGCCGGCTCGCTCGCGGAGTACCGGCTCCTGCACACCGACGGCGACCACCCGGCACCGGCGACCCCGGACCGGGAGGAGCTGCTGGACCTCGTCTGGGACGCCGGCTTCCGACCGGTCGAACGGGACGCCCGGTACACCGTGGTACGGGAGTACGAGGCACCCGTGCCGCTGGCGCAGCGGCGCGCCGAGCCGCAGCGGATCTGGGCCTGACGCTCCGACGGAACCCGGGTCGGGGTCAGGGCGGGACCGGTCGGCCCGGCGCGGGCCGTTCCGCGCCGGCTCACGTACGCTCGACTGGTCATGAGCGAGCAGCGCGAACGAACCCCGTCCTTTCCCCGACGCGACGACGAGGGGCGGATCGTCGTCCTCGCCGACCTGCTCGGGCTGGTGCTGGCCGGGGTGGTCATCGGGGTACTGGCCCTGCTGGTCTTCGACTGGACCTTCGCGCTGATCGGTCTGGGGCACTCCGGCCAGGCGAGCGGCTGGCTGGCCGTGATCCTGCCGGCCTGGGTCTTCGTCGAGGAGTTCCGGGCCTGGCGGTTCGGTCCGGCCCGGGTCGCGGCGGCGCTGGTCGCCGCCGCCGTCGGGATCACCGCCGGGCTGTTGGCGGCCGGGCTGGCCGCCGGGGCCCCGGCGCTGGTCTCGGGCGGGCTGGCCGCCGCCGTCTTCGCCATGGCGTACGGGCTGATCTGGTTCGTCGGCGTCCGGTGGCTCGCCGGCCGGACGAACTGACCGGACGACCGGACGAAGAGCTGACCGGACGAAGAGCTGACGTGGAGCGGACGAGCTGATCGGAGTGGCAGACATGAGTCCCGCGGTGAAGTACACGCTGGGTCGGATCGGCCTGTTCCTGGTCGTCGCCCTGGCGCTCTGGCCGGTCGAGATGGACATCTTCCTCAAGCTGATGCTGGCCGTGGCGTTCTCCGCCGCCCTCGCGTTCTTCCTGCTCCGTGGCTGGCGTGACCAGATGGCGCAGCAGTTGGCCGGCGCGTCGGACCGGCGCCGCAGCGAGAAGGAGCGGCTGCGTGCCGCGCTGGCCGGTGAGGACCAGCCCGGCGGCGGAGCCGACCGGTCGACGGACCAGTCGGCCGAGAAGCCGAAGGACGTGCGCTGAGTCACCCGGCCGGTGGCCGCTGCCCGGGCCGGGTCGGGCCCGCCCCGGAGCGAACTCCGTACCGGAGCACCGGCCCCGTACCCGGGCGTCGTTGACCGGGTACGGAGTCGGCGTCCTCCCCAGAGGATCGGGGTCCGGCCGGACCTACCAGTTGGTCGAGCCGGGCACCCGGGGCCAGTGCCGTTCCCGCGGCTTGATCAGGTACGCGATCCCGCCCGACCCGCCGGAGACGCCGCCGCTGGCGTTGTACCGCTTGGTCCGCAGCCAGATCTGCTCGAACTGGTCCCGCCGGTAGACGTTGCGGACCACGTCGTTGCCGGCCGACGCCGGGTCGTTGACCACCACGTCGCCGTCGCGGGTGAAGCCGACCACCACGAACAGGTGCCCCGAGGTGCCGTAGTTGGCGCCGTCGAGTTCCTCGGCCAGGAACGACTGGCTGGTCACCACCGGGATCCCGGCGTTGATGAAGTGCTCGACCTCGTCCAGCGAGTGCAGCCGGGTCACCTTCGCGTCCAGCCCGTACGAGGCCGCGTACGCGGTGTTGAACGGCCAGTTCCCGCAGCCTTCGTACGCGTAGTCGTAGGTCATCCGGGCGGCGTGGTTGACCGCCGGGTCGGGGTAGTCGGGGTTGACCCAGGCGGTCTCCTCGGCGGACGGGCGCCGGCCCCAGTACTCCAGCACCATGGTGGTCGAGGTCGGTGAACACCAGGCCTGCCCGCCGCCGTCGTACTCCGGGTAGTGGCCGGCGTGGATGTTCTGCGAGTAGGTGGGGACGGCGAGTTCCCGGCCCCAGGCGATCCGGCCGGCGCTCGGTGTGACGGTGAACCGGTCCGGGACCAGTGAGGTCATCGCACCGAGCAGGGTGACCTTCGGCGCGCGGCGGGTCTGCGGGTCGCGGTACAGCGTCAGCCGCAGCTGGTACGCCCGCAGCAGCACCCCGGTCGCGACGTCGTCGATCGAGAACGTGTCGGTCCAGATCGTCGACCAGGGGTCGCCCTGCCGGTTGACGCTGGTCCGGCGGATGTCCTGGTCGCCGGAGGCCCAGCGGCCCAACACGTACCAGGGGGTCTGGTCACCGGTGTTGTAGGTGCCCTGCATCTCGACCTGGATCCAGGTGCCGGCCGGGGTTTCGGCGTTCCACGAGGCGACCAGTTCGCTGGCGTCGAAGCCGACCGGGGTGACCGGCGAGGTCCAGGTGGCGTACGACCAGGTCCGGGTGGTGCCGGTGTGCGGGTCGGGGTAGTCGACGGTGCCGGCCGGGCGGCTGATGGTGAGGCCGGGGCGGTGACCGGCGACGGCGACCGTGCCGTGGTGGGTGCCGCGCCGCCAGTCGGGGTGCCGGGACCACTCGTGGAAGGTGATCTGCTCGTCGTGCCCGATCGGCCGTGGGCCGCCGGGTCGGGGGGTGTCGTGCCGGGTGGTGTCGGGTCGCGCACTGCCGGCCTGGGCCGGTGCCGCCGTGCTGAGCAGGGCGAGGCTGCCGAGGCCGGCGAGGGTGAAGGCGCGTCGGCTGATCGGGTTCGGGGGTGTGGCCATCGAAGCTCCGCGGGGGACGAAGGTCGGGTCCTGTGGCCACTATCGCGCCCGTCGAGAATTTTCGCCAGAGTCTGCGACAAAGAAAATCTTTGCCGGAGGGAGGGAGAGGCTGGGATGGAAATCAGGAAGATCGATATTGATATGACCATGGGCCGGGTGGTGCAGTGTGGACTATCCAGCGGGACCCTCCACACCCCCAGGAGGTTTGCATGCCCTTCCGCACCCCGACCCCCCTGCCCGGTGGCACCACCGTGACGACGCTGCGGCGTCGGACGGCGGCCCTCGCCGGCACCGTCGTACTCGCCCTGATCGCGACGACCGGGCCGGTCGCCGCCGACGCCCGGACCGAACTGGCCGTCCCCGCCGGGGAACCGGCCGCCTCCGCCGAGTACCGGGTGCTCGGCCCGCGTACCTGGGCCGACCGGGACGCGGTCGCCCGGACCGGCACCGCCATCGACTACGTCGAGCACGGGGTGCTGCACGTGACCGCCACCGAGGCCGAGGTGAAGGCGATCACCGCGCTCGGCTTCGAGGTGGAGGCCGTACCGGCGCCGCCGGACCGGACGCACAGTCACGGCGACGTGGGGCTGCTCGACTTCCCGGCGGCCGACTCGGCGTACCACAACTACGCCGAACTCAACACGGTGCTCAACCAGGTGGTCGCGGACCATCCGGGCATCGCTCGCCGGTCCAGCATCGGGACCTCGTACGAGGGGCGCGACCTGCCGGTCATCAAGATCTCCGACAACGTCGCGGTGGACGAGGACGAGCCGGAGATCCTGTTCAACCACCAGCAGCACGCCCGCGAGCACCTGACCGTGGAGATGGCGATCTACCTGCTGAACCTCTTCACCGACAACTACGGGTCGGACTCCCGGATCACGAACATCGTCAACACCCGGGAGATCTGGATCGTGCCGACCGTCAACCCGGACGGCAGCGAGTACGACATCGCCACCGGCTCGTACCGGTCGTGGCGGAAGAACCGGCAGCCGAACAGCGGCTCGTCGAACGTCGGCACCGACCTGAACCGCAACTGGAGCTACAACTGGGGCTGCTGCGGCGGTTCGTCCGGCTCGACCGGCTCGGAGACCTACCGGGGCCCGTCGGCGTTCTCCGCGCCGGAGACCGCCCGACTGCGCGACTTCGTCAACAGCCGGGTCGTCGGCGGTGTGCAGCAGATCAAGGCCAACATCGACTTCCACACCTACTCGCAGCTGGTGCTCTGGCCGTACGGCTACACGACGGCGAACACCGGGCCGGGGCTGAACGCCGACCAGGAGGCGACGTTCCGGACCATCGGCCAGCAGATGGCGGCCACCAACAGCTACACCCCGCAGCAGTCGTCGGACCTCTACATCACCGACGGCGACAGCATCGACTGGATGTGGGCGACGCACAACATCTGGGCGTACACCTTCGAGATGTACCCGGGCTCGTCCGGCGGCGGCGGTTTCTACCCGCCGGACGAGGTGATCCCGGCCCAGACCTCCCGCAACCGGGAGGCGGTGCTGATGCTCGCCGAGTACGCCGACTGCCCGTACCGGGCGATCGGCAAGCAGGCCCAGTACTGCGGCGGCGGCAACCCGGGCACCACGGTCTGGTCGGACACCTTCGAGACCGCGACCGGTTGGACGGTCAACCCGTCGGGGACCGACACTGCCACCGCCGGGGTCTTCGAACGGGGTACCGCCCAGCCGACCAGCTCCAGCGGCGCCAAGCAGCTGGCCCCGTACGCCGGCAGCAACGACCTGGTGACCGGCCGGCTGGCCGGGTCCGGGGCGGGTGACCACGACGTCGACGGCGGGGTGACCAGCGCCCGGTCCCCGGCGATCACCCTGCCGACCGGCGGCACGCTGACGCTCTCCCTGGCCTGGTACCTCGCGCACGGCTCGAACTCGTCGAGCGCGGACTACCTACGGGTCAGCGTGGTGCACAGCGGCGGCACCACCCAGCTGCTCAACCAGAACGGGGCGGCGTCGGACCGGGACGGCACCTGGACGACCGCCACCGCCAACCTCTCCCCGTACGCCGGGCAGTCGATCCAGCTCCTGGTCCAGGCCGCCGACGCCTCCGGGGCGAGCCTGGTCGAGGCGGCGATCGACAACGTGACGGTCACCAGTTCGTGATCGGCTGACGAGCGGTCCGGCGGCCGGCCGCGGACGTCTTCGTCGGTCGGCCCTGGTGCCTGGGAGTCACCTCGGTGACTCCCAGGCACCAGCTGCGGCCAATCCGGTGGCGTCCGGCGGACCCGACCGGCACGATGGGCGCCATGGGCGTCCTGGACGTGCTGGCCGGCCCACCCGGCCAGGGTCGAGGTTCCGGCTGACCGTCGGGCGCCGTCCGGCCCGCCGTCGTCCCGGGCCGGGGCGCCCGCCCGAGCCGGTCCACCGACCGTCGCGGACGGCTGTGATCAGCGGTGACGCCCACGATGCGGCGGGACGGCCGATGGGGAGTGACCGGGCCGATGCGCTACGGTTTCTCCCGACCATCCCGCAGCGAAGCCGGTGCGAAACCGGCGCTGTCCCGCAACTGTGATGCCCCACACCTGTCCGGTCCGTAGGCCCGGAGGTGACGGGGATGAGCCAGGTCGCCTGCGGTGCGGTCGCGGATTGCGCCTTCGAGGAAGGGCGCCCCGCAGGCGGGGCGGATCGGATCAGCCCCTGTCGGCGGAGCACCAGCACCTCGACCGACAGGAGGATCGATGAGACGTACGCCCAGAATTCTCGCCGCGCTGCTGGCCACGGCGGCGCTGGCGCTCGGCGGCTGCGCCGACAGCACCACGGATCAGCCGGCGACCGGTGCGAGTGGTTCGACCGCCAGTTACCCGGTCACCGTCGGGTCGCTCACCCTCGACAAGCGGCCGGAGAAGATCGTGGTGCTCGGGCCGAGCGCCACCGAGATGCTCTTCGCGATCGGGGCGGGCCAGCAGGTCACCGCCGTCGACGACAACTCCAACCATCCGGCCGAGGCGCCGAAGAGCGAGCTGTCCGCGTTCACCCCGAACGCCGAGGCGATCGCCGCCAAGCAGCCCGACCTGGTGGTGCTGACCAACGACCTCAACAAGATCGCCGACCAGCTCGGTCAGCTCAAGATCCCGTTCTACCTGGCGCCCGCCGCCACGACGCTTGACGACTCCTACCGGCAGATCACCGACCTCGGCACCCTGACCGGGCACCCGGACGAGGCCGCCGACGTGGTCCAGCGGATGAAGGACGACATCGCCAAGCTCACCGCCGACCTGCCGCAGCGGGCGAAGAAGCTGACCTACTTCTACGAACTCGGGCCGGAGTACTACTCGGCGACCAGCAAGACCTTCGTCGGCTCGCTGTTCACCCTGGGCGGCCTGGAGAACATCGCCGACCCGGCCGACGCCGACGGCGCCAAGGACGGCTACCCGCAGCTGAGCGAGGAGGCGATCATCCAGGCCAACCCCGACCTGGTCTTCCTCGCCGACACCAAGTGCTGCCAGCAGTCCGCCGACACGGTCAAGGCGCGTAAGGGCTGGGCCGGGGTGACCGCGGTGAAGAACAACCAGATCGTCGCCCTCGACGACGACATCGCCTCCCGGTGGGGGCCCCGGGTCGTCGACCTGCTGCGGGCGATCGTGGACGCGGTGGCCAAGGTCCCGGCTTGAGCCGTACCGACGAACCGGTGACCCCCGGCGCCCTGGTCGGTCTCGACCAGGGCGCCGCGCCGGCCGCCCGCGAGCGGAGCCGGCCCACCGTCGGCCGCTCCGCCGTCGGCCGCCGCCCCGCCCGGCCGGCGGGCCTGCGGCGACGCTGGCTCGTGGTCGGATTCCTCGCCGTCGCGGTCGCGGCGGTCGCCGGCATCGCCTTCGGGCCGGTCAGCCTGCCACCCGGCAGCGTGGCGGTCGAACTGCTCAACCTCGTGCCCGGGGTGCACCTGAACAGCGGGCTGAACGAGCGGGAGATCGCCATCATCACCGAGCTACGGCTGCCCCGGGTGGTGCTCGGACTGCTCGTCGGCGGAATGCTGGCCCTGGCCGGCGGCTGCTACCAGGGCGTCTTCCGCAACCCGCTGGCCGACCCGCACCTGCTCGGCGTAGCCGCCGGCGCCGGCCTCGCGGTCACCGCCGTCATCGTGACCCGGGGTGTCACCGGTGCCGACATCACCATCGGACTCCCGGTCACCGTGCCACTGGCCGCCTTCGTCGGGGCGCTCGGCGCGGTACTGCTGACGTACCTGCTCGGTGCCGCCGGGGGACGGGACCGGTCACCGGCCACCCTGATTCTGGCCGGGGTCGCGGTCTCCGCGTTCCTCTCCGCCGGTCAGACCTACCTGCTGCAACGCAACGCGGAGAGCATCCAGGAGGTCTACTCGTGGATGCTGGGGCGGCTCGCCACCGCCGGCTGGCACGACGTCCTCGTCCTACTGCCGTACGCGGTGGTCACCGCCGTGCTCGTGCTGCTGCACCGTCGGGAACTCGACGTGCTCGCGGTCGGCGACGACGAGGCGGGCAGCCTCGGGCTGCACCCGCAACGATCCCGGCTGCTACTGGTCGCCGCCGCCTCGCTCGGCACCGCCGCCGCCGTCTCGGTCTCCGGGTTGATCGGCTTTGTCGGGATCATCGTCCCGCACACCGTACGGCTGCTGGCCGGGGCGAGCTACCGGGCGATCCTGCCGCTGTCGGTGCTCTTCGGCGCGGCCTTCCTCACCCTCACCGACCTGGCCGCCCGGACCGTCGCCGCCCCGGCCGAGATTCCCATCGGGGTGGTCACCGCGCTGCTCGGCGGCCCGTTCTTCGCCCTGGTGTTGCGGACCACCCGGCGGGTGCCACTGTGACCGGCACCCCCTCCACCGGCTCCGGCTCGCCGCCCGTTTCCGATCAACCGCCCGCTTCCGATCAACCGCCCGCTTCCGATCAACCGCCCGCTTCCGATCAACCGCCCGCTTCCGGTCAGCCGCCCGCGGTCGAGGTGGCCGGCCTGCGGGTCACCCTCGGCGGGGTCACCGTCCTGGCCGGGGTCGACCTGTCGGTCAGCACCGGGGAATGGGTCACGGTGATCGGCCCGAACGGCGCCGGCAAGTCCACCCTGCTCCGCGCGGCCGGCGGGCTGCTGCCGCCCGGATCCGGCACGATCTCCCTCCTCGGTACACCACTGCCCCGACTCGCCCGCCGCGAGCGCGCCCGGATCGTGGCGACCGTGGCCCAGTCGCCGGTCGTACCGGCCGGCATGGCGGTCGTCGACTACGTGCTGCTCGGCCGCACGCCGTACATCCCGCCGCTGGGGCGGGAGTCGGCCGCCGACCTGGCGGTCGTGTACGACGTACTGGACCGGTTGGAGCTGGCCCGGTTCGCCGGCCGGCCGCTGGCGACGCTCTCCGGCGGGGAACGGCAGCGGGTCTTCCTGGCCCGGGCGCTGGCCCAGGGCGCCCCGCTGCTGCTGCTCGACGAGCCGACCAGCGCCCTCGACATCGGGCACCAGCAGGAGGTGCTGGAGCTGATCGACCAGCTCCGCCGCGACGACGGCCTGACCGTGCTGGCCACCATGCACGACCTCTCGGTCGCCGGCGAGTACGCCGACCGGCTGGTGCTGATGGCCGGCGGCGCGGTGGTCGCCGCCGGACCGCCCCGGGAGGTGCTCACCGGCGAACTGTTGTCGACGCACTACCAGGCCCGGGTACGCGTGATCGACGGCGAGCACGGCCCGCTGGTGGTCCCGGTCCGCCCACCCCGGGGGTGAGGACGAGCTTCTTCCCCACAGCCGACCGGAGTCAGCTGAACCGGCGGCCCTCGTCCCGGCGGTACGCCAAGCCGGCGACCCCGGCCAGCGCCACGATCCAGACGCCGAGCATCACCAGGGCGGTCGGGTTCGGCCGGAAGTCGCCGACCGCCGTCCACATCAACTCCGCCGCACCCCGGGTCGGCAGGTAGGGGGCGATCACCTCGATGAACCCGGGCGAGCTGCCGGGCGGGAAGAGCAGTCCGCCGCCGAAGGCCAGCGGGAAGAACAGCACCTGGGCGACCACGATCGCCGCCTTGCTCGGCAGCGAGTAGCCGATCGCGAGTCCCATCAGGGTGAACGGCACCGCGACGAGGACGGTGGTACCGAGCGCGGCCAGGAACGCCGGCCCGCTGATCCGGGCCTCGGTCCCGACCGCCGCGATGACCACCACCGGGAGCAGCGAGAAGGTGGTCATCAGCAGGCCGGCGAGGATCCGGCCGGCGAAGCGCGGGGCCGCCCCGGCCGGCAGGGTACGCAGGTACGGGTCCCAGGGCTGCGCCCGGTCCTCGGCGACCCCGATGCCGTACTGGAAGATGTTTGTGCTCATCACCGCGAAGGTCACCATCGACGCGGTGGCGTACGTCGCCGCGACCGGGTCGTCACCGGCGAACGGCACCACGAAGAAGAGCATCGACGCGGCCGGGAAGAAGGCGCTGCCGACCAGGGCGATCGGAATCCGGATGGTTTCCAGCAACTGGAACCTGGCGTGGACGAGGGCGAGTCGCATCGGGATCTCCTCAGGCTTCGACAGGCTGGCCGGCGGGTACGTCCCCGGATTCCGTGGTGACGGTCTCGCCGGATTCGGTGGTGATGGCCAGGAAGGCGTCTTCCAGCGAGGTGGCCCGGATCTCCAGGTTGGAGAAGGAGACGCCGCTGCGTACCAGTTCCCGGACCAGGAGGTCCGAGTCGCTGGTCAGCAGGTGGGTCACCCCGTCGACCAGGGTCACGTTCCGTACCCCGGGCAGGGTCGGCAGTTCCGGGACGACCAGGCTGACCCGACGGAGCCCGACCAGGTCGCGGACCGCGGCGACGCTGTCGTCGGCGAGCACCCGGCCCCGGCCGAGCACCACCACCCGCTGGGCGAGCGCCTCGATCTCCTCCAGGTAGTGGCTGCTGAGCAGGACCGTGCCGCCCTCGGCGTGGAAGTGGCGGATGCCGTCCCACAACTCCCGGCGGGCGGTCACGTCGAGGCCGGTGGTCGGCTCGTCGAGGAAAACGAGCCGGGGCCGGCCGACAAACGCCAGTGCGACGGCGAGCCGGCGCTTCTGCCCGCCGGAGAGGCCACCGGTCTGCCGGCGGACCAGGTCGTCGAGGCCGAACCGGCCGAGCAGTTCGGCCCGGGGCACCGGGTCGGGGTAGTGCGCCGAGACGAAGTCGACCACCTCGCCGACCCGTAGTGTCGGCGGCAGCCCGGTCTCCTGTGGGGTCATCCCGATCTGCCGGCGGTACGCCGGATCGCGGGGGTCGCCGCCGAACAGTTCGACCCGGCCGGCGCTGACCCGTCGCAGACCGACCAGCAGGCTCAGCAGGGTGCTCTTGCCAGCACCGTTGGGGCCGAGCAGCCCGACGAGTTCACCGGAGTGCAGATCGAGGGTGACCTGGTCGAGGGCGGTCACCTCGCTGTACCGGCGGGTGGCCTGGATGGCGCGGGCGACGATCATGACGTCTCCTCGGCTGAGGGGGCTGCGGAGGGCGGTTCGAGCAGGGCGCGGACGGCGGCGGTGTACTCCTCGAAGGCGAGCCGGCCGCGTGGGGTCAGCCCCACGAGGGTCGCCGGGGTACGACCGTGGTGGGTCTTGACGATCTCGACGTACCGGGCGTCTTCGAGCTTGCGTAGGTGTACCGAGAGATTGCCGGCGGTCATCCGGAGGATCTCCTGGAGCCGGGGGAAGGTGATCCGGTCGCCGACGGGCAGGGTGGCGAGGGTGGCCGTCACCCGGAGTCGGGCCTGTGCGTGGATCACCGGATCGAGTTCCGGGATCGGGGCCTCGGTCATCGGGCACCGGGCGCGGGGCGGGTCGTCGCGCGGGGCCGCCGCCGTTCCACGATGGCGCCGACCAGCAGCATGCCGCCGCCACCGCCGATCGCGATCACCAGGGCGTGCCAGCCCGGTCCGGCGATGATCCCGACAATGTTGATCACACTGATCCAGGCGCCGAGCGTGAACAGGTTGCGGTCGAGCCAGACCGCGCCGCCCGCCATGTGCAGGGCGCCGGTGAGCCCGACCGTGGCGCCGGCCCAGAGCAGGGTGCCGAGGTCGTCGGGCAGGTGTGGGCTGATCCGGCTCAGCACCACGGTGAGGGTGGCGAAGCCGAGCCCCCAGGACAGGCCGTACCAGGCACCCCGCCGGTTGGAGTCGCCGCTCACCTGTCCGTACGTCCGGGCGCTGCCGAGCCCGGAGACGAGGGAGGCGACGACGAGCAGTGCCAGCAGGGTGGCCAGCGGCAGCCAGCCGGGCAGGGCCACGAACACCCGGTTGTCGGGGCCGAACCGGAGGAAGAAGAGGCCGAAGCCGATCAGCCAGGCCAGGCCCCAGGGCCAGTAGTAGAAGAGCATGTTCGGTCTGAGTCGTCGGGCCGCCTCCGCCTGTTGCTCGACGATCAGGCGCAGCGCGGCGGCGGCGTCGACGGGAGGCCGTTCGTCGTGGTCGGGGGCTACCCCGTGGTCGTCGGTGGCCACCTCGTGCTCGGGGCTCTCGGTCACGTAAACGAGTTTACAACACAAAGTCCACGACGCTGTAAACGAGTTTGGTCGGAGACAGGACAGGGGAGCCGCCCGACGGGCGGCTCCCCTCGTCAGCGGGGATCCGGCGGGCCTCAGCCTCCGGCGGGCGGCCGAGTCCCGGTCGCCCCGTCCGACAGCACGGCGGCGAGGGCGGGCTGACCGGGCACCACACTCAGCGGACCACGCCGGACGGACAGCGCGTCTCCGTCGAGTTGGCGTCCATCCGCCGCGCCCCGGCGAGCCGGGTCGGCGGGTGCGCCGAGCGCGTCGGTCGGCGTGTCCAGGGCCAGCAGCAGGAAGCTGTTGAGCGCGGCACCGATCGGGTCGGGCTGTCCCGGCACCCAGTAGTGGGTGGCGTTCATCGCGACGGTCGCCTGCCGGCGGCCGTCCGGCGAGTGCAGCGAGATCGCCTGGTGCCCGAGCACCACGCCGTCGTGCCCCCACACCCGGCCGCCGGGCAGGGCCACACCCATCAGGCCGAGCCCGTACCCGGCCGCGTCCGGGTACGCCGGATCCAGCACCACGGTCCGCCGCATCTCGGCGAGTGCGGCCGGACGCAGCAGCCCGCCGCCGTGCAGCGCCCGGAAGAACCGGTTCAGGTCACTGGTGGTGGAGACCAGCGCTCCGGCGGTCCAGGCCCACGACATGTTGAAGACACTGAAGTCACGCGGGACGCCGTCCAACCACGGGACGTAGCCCCGGGCGTGCGGCCCGTCGATCCGACGGTCCGTACCCGGAAAGTACGTCTGCCGCAGTCGAAGCGGGCGGAGGATCCGACGGTCGATCTCCCGTTCCGCCGACCGGCCGGTGATCCGCTCGAGCAGCAGCCCGGCCAGGACGTAGTTGGTGTTCGAGTAGACGTGCCGTTCGCCTGGGGCGTTGGTCGGCGGCTGCGACAGTCCGATCCGGACCAGCTCCACCGGGGTGACCGTGGTGTGCTGGTACCGCTCGATGCCCTCGACCGTGCCGAAGATGACGTGGTCGTAGTCGTTGATGCCGCTGGTGTGGTTGAGCAGCATCCGTACGGTCACCCCGGCGGGGGCGAACTCCGGCAGGTAGCGGCCCAGTGGCGCGTCGAGGGCGAGCCGGCGCTCGCCGACGAGCTGCAGCAGCGCCGTGGCCACGAACGTCTTGGTGATACTGCCGACGCGGTGCTGGAAGTGCGGCAGCATCGGGCGGCCGGTGGTGAGGTCGGCGACCCCGCTCGCCCCGCGCCAGGTCGCCCCGCCGTCGCGTACCTCGGCGAAGACCCCCGGCATGCCGGCGTCGGTGATCGCCCGCAGGCCGGCCTCCAGCGCGTCCCTGGGCAGGGCGCGGGAGCCGCCCCGGGCGGTGGTCGTCGGTGCGGCGACGGCCGGGGTCGCGCCGGCGGCGAGCGCGGTCAGCGCGACGGTGGAGCCCACCGCGGTACGGAGAATGTCGCGTCGCGACCGGGAAACATGAGGCGCGTGCACGGGCCCTCCCAGGTCCAGATCGGAACGGGTCACAGCGGAACGGGTCACAGCGGAACGGGCTGCGGCGGAACGGGTGCGGCGGAACGGGTACAGCGGGACGGGTGCGGCGGAACGCTCGTCCCAGCATGTCCGGCTCAGTCGGACGGATCGTCGGCCCTGGTGACGATCCACCGATCCACGTCGTGGGGGAGTCACCGGTCCGGCCTCCGCCACCCGGTTCCACCTACCGACGGACCGGCGACACCCGACGGAGCGGCCGGTGGCTACCTGGGCGGTCCGGTCGTCGCCGGGACCACGCCCTCCCACTCCAGTACGCCGTCCGCGGTGACGACCGGACGGAACCGTCCCAGATACGGCTCGCCGCTCTCCACCGACCGGGCCACGCCCTCCAACAGCTCCGTCACCGACGGCGGCCAGCCGTCGAACCGGGTGCCGTCCTCGGGATAGAACTCGCCGACCCGGCCGTGTCCACCGGACCGCTGGTCGACCAGCAGGGCGCCACCGTCTCCGGCATCCGCGAACGGGACGAACGACCGGTGCCACCAGTCGTCGTCCCCCGGCGCGCGGGCGAGGACGGTGCAGGAAACCTCCCAACTGCGGACGATCTCCGGCAGCGACATGAGCCGGTAGAGGAACGTCAGCCTGAAGCCTCCGGGCGTCGCGCCGTCGTGCCGGCGCAGCGAGGCGACCAGGTCGGGCGGGAAGGCGACGGACATCCGTACCTGCAGGGCGTCGATCTGCTTCGCGGCGGCGGGCGGACGCAGCGACTGGCGACTCCGGGGGGCGTGTTCGGCCAGCCAGCGTTCGATCCGCAGCCAGGCGGCGTCGACCCGGGCCGTGGTCCGCCGGTCCGGGGAGGTCGGCCGCACCGTGCCGACGTGTTGCGGGCAGACCGTGCTGGCCGGGGGCCGGAGCGGCCGGGGCATCCCCGGCGGGGTGACCGGAACGGCGTGCGCCGAGGCGGGCTCCGGTGCCGGGTGGCCCGGCCCGACCCGTCGTGACTCGACGGAGATCTCGGTACGGTCGAGCGGGTCGTCACCGAGACCGGCGACGGTGATGCCGCAAAGCAGCAGCACCAGCGCGACGAAGACGCCGAGCAGGACGAGCAGCACCCGTCGGCCGCTGACCGTACCGGCCGTCCGGAGCTGGCCGGTGCCGCTCGGAGCCGGGTCGGCGGTCGGCGTCGTCGGTCCGACCGGCGCCGGTCCGACCGGGACGCCGGCGTCGGAGTCACCGACACCGGAGTCACCGGAGTCGGCGTCGTCGGCATCAGAGGTGTCGACGACGGATCTGTCGGCGGCCGCCGGTCGCCGTTCGGGGCCGCTGTGCAGCAGGGGGTCGAGCCACCGTACGGCCTCGGTCGCGACCAGTTCCGGGCGCTGCGTCGCCTCGTCCGGGATCCGGCCGGCCAGGGCCACCGGCAGGGTGTCGAAGGTGTTCCCCGCGCCGATCGCGACCACCGTGGCGGGCAGCTCCCGGTTGGCCAGCGCGTCGAGGGCCAGCAGGGTGTGGTTGGTGGAGTCCGCCCCGGAACCGGTGACCACGACGACCGGCGCACCCAACGCCCAGGCCAGGTCGGCGAGCGTCCAGCCGTCGCCGCCGAGCGGTGCGAGCAGCCCGGAGGTGGCGCCGACCAGGACCAGGCCGTGCCGCCCGGCCAGCGAGCGGACCAGCCCGACGACGTCGTCGACGGTGAGTGGATCGCTGCCACCGGCCCGCACGTCGAGCTGGCTGGCCAGCCCGTCGGTGTGCCGGAAGCCCTGGGCGGCGGCAGGTTCCTCGTCCGGGCCGACGATCCGGAGCACCGCCACCCGGTGTGTCGACGCCGCGCCGAGCACGGCGGTGGCCAATGCCCAGTTCGTGGCGGTCGACGTCGTGCTGACGATCCAGGCACCACTGTCCGGCCAGGACACTCGGCCTCCTCTCGGCACCGGCCGAGCCTACCGAGCCGCCATCCCGGCCGCCGCCCCGTCGACCCGTCGGCCTCGGCCTCCGTCGCCCCCGGGCCGCCGCCCCGCCGCCGGTCTCAGCCGAGGGGCGCGGGCAGCGGGGCGCTGTGCAGCACGGCGAGTCGGGACACGGCCCGGGTCAGCACCACGTAGAGGCGGTGCAGGCCGCGGGGCTCCGCCGCGACGATCCGGGCCGGCTCGACGACGATCACATGGTCGTACTCCAGGCCCTTGACCAGGGTGGCCGGCACGACCGAGACCCGCGTCCCGGCCTCGACCTCGTCGGCGGTCGCGGTCGGCACCCCGGCGTCGGCGAGCGCCGCGCGGAGCCGGTCAACGTCGTCGTCCGCGGCGATCACCGCGACCGAGCCGTCGTGCGCCAGCGCCGCCCGCACCTCGGCCACCATCGCCACCGGCAGGTCCTCGACGGTACGGATGTCGAGCGCGCCGTCGCGGCGCAGCGACTCGGCCGGCGGTACGTCGACCGCGAGCACCGGCAGCAGCCGGTTGGCGAACGCGACCACCACGGCCGGTACCCGGAACCCCATGGTCAACGGCACCACCGAGGCGTCCGGCTTGCCCAGGTGGCGCAGCGACTCCCGCCAGTCGGAGGCGGCCCACGGCGCGGTGCCCTGGGCCAGGTCACCGAGCAGGGTCAGCGAGCCGTGCTCGCTGCGTCGGGCGATCGCCCGGCACTGCATCGGGGAGAGGTCCTGCGCCTCGTCGACCACCACGTGCCCGAAGCTGGGCAGCCGGTCGATCAGGCCGGCGGCCTCGTCGACAAGTACGGCGTCCGCCGCGCTCCACCTCGCCGCCTTCGGGGTGCGCGGCGGCTTCGGCCAGGTCAGCGCCGCCTGCTCGGTCTCGGTGAGCAGCCCGGCGGCGGCCTCCGCCAGCGCCTGCGGGTCGGCGAGCAGCCGGTGCACCAGCCCGTCCGGGGTGACCGCCGGCCAACAGCGGTCGAGGAACTCGGTGACCGGCTTCGACCGGCCCATCCGGCGCAGCCAGCCGTCGCCGGGTGAGTCGCCCCGGCGGGCCTCGGCCTGGCGTTGCAGCAGCCCGACGACCCGGGCCCGGACCCGTTCCCGGCCGGTGGCGTACGGCAGGTCCTCCCGGCGGGCTTCGGCGACCACCCGGCGCAGCGCCTCGGCGGTGATCCGCCACCGGTACGACCCGTCGGAGACGGTGATCGGGTCCTCGGGATCGCGGACCAGCCCGGCGAGCGCCCGGCGCAGCACCTCGGCCATCCGGGGGTCGTGTTTCACCACCGTGGTCTCCGGCGGGTCGATCCCCCGGACCGCGAGGGGGGTACCGGTGGCGGTGCCGTCCGGCCGGTACGTCGCCGAGGTCACCAGGTCCTCGACGGTCGCCTGGGTCACCTCGACCTCGCCGAGGGCGGGCAGGACCGCGGAGATGTACGACAGGAACGCCCGGTTCGGTCCGACGACCAGTACGCCGGAGCGGCGCAGCCGTTCCCGGTGCAGGTAGAGCAGGTACGCGGCCCGGTGCAGCCCGACCGCCGTCTTCCCGGTCCCGGGCGCCCCCTGGACGCAGATCGAGTCGGCCAGCTCGGCCCGGACCAGTTCGTCCTGCTCGGGTTGGATGGTGGCGACGATGTCCCGCATCGGCCCGACCCGGGGGCGTTCGATCTCGGCGGTGAGAATCCGGCTGCTGGTGCCGTACTCCTCACCCCGGTCGAGGTGCTCGTCCTCGAAGCTGGTCAGTTCCCCGGTCTGGAAGCCGAACCGGCGCCGGGTGCGTACGCCCTGTGGGTCGCGGGCGCTGGCCCGGTAGAACGACCGGGAGATCGGGGCCCGCCAGTCGAGCACCATGGGTTCGCCGAGTTCGTCGGTGACGTGTCGCCGGCCGATGTGGTAGTCGCCGTCGGCGAAGTCGAGGCGGCCGAAGAAGAGCGGGGTGGTCGGGTCGTCGGCGAGTTCGGCGACCCGGCGGGCGAGCGTGGTGCCGAGGGTCTCGGCGGCGTACGCGTCACCGGCGACGCCGTCGCCGGAGCGGAACAGCGCCTCGGCGTGTTCCCGCATCCGGCGCAGCGCGGCCCGGGAGGCGGTCAGGTGGGCCCGCTCGGCGGCGAGGTCGGTGGTGAGGTCGGGCGCGGGGTCGGTGGCGAGGTCGGGCACGGTCATCGAACTTCCTCGGGTACGACGATCTGCTCTGCTCGCGTGTCCGTCGGGCTGGATGGCCAGCCCCGGCGCGGGGACGTCCGCTGCGGTGCGTGCTCACCGCGGCCGTCGGCAGGGCCGGTAAGCGTACGCCGGAACCGGCCGGCCAGCGAGTGGTTTAGGTCGGTCCGGGCTGGCGCGGGATCATGGGGGCATGACTGAGCAGCCCGTGGAGCAGCGTTCGTTGGTGATCAGCGATCCGCAGGTGATGCGGGCGCTGGCGCATCCGGCCCGGGTCGAGATCATGGAGCATCTGAGTTCCACCGACACCGCGATCACCGCCACCGAGTGTGCCGAGATCGTCGGGTTGTCGCCCAGCGCCACCAGCTACCACCTCCGGGAGCTGGCCAGATTTGGCCTGGTCGAGCAGGCGCCCAGCCGGGGTGACGCCCGGGAGCGGCTGTGGCGTAGCAGCGTGCGCTCGTTCGGGGTGGAGGCCGGGCCGGATTCGTCACAGGAGGCGCGCGCCGCCCAGGAGACCCTGATAGAGGTGTACGCCGCCCGGGACTACCAGCGGATCCGGGCGTGGGCACGGCGGCTCGGGGACGAGTCGAAGGAGTGGTACGACGCCACCGCGTACGGCGGGTCGGTGCTGATGCTGACCGCCGAGGAGCTGACCACGTTGAATGCGGCGGTACGGGAGCTGATGAAGCCGTACCGGCGTCGTGACCGTACCGAGCCGCCTGAGGGTGCCCGGCCGGTGGCGGCCCACTACATGGCGATGCCGATCGACTGACTCCCGACGCCGGGGCTTGCCCGGGTGGTTATGAAGGATTATTTTCGAAGCATGTCCTTCACGACTGCCGGCGTTGACCTGCCTGCCTCCCGGTGGACCGACGTCCACCTGGCCGCCGGCGCCCGGGCCTTCTCCACCTGCGGGGACTACCTCGCCGCCACCTCCCTGGCCCTCGCCCTCCAGTCGGCCGGCGCCGGCGGACTCGCGGTCTCCGGGGTGATGCTCGCCGCGACCCTCCCGCTGGTGCTGCTCGCCCCGCTGACCGGACGGCTCGCCGACCGGGTGGACAGCCGTCGACTGCTCATCGGGGCCGGTCTGGTGCAGGCCGCCTGCTGCGCCGTCCTCGCGTACACCGAACGGGCCGAAGTGATCATGCTGTTGGTCGCCCTGCTCGCCTGTGGGCTGGCGGTGACCCAACCGGTCCTGGCGGCGCTGCTGCCCGAGATGGTCCGCCGCGAGGACCTGCCCCGGGCCAGCGCCGTGAACCAGACCGCCGGCTTCCTGGGCCTGCTGGTCGCGCCCGGCCTGGCCGGACTGCTGGTCGGCGAGTTCGGCGTACGACTGCCGCTGCTGCTCGACGCCGCCAGCTACCTGGCCCTGGTCGGGGCGGGGCTGCTGCTGCGTACCCGTCGGGGAGGGCGACGGTCGACGGCCGTGGGCCGCGTCGCGGCCGGCACCGGGTCGACGGCCGCGACCGGAGCGACCCCGCCCGGTCGCGGCGACGTCGGAGAGTCCGCCGGCCCGGGGTGGCGGCTGCGGCACGATCCGCTGCTCTGGACCATGGTGCTCGCCATCGCCGCCACGGTCGCCGGAGTCGGTGCGGTCAACGTGATCGACGTCTTCTACGTACGCGAGACCCTGGCCGCCTCCACCACGACGTACGGCCTGGTGAGCATGGCCTGGACCGCCGGCATGCTGGCCGGGTCGTGGCTGCTGGCCGGCGCCGCCGGCCGGCTGCCCGACGATGCCGCCCGGGTCTGGAGCGTGCTGGCCATGCTCGGCCTGGCCTGCCTGGCGGTGCTGTTCGGCGCCACGGTTCCCACGGCCGGGTGGCTGATCCCGCTCTGGCTGCTCGGCGGGGTGGCCAACGGCGGCCTCAACGTGTTCAGCAACCTGCTGATGGTCGACCGGGTGCCGGCGACGGTACGCGGACGCGCCTTCGCCACCCAGAGCGCGGCGATCCAGGGCGCCGGCATGCTCGGGTACCTGGTCGGCGGTCTGCTGCTCACCCGGTTCGCGCCGCGTCCGCTGGTCGCGGTGACCGCGCTGGCCGGCCTGGCCGTGGTCGCCGCCGTGGTCCCGGTGGTGCTCCGGGCGGTCCGGACCGAGTCGATCCGGCGACCGGGTCCGAAGCCCGGCGCGGCACCGGAGCCGGAGCCCGCTGGCGCGGTACCGAAGCCCGGCGCGGCACCGGAGCCGGGTGGTGCGGCACCCGCCACTTCCGTGCCGGTCGGCTGAGCGGGCGTCCGATTCGAGGTCTACCGTCGGATCATGACCGAGCTACGGCGACCCCGGGTAGGACATATCCAGTTCCTCAACTGTCTGCCGATCTACTGGGGCCTGATGCGCTCCGGCGCGCTGATCGACGTCGACCTGCACAAGGACTCGCCGGAGCGGCTCAGTGCCCAGCTGGTCGCCGGTGACCTCGACATCGGGCCGATCACGCTGGTCGAATACCTCAAGCACGCCGACGAGCTGCTGCTCCTGCCCGACCTGGCGGTCGGCAGCGACGGGCCGGTGCTCTCGGTGAACGTGGTCTCCACCCGCCCGCTCGCCGAGCTGGACGGCGCCAAGGTCGCGCTCGGCTCGACCTCCCGGACCGGCGTGATGCTGGCCCGGCTGATGCTCGCCGAGAAGTACGGGGTCACGCCGGAGTATTTCAGCTGCCCGCCCGACCTGACCACCATGCTGCTCGAGGCCGACGCCGGTGTGCTGATCGGCGACGTGGCCCTGCGGGCCCTCCACGAGGCGCCGGGCCGGGGACTGGAGGTCACCGACCTGGGGCAGGCGTGGCGGGACTGGACCGGCCTGCCGATGGTCTTCGCCGTCTGGGCGGTACGCCGCGACTTCGCCACCGACCACCCGGGCCTGGTCAAGGACGTGCACGAGGCGTTCCTCCGGTCCCGTGACCTCTGCCTGGCCGAGTTGGACGAGGTCGCCGAGGCGGCGGCCCGGTGGGAGACGTTCGACGCGGCGACGCTGGCGACGTACTTCCGGACGCTGGACTTCTCGCTCGGCGAGCGGCAGGTGGCGGGACTGCGGGAGTTCGCCCGCCGGGCCGCCGCACTGGCCGACCTGCCGTCCCTGCCGGCCGACGGCCCGGCGTTCTTCGTCGGCTGATCGCACGGCTGTCAGGAAGGACCCCTCCCTGTCGCTTCGGGCAGGGACGGGCCCTTTCTGACGGCTCAGTCCGTACGGAGCTGGGCGGCGACCTCCTCGCAGATCTTCGCGCCGTACGTGTAGCCGAGGTTGATGTCGTAGCGGGTCTCCACCGCCATGGTCCAGCCGTCGCCGACGGCCAGGCAGTTGACGGTGTACTTCTGCTCGGGGGTCCGGTCGACCCAGCCGTTCTTGATCGCGATGGTCTTCTGCACCTGCGGCGGGAACGCCTTGCGGATGCCGAAGTTGCCGACGCCGCGGACCGCCCGCATCTCGTCGAGCAGCCAGTTGGTCCACTTCGGCCCGGCGGCCCGGCCGTCGGCGATGCAGGCGCCCATCCGGGCCGCGTCCCGGGCCGAGAGCGCGGTACGACTCCAGCCGCCGTCCGGGGCGGGACTGCTGTCGGTCAGGTCGCAGGTGCTGATCAGGCGCCGGATCGACGCCGTACCGCCGTTGACCTTGTAGAGGTCCGAGGCGGCGTTGTTGTCGCTGTCCCGGATCATGATGGAGACCTCGTCCAACCGGGCGTCGCTCGGGGTCTGGCCCTGCTCGGCGGCGCGGCGCAGGTAGTCCGCGCCGATCCACGCCTTGATCATGGAGGCGGTCGGGTTGGTCTCGTCCATGTTGTCCGAGCCGGTGACCGTGCCGGTCCGGGTGTCCAGCAACGCCCAGTTCCACCAGCCGTCGGTGTCGACGTCGACGTCGGTCGGCGCCACCGGCAGCGGCGGCAGGCTCGGGCTCGGGGTCGGCGTCGGCGTCGGCTGCTCCGACGGTCCGGCGGTCGCGCCTGGGCCACCGGTCGGCTCACCCCACCGGGCGGCGGCGTTGCTGGCGAGCGGGGATCCCGGCAGGAGCCGGAGGGCGACCAGTACCAGCACCAGCAGGACGCCGCTGATCAGGCCCAGCCGGAGCAGGGTTCGGCGGTTGGAGTCGGGCGCGGACGTACCGCGTCGCTGGTCGCTGGACATCAGGAGGGTCTCCCACCGGGCTTGGCCGCCGCGTTGTCGATCGGCGGAGGAATCTTGAGTACGGCGCCCGGACGCGGCGTCACCAGTTGGCTGGCGACGCTGGCGCAGATCTTCGCGCCGTAGTCGAGGCTCTTGTTCGCCGGATAGCGGGTCAGCACCGACAGCACCCAGTCGCCCGAGATCGCGAGGCAGTTCAGGTGCCACTTCCAGTCGGCCCCGATCCGGGTCCAGCCGTTCTTGATGGCCACGCCCTTGGCGAGCTCTGGCGGGAGGCCGTCGATGATGCCCCAGCGGCCACCGCCCCGGCCCGCCTTCTGGTCCTTGGCGGCGGTGCTACCGCGTACCTTGGTCATCTCGTTCAGTACCCACGTGGTCCACTTCTTGCCGGCGGCGGTGCCGTCCTTGATGCACTCTCCCATCCGGACGGCGTCCCGAGCGGACATCTGGGTGTAACTCCACCAGACGGTCCTCGCCTTCGGCGGGACCACCGCTCTGGTGTCGGTGAGTCCGCACATCTTGATCAGCCGCTCGATCACCGGGGCCCGGCCGCCCTGGTTGAAGAGCACCTCGGCGGCCCGGTCGTCGCTGTCCCGGATCGCGTGGCTGGCCGCCTTGAGCATCGGTTCCGCCGGTTTCCGGTTGCCGAGCCGGCGCAGGTAGTCCGAGACGATCCAGACCTTGATCATCGACTCGGTCGAGTTGGTCGCGGTCATGTTCCGGGCGCCGGAGATCTTGCCGCTGTGCCGGTCCAGCAGGGCCCAGGAGAAGAAGCCGTCCACGCCCGGTACGGACACCGGCCCGGCGGCGAGTTCGGGGGCGGGCGGCGCGGCCGGGGTGATCCCGGTCGGGGCGCTCTTCTCCTGCTGCTGCTCGGGCGGCGGGGTGATGGCCTCGGTGGCCTCCGGGATGGCCTCCTGGTTCGGTGGCGGGCTGACCCTGGCGTACACCACCGGGACGAGCAGCAGCCCGCCGAGTACGGCAGCGGCCAGCGTGACCACCAGGGGCATACGGGAGCGCATGAGAAATACGGGCTCCAAGCGTGAGGGCGGGGGCCGGCTGTCCGGGGCGTCGGAGGTCCCGTCGGATCGCGCCGATGCGTCCGCAGGCCCCGCACCCAGTGGTGCTCCGCGCCCCCGTACCACCGGGGGAAACGGCTGTACGGGACGGGAAAAGCTTACGTCGCCCGGGGCGGTTCGCCAGGTGGCGCGCTCGTGAAATTGTTGTGAGGTGCCCTGGAATAGAAGGCTATTCGGCATTAGGTCCGGAAAAGTGGCGGCTGCTGTGACCGGGGTCATCGCTCCGTCGGCGGTCAGTCGCTCCCGTCGTACCGGCCGGCACCGCCGCCTCGCTCGGCGGCAGTTCTGTTACACGTCTTGGTATCCGGCTAGTTGAGCTGTAACACTTATTCTGTGTACGGACATCACTTTCCCGAGCCGGACGCCCGGCCGGCCGACGGGCTGCTTGATCAGGTCGAGGCGGCCGAGGCGGCGCTGCGGGCCGCCGCAGCCCGGGGGCGTCCCGACGTCGCGGACGGCGCCGCGACCGACACCGACCCGCAGGCGTACTTCACCGGGCTGATCGAGGCCGACCAGAAGATCGAACCCCGGGACTGGATGCCGGACGCCTACCGCAGGACCCTGATCCGACAGATCGCCCAGCACGCCCACTCCGAGATCATCGGCATGCAGCCGGAGGGGAACTGGATCAGTCGGGCGCCGTCGCTCAAGCGCAAGGCGATCCTGCTCGCCAAGGTCCAGGACGAGGCCGGGCACGGCCTCTACCTGTACGCGGCCGCCGAGACCCTCGGGGTGACCCGGGACGAACTGGTCGACCTGCTGCTCGCGGGCCGGCAGAAGTACAGCTCGATCTTCAACTACCCGACGCTGAGCTGGGCCGACGTCGGGGCGATCGGCTGGCTGGTGGACGGGGCGGCGATCGTCAACCAGGTCCCGCTCTGCCGGTGCTCGTACGGGCCGTACGCCCGGGCGATGATCCGGGTCTGCAAGGAGGAGTCCTTCCACCAGCGACAGGGCTACGAGATCCTGCACACCCTGGCGCACGGCACCCCGGCCCAGCGGGAGATGGCCCAGGACGCGGTCGACCGCTGGTGGTACCCGTCGCTGGCGATGTTCGGCCCACCGGACGGCGATTCCACCCACTCCCAGCAGTCGATGGCCTGGAAGATCAAGCGGTTCTCCAACGACGAGCTGCGGCAGCGCTTCGTCGACATGTGCGTGCAGCAGGCCGAGGTGCTCGGACTCCGGATCCCCGACCCCGACCTGCGCTGGAACGCCGAACGGCAGGCGTACGACTTCACCCAGCCGGACTACGCCGAGCTGATGCGGGTGATCTCCGGCGACGGGCCGTGCAACCGGCAGCGCGCCGCGCACCGGAAGCGGGCCCACACCGACGGGGCGTGGGTGCGGGAGGCCGCCGAGACGTACGCGGCCAAGCAGGCGGCCCGGTCCGCCGAGCGACTGGAGGTGGCGGCGTGAGCGACCGTGGCGGCATGACCGACGGGTCGACGGACCGGCGCGGCTGGCCGCTCTGGGAGGTTTTTGTCCGACCCCGGCGCGGGCTGGCGCACAGTCACGTCGGCAGCCTGCACGCGCCGGACGCCGAGCTGGCGCTGCGCAACGCCCGGGACGTCTATACCCGCCGCCAGGAGGGAGTGTCGATCTGGGTCGTCCCGGCCGCCGTGATCACCGCCTCCAGCCCGGACGAGAAGGACGCCTTCTTCGCCCCGGCCGCCGACAAGGTCTACCGGCATCCGACGTTCTACCAGGTACCGGACGGGGCGGCGCACCTGTGAACACGTCTGTCGACAGTGCGGCCGGCACGACCGGCACCCCGGCCGGCACGACGGTGCCGCACCTGCTGGCGCTCGGCGACGACGCGTTGATCGCCGCACAACGGCTCGGGGAATGGGTTTCCGCCGCCCCGGAGCTGGAGGAGGATGTCGCACTCGCCAACATCGCCCTGGACCAGCTCGGCGCCGCCCGGCTGCTGTTGACGTACGCGGGTGAGCTGGAGGGCGCCGGCCGGGACGAGGACACGCTTGCCTACCTGCGGGGGGACCGCGACTTCCGTAACTGCCTACTGGTCGAGCTGCCGAACGGGGACTTCGCCGTCACCATCGCGAAGCTGCTCTTCCTGGCGGCGTACCAGCTGCCGCTCTACACCGCGCTGCGCGACTGCGCCGACGAGCGGCTCGCCGCGATCGCCGGCAAGGCGTGCAAGGAGGTCGCGTACCACCTCGACCACGCTCGGCTGTGGACGGTGCGGCTCGGTGACGGCACCGCCGAGTCGCACCGGCGGATGCAGGCGGCGGTGGAGGAGGTCTGGCCGTACACCCACGAGCTGTTCACCCCCGACCCGACCGCGCCGGTCGACCCGGCCGGGCTGCGGGCCGAGTTCCTGGCCACCGTCGAGCCGGTGCTGGCCGCCGCGACGCTGGACCGGCCGGCCGACGGCTGGGCGCCGGACGGCGGACGCGCCGGTCGGCACACCGAACACCTCTCCTACCTGCTCGCCGAGATGCAGGTCGTCCACCGCGCCCACCCCGGAGCCTCCTGGTGAGCGCGAGGAACGCAGTGGGTGTGGAGAAGGTGGTGACCGGGCTGAACGCCGCGCGGGCGGCGGTGGCGGCGGTGGTGGACCCGGAGCTGCGGGTGCTGACCATCGACGACCTCGGGATCCTGCGGGACGTGGCGGTCGAGCCGGAAACCGGACGGGTCACCGTGACGATCACCCCGACCTACACCGGCTGCCCGGCGATGGACGTTATCCGGGCCGACATCAGGGCCGCGCTCGCCGCCGTCGGGCACCCGGATGCCGAGGTACGCACCGTCTACGCGCCGGCCTGGAGCACCGACTGGATCTCCGAGCCCGGTCGGGCGAAGCTCGCCGCCGCCGGCATCGCCCCGCCCGGGCCGGCGTCCCGGCCGGCGGGTCCGGTGGCGCTGTCCCTGTCCGTACGCTGCCCGCGCTGCGGGACCGCCGACACCGAGCAGATCAGCCGGTTCGGTTCGACCGCCTGCAAGGCACTGTGGCGGTGCCGGGCCTGCCGGGAACCCTTCGACCACCTGAGGGCACTGTGAGCGTGACCATCACCAGACCGGTACGTCGCCGGCCGGTCTTCCACCCGCTGCCGGTCGTCGCCGTGGACCGGCTGACCGAGGACGCGGTCGCGGTCACCTTCGCGGTGCCGGTCGAACTGCGGGACGTCTTCGCCTTCCGGGCCGGCCAGCACCTCACCGTACGCCGGTTCGACGAGGAGAACCTGGAGGTGCGGCGGTCGTACTCGATCTGCTCGACCCCGGTGGAGCTGGCCGGGACCGGTCGGCTGCGGATCGGCGTGCGCGAGGTGCCGGGCGGCGCCTTCTCCCGGTTCGCGGTCAGCGCGTTGCGGGCCGGGGACACCGTCGAGGTGCTGCCGCCGCTCGGGCACTTCACCTCGGCGTTCACCCCGGACCGGGTCCGGCACTATGCGGCGGTCGTCGCCGGCTCCGGGATCACCCCGGTCCTCGCGCTGGTCGCGACCGCGCTCGCGGTCGAGCCGGCGAGCACGTTCACCCTGGTGTACGGCAACCGGCACGCCCGTACGGTGATGTTCGCCGACGAGTTGGCGGACCTGAAGGACCGGTATCCGCAGCGGCTGCACCTGCTGCACGTACTGTCCCGGGAGGCGGGCGAGTCACCGCTGCTCTCCGGCCGGATCGACGCCGACCGGCTGGGCCGGCTGCTGGACACGCTCGTACCGACCGACCGGATCGACGAGTGGTTCCTCTGTGGCCCGTACGGGATGGTGCTGGCCGCCCGGGAGGTGCTGGCCGCCCGGCAGGTGCCGGCGGAGATGGTGCACGCGGAACTGTTCCACGTGGACACCCCGCCCGCGCCGCCGGTCAGGCCGGAGGCCGGCTCGGCGGCCGGCAGTGAGGTGACGATCCGGCTGGACGGTCGGACGTCGAGTTTCCGGATGGGGCGGGACGAGCGGGTCCTCGACGCGGCGCTGAAGGTCCGCGGCGAGCTGCCGTACGCCTGCAAGGGCGGGGTCTGCTCGACCTGTCGGGCGAAGGTCGTCTCCGGCGAGGTGACGATGGCCCGCAACTACGCCCTGGAGCCGGACGAGTTGGCCGCCGGCTACGTGTTGACCTGCCAGGCCAGCCCGGTGACCGACACTCTGGAGATCGACTACGACGGCTGACTCCGGTGTGGACGGATTCCCCGGCCGGTCCCGTGGCGGAACCAACCGGTCCGGCCCGACCGTCGGAGTCGAGCCCGACCCGTCGGCGGGTCTACTCCGGGGCGGGCAGCTTGACCGCCAGGACCCGGGTGCGTACCCGGAAGCCGGCCCGGTCGTACATCCGGCGCGCCGGGTTGCCGTCGGCGACCTGGAGGCCGAGGGCCGGCAGCCCGGCGTCGCGGGTGCCGTGCAGGGTGTGGACCAGTAACGCCCGGCCCAGCCCGATGCCCTGCGCGTGCGGCGCCACCGCGAGGTTGAGGATCCAGCCGCAGACGTCGTCGGTCCACGGCACCGGGCCGGCGCAGAGGACGTGACCGGCGCTGCGCCCGTCCGGCCCCACCACCCGAGCCGAGGCGGTGACCAGCGGCGGCACCGGTTCGCCGGTCTCGTACATCACGCTGATGTACCGGGTGTCCTCGTCCCGCCAGGAGCCGTCCGGATGGTCCGGGCCGTACGCGGCGGCGCACGCGCTGGCCAGGTCGTCGTCCCAGCCGGCGGGGGCCAGGGTCCAGCCCGTCGGCAGCTCGGGAACCTCCGGCAGGTCGGCGAGGTCGTGCCGCAGGTCGGTGGCGGCCCGGTCCAGGGTGAGACCACTTGCCAGCAGGGCTGCCAGCAGGTTGTCGTCCGGAGTCTCCAGCCGGAGCCCGGCGAGGTCCCGGCGGGCCTGGTCGACGACCTCGGACAACTCCGTCCCGGGCAGCGGCCGGACGTCTTCGACGACCTGTTCCCCGTCGTCGTCCCCGAGACGCAACCGGGCGAGCGGGCGGCCGTCCACCGTGTGGAGCAGGGAGCCGGCGGGATCGTCGGGGTCGGGCTGCAACGGCATCGCCGGACCATAGCCGGGCCGGTCACCCCCCGGCCAACGGATTTGGGTACGGGTACCGGAGACTACCGGGCCAGACCCCGGTCCACGAGCAGCCGACGAAACTCCTGCCGGCCGGTCTCGTCGGTGCCGTCCTTCGGCAGCATGAGCAGATGGGTGTGTCCGAGGCGGACCAGCCACATGTCGTCGGTCTCCTGCACCCGGCGCACCGCCGACCAGACGAACTCGGACGACGAGGTCGCGGATCGGCTGGCCAGCTTCTCGTCGCTCACGGTGATGGTGATGGGTGGGGTGAGCAGCCACTTCTGCATCCGTACCGACAGCCGGGGCAGCAGCGGTCCCAGCGACAGCAGGACGAGACCGAGCACGATGAACTGGATGCCCTCGCCGGGGTCGGCCGGGTCGAGCGCGACGATCGTGCCGCCACCGAGCACGACCAACGCGGACCCCACCCAGATGACCAGCAGGTACGGACGCATCGCCCGACGGGTGGCCCGTACCCAGGCTCGCGGATCCGCGGTCACCTCGAACGTCACTGTCATCGGTCCCTACTCCTCGGGTCGGGTCAGAGCCGGGACGGATGCTAGATGATTGAGTCCTAAATCTGGCCTGGTGGGGGACTTGGCGTATCGACACAGGGAAGGGTGTCGTTGTCTGCTCGTGACTGCCGACATCGACACCCTTCTGACTGCACTGTACGTGTTCGTAGA
>NZ_JBDPLT010000068.1:0-33299 GCF_039871775.1 Plantactinospora sp. B5E13
CCCCGCCCGCCGTGCCCGGGGGGGCCGGGGGCCCCGCCCCCCCCCGGGCACGTCGGCGTCAGTCCCTGCGGGGCTCGCCGGTCGTCTCGTCGGGCCGGCCCTCGTCCACCGTCGCGGCGCCCGGTGCTGCGGCGACGACCGTCTCGGCCTCCGCGGCCGGCGCCGTCGCGACCTGCTCGGAGTCGTCGTCCGGCGACGGCGGTACCTCGCGCAGCGCCGGGATGTTCGACAGCAGCAACGGCAGTACGGCCAGGACGGCGCCGACAGCCGCCACCCACAACGCGCCCCGCAGCCCGATCACACCGGCGAGGAAGCCGCCGACCAGTGCGCCGACGGTGCCGAGTCCGTACATCAAGGTACGCATCGCCGCCGTCATCCGGCCCAGCAGTCGGTTCGGCGTGACGGTCTGCCGCAGGCTGATCGCGACGACGTTCGCCACGCCGATACCGAGTCGCATGAAGAAGAACGCCCCGCAGATCATCAGTGCCTCGACGAGGTCCGGGCCGGACGCGGCCGGGATGAGCAGCGGGCCGCAGTACCCGACGATCACGGAGACGAGGTACACCCGCCCGATCGGCAGTCGGCGGGTCAGCGGACCCGCGATGACCGATCCGATCAGGCCGCCGATCGCGCTGAGCGAGAGCACCACACCGATCATCCCGGCGCCGAAGTTCAGCGTCCGCACCGCGTAGATCAGGAAGACCGCCTCGATGAACATGTAGCAGAAGTTGTAGGCCGAGCCGATCGTGGCGATCACCCGCAGGTAGGGGTTGCCGACGACAAACCTCAGGCCCTCGAGCACCTCCTCGCCGAGGTGCCGCTTGGTGGTCGGTGTGACCGGCTCCGGTTCGACGCTCTTGATCATCATCAGGGACACGGCGGAGACCAGGTACGTGACGGCGTCGATGATCAGCACCACGGGCGCGGTCAGGATCTGGATCAGCACCCCGGCGAGGCCCGGTCCGCCGAGTTCGGCGGCGGAGTAGCTTGCCCCGACCCGACCGTTCGCTTCCACCAGGTGTTCCTTCTTGACCAGCGACGGTACGTACGACATCCAGGAGACGTCGAAGAGGACCGTGCAGACGCCGATCAGCAGGGCAACCACGAAGAGCACCGGCATGCTGAGCATGTCGGTGGCGGCGAAGGCCGGGATCAGCAGGATCAGACCGGCCCGGATCAGGTTGGTCGCGATCATGATCGGTCGGCGGCGGCGCCGGTCGACCCAGACACCGAGCAGCAGGGCGAGGAAGAGGAACGGAACGAATTGGACGAACCGGAGCAAGCCCAGCTGTTCCGGGCCGGCCTCGAGCACCAGCACCGCGGTCAACGGCAGCGCGAGCGCCGTTATCTGGGCGCCGACCAGTGACACGGTCTCACCGAACCAGAATTTGGTGAAGTCGGTGTTGTGCCAGAGCGAGGGCGGCTTGGCGGCAGGGTCCGCCGAGGGCTGGGCCGCGTCTTTGATGGTCAAGGGTCAACCTCCGGGGGCGATCGATCGACACGCCGGACCTCGGTGTGACGGCGCCGATGGTCCGAGTTGGCCTGCGACGTGGACATGTGGTGCGGCGGAAGGCGTTCCGGGAAGATGTCCGGTGGTACGGCTGCGTGGCCGGACTCCGCGGGAGAGACGTCGACGGGCAGGGACAGACGTCATACCAGCCGATCGACCGCGCCAGACAGTAGCTTACCTTTGGCTCTCGGTAGAGGTAGCCCCGTTCTGTGGTCGGCTTCGCCGGGGGTGCTCGCGACCGGCGCGCTCGCCGTACGTCGACCGGGCTGAATACGGATCCGGGGTCGTTGGTGGCGTGAGAGGAGCGCCCGAGGGGCCGCCGACACCGCCGGAACACGGCTGATCGCGGGCCTGCGTGTCCACGGTGTGTCCGTCCGGCGTCGTGGTGGCGGAGTCAGCGGCGAGCCGACGGGCCTGCCGTATCGGCGGCCCGTCGAGGTCGACTGTGGTCGCCGTGCCGTGCCGTGCCGCGCCGGCCGACGGTTGCCGTCCGACGCGACGACGGCCACCGCGCTTCCCGGAATCCGCGCGAGGACCGCGGTCGTGGCCGCGCGACGACGGCCACCGCGCTTCCCGGAATCCGCGCGAGGACCGCGGTCGTGGCCGACCCGGCCGGCCTCCGGCCGCGATCATCGGGGGGCTAGCAGGTCCGCGTAGTCCGCGTCGGTCAGCGGGGTACGCGACAGCGAACCGTCGGCACGGGGGATGCCGACCGCGTCGCCGTCGTGCCGGAACGTGACCCGGTCGACGTCGGGATGCGTGGTCAGGGTACGGACGACCTGCCCGAAGGCCAGGATCTCGTCGTTGCGTCCGGTGCCGGACAACCCTTCGCCGATGTCGACCATCGCCTCGCCGTTGACCACGTGCAGCCCGAGGACGCTGTCCGGCCCAGTCAGCGCGCTGGTCAGCCCGGCGCGCTGTTCGGTGTCGTCCGGGCCGGCCAGCAGCAGGTCGAGCAACGCGGCGGCGGACAGCGGTACGGGTACCCGACGGACCACCGGCACGAGCAGGCTGTCGCGGACGAGGTAGAGCCGCTGGGCGACGGAACCGGGCCGGGTCGGCAACGGTGTGGGGGAGGGGGTCGCCTGGACCGCCCCGGGAGGCGGGTCGACCGGCCGGGGTGACGTCTCGACCGGCACACCACAACCGGCGAGGAGCACAACCCCGGCGAGGAGTGTGCGACCGGCCCGGCGGACGACCCCGGCGAGGAGTGTGCGACCGGCCCGGCCGAGGGAACCTGGTCCGGTGCGGCGGCCGGTGGGGGCCGACGTCGGGCGGAGACGACTCATCCGGCGACCTCCGGCAGCTCGACCCGGAAACGGGCCCCTCCGCCCGGTCGGTCCCGTACCTCGACGTGCCCGCCGTGCGCCGCGGCGTGCTGGGCCACGATCGCAAGACCGAGACCGGTCCCACCGCCGTCACCCCGGGCCCCGGCGGTTCCGCCACGGACGAAGCGGTCGAAGATCACCTGTTGCTGGTCGGCCCGTACGCCGGGACCCTCGTCGTCGACCTCGATGTAGTAGCGCCCGTCGACCCTGCCGAGCCGGACCGCCGACGGCCCGCCCCCGTGCGCGCTGGCGTTGTCCAGCAGGTTGCCCAGAACCTGTTCGATCCGTCGCCGGTCAACGACCCAGGGCTGCTCCCGCTCTCCGCCGGGTTCGAGAAGACTCTCCGGCAGATGCCGCGAGCGGCACACCTGTCGGACGAGACGGCTGACGTCGACCGCGCGGCGGTCGGCGGGCTGGTCACTGCGAGCCAGTTCGAGCAGGTCGTTCACGAGCTGCTGGAACCGGGCGACCTCGTCGGCGACCAGGCCGGCGGCGGTGCGGGTGCGCTCGTCGAGGTCGTCGCGGTGCCGGGTGAGCACGCTCGCCGCGGCGGCCAGCGTCTGCAGCGGCGAACGCAGTTCGTGGCTGACGTCGGCGGCGAACCGGCGGTCCCGCTCGATCCGCCGGGAGAGCTGGTCGACCATGTCGTTGAACGAGCTGGTGAGCTGGGCGAGGTCCGGTTCGGCCGCCGCGTCGAGCCGGGCGGTGAGGTCGCCGTTGGTGATCTCACGGGCGGCGTCGGCCACCGACCTGATCGGCCGCAGGGTGTACCGGGTCGCGTACCAACCGAGACCGGCACCGGCGGCGGCCGTGATGATGGCGACCAGGGTCAGCACCAGCCCCAGGACCCGCAGCGTGTGATCCAGTTCCTTCAGGTAGTCGATATGGTAGAAGGCGGTCGATCGGGACAACGGCACCCCGACCACGACGGCGGGCTGTCCCTCGGCCCGTACCCGTTGTTTGGCCGGCCTTCCCCCGGCCACGACGTCCTGCAGGGCCTGCGGGATCGCCTCGGTGATGCCGGCGTCCGCGTTGCGGGCGTACCAGATGCCGTTGCGACGTAGCACGGTGCGTCGGGTCTGGCCGGTGTCCAGCGATCGGAGCGTCTCGCCGACGTCCGGCCGGTCCGTGCCGAGACGGGTCCGGATCACCGCCGCCTCCAGGTATGCCGCCCGCACCGCGTTGCGCTCCCGGTCCTCGAGCAGCGAGGACCGGGTGATCTGGTACGAGACCAGGGCCATCGTTGTCGACAGGAGCAACGCGCCGGCGGCGAATCCGACGGTCACCCGGGTACGCAGCCCGGCCCGGTTCATCGCTGGAGCCGGTAGCCCAGACCGCGGACGGTGACCAGGTACCGGGGAGCGGCGGAGTCCACCTCGATCTTCTGTCGTAACCGGCCCACGTGAACGTCGACCAGGCGCTCGTCTCCGACGGCGTAGTCCCAGACCCGCTCGAGGAGTTGCTGGCGGCTGAGCACCCGGCCGGCGTGGTGGGCGAGTTCGCAGAGCAGCCGGAACTCGGTGCGGGTCACCGGTACGGGTTGCCCGCGCAGCCGTACCTCGCCGGCTTCGGGCACCACCTCCAACTCGCCGAAGGTCAGCGCCGGCACCGGTGCCAGGGTCGCCCGTGACCTGCGGCGCAACGCCCGCAACCGGGCCGACAGTTCCTTGATCGCCACCGGTTTCACCAGGTAGTCGTCGGCGCCCGCCTCCAACGCCGCGACGATGTCGTGGGTGTCGTCCCGGGCGCTGACCACCACGATCGGGACACCGTCGGTACGCCGTAGCTCCCGGATGCACTCGTAGCCGTCGACCCCCGGCAGCATCAGGTCGACCAGGACCGTCTCCGCCGGGTGGCGGCGCTGCTCGAGGATGCCCTCCTCCGCCGTCGCCGTGCCACGGACGGTGTAGCCCTCGTCCTGGAGCGCGAGCACCAGTGACAGCCGGATGCGGTCGTCGTCCTCGATCACCAGCACACCTGTCATCCCGCCATCATGCGTGCCGACACCCTGACCGGGAAAATCGCCGCTGCCGGCTCGGTGTCGAGGCGCCCGGCGAGGGCCGGGTTGTCATGGAACTGTCACAGGTCCGTCGAGGCGTCGCAGAACCCGCCCGGCAGGCTGTTCTCCAACCGACGACGGGGGAGGAGATACGGTGTCCGAGTTCACCCACGGGGCGATTGACGGTGTCCGGAGCGACGCCGTGAACGCCTCGACGGTCGAGTTGACCGTCGCCGGTCGGCTCGACCAGGCCGTGGTGCCCCGGGTGGGTCCGATGTTCGACCGGGCGCTCGAGCAGCGACCCGCCCGGATCGTGCTCGACGTGACGGACTGCCACTACGCCGACGCCGCCGGGATCGGGTTGCTGCTCGACCTGCACCGGCGTAGTCGCCGGGCCGGCGGCAGGTTGGAACTGCGGGCCCCGTCGGCACGACTCCGCCGGCTGTTCGAGATCGCCCGCGTCGACCAGGTTTTCCAGATCGAGTCCGACGCCCGGACCCCGGACCCGGATCCGGTCCGGGTCATCGGCACGGCCCGACCACCCGGCTAGCCGTACCCACCGCCCATCAGGCATTGCTCGCCCCCATGAGGTGCATGGCAGGGCCGGCATCGGTTCGAGCCGGTCCTGCCATGCACCGGGCCCCTTCCGCCGGGGAGTGCGATATGACGGTCGTACCTGGCCCCGACAACCAGCCACCGGTGCTGGTCTGCGACCACTGTGGTCGGACTGCTCCGGGCCAGGACGGGGGCAACCTGGATCCGCGGCTCGTGTGGCCGGTGCTCACCGAGTACGGCTGGGCCGGTTCACCGTTCGCCGCCGGACCGCACGAATGTTCGAGCTGTACGGCGGGCCGGGCCGTCCGGATCGTCGCGACCGGTTCCGTCGTCGAGTCCGGTCGGGTCGTCGGGTACGGGCCAGGTGCTGTCGCGGCCGGGGCTGGCCGGGGTGGCGGCAGCGAGCGCGCCCACGGCCGGGTGCTCCGGGTCGAGTGTCGCGACGGTATGGCGGTGGTGAGGCTCGCCGTCGACCTGGACGTGCGGATCGCCGAGATACTGCGGCAGGCTCTGGTGACGGTCGGTGCGGTGTGCTCCCGGGTTGTCCTCGACCTGGCCGACGTCGGGTTGATCGACTCGGCTGGTCTGGGCGCGCTGGTCCGGGCCCACCGGGCGCTCGACCGTGGTGGTGTCACACTCTGTCTCGCCGCGCCGTCGTGGTATCTGGTGGCCGTGCTGCACACCATGGGCCTCGGCGGGGCCTTCGGCACTTACGCCGACTCCGGCGGGCTGCCTCGCGGTCAACCCACCCGGCCCCCGGGCGCCCGGGCGCCGACCGCCAGCCACCCGGCGGTCTGTGTCCCCGGTACGGAGGCTGACCAGCCCTGTCGTCCCCGGCCACCGACCGGCGGATGCGTACCGTCGCCGTCGTCGGGGGTGTAGCTGGCCGGCATCGGCTCGGGAACTCATCCGGTGAGGACGAACGTGAACTCGGCCGTGCGTACCGTGTCGTCCGACCGGAACTCGAGGAAGGCGCGGTAGCGCCCGACGCTGGGCGCGGTGAGCCAGAAGCTGACTGCTCCGCCGGAAAGTTCCGGTTCCGGGTGTACGTGCACGTAGCCGAGGTCACCCTCGCGGATCACGACCAGGTGCCCGTATGCGCCGAGGTGGCGCTGGAGCTGGTCGGTGACGGGGGTGCCGTCTCGGCTGATCCGGAACAGCAGGGGAGTGGAGACGCCGAGTTGCGGGGCACCGTCCACCGTCACGACGTACGGGCCGGTGGTCGCCTGGGTCTGCGGCGCGGGCAGGTCGGCCGGGCGGGCCGCGCCGGGTGCCTGGTGGTCGACGCCGAGCACGAGCGGCAGGTTGGTGCCGTCTGGGGTGATCACCGTGAAGTCGGCGTACACCCGGTAGGCACCGGGTTCGGGCAGGTCGAGGGAGACCGTCCAGCGGCCGTCGGGAGCCATCTCCGGATGCACGTGCTGGAAGCCGGTCAGGTCACGTCGGACGACGACCAGGTGCAGCGGCTTGTCGTGTACGACCGCGTACCGGGTGGCCGGCTGCCGGTCCGGACCGATGATCCAGAACGTGTAGTCGGCGGCCCGTCCGGCCTCCTGGGACCGCCGTCCGGGTTCGAGGGTGTAGCCCGCGTCGCTGACCGCCAGCCCGCCGGCCTCGGCCGGGCCCTCGCCGGGATGGCTGTGCGCGCCGGTGCCGGGGGCGTGCGCGTGCTGGCCCGGCAGCGCGACCGGTCCCGGATCGCCGGTCGGCGCGGTCGGTGCCGGGCGTGCCTCTCCCGCCGTGGTACGACCCAGTCCGAACCCGCCGACCAGGGCCAGGACCAGCAGACCGGCGACAACAACGGTCCGGTTGGTACCGCCAGCGGTGACGCCCCGGCGGACCGGCGGGTCCCGGTCCGCCACTCCGGTCGTGCCGGTCGACGTCGTGGGCGTCTTTCCCGGGGCCGGGGTGACCTTTCCGGTGACCGGCTCAGCGGCCGGGGTGACCGGCTTTGCAGCCGGGTTGACCTTTCCGGCGGCCGGGGTGACCAGCTTCGCGGTTGTTTTCGGCACCGTACGGGTGCCGGCACCACCCGAGCGTGGGACACCACCGGAACCCGCCGGGCCGCGACGGCCGGGCCGCGACCTCCCGCCGGAACCGGAACGCGACGGCCGGACACCGCCGGCACGCCCGGTGGCCGGGGCACCCCACCGCCGCCAGCCGACGAACGCGGCGGCGACCGCGACGAGCGCCACCAACCAGGCGGCCGCCAGCGGCCAGTCGAACCCGTCGTCTCCGCCGCCAACGGCGGCCGGTGGTACGGCCGGGGGTGTCGAAGCCGGCACGACGGCGTCCCCGGTCTGCCCGGTCGCCGGTTGGCCGTGCCCCTCGGCTGCCGCCAGCAGCTCCGGTGCCGGCTGGTTCGTCGGCGGGGACCAGCCCTGCGGCACCTCGCCGCCCGGTCCGGTGTAGCGGAACCGTAGGGTCCCTCGCACCGTGTCCCCGTCCGAGGCGACGGTGAAATAGTTGACGGTGTACTGGCCGGCCGCCGGCCAGTGTGTCACCAGGACCACCGCCGGGAAGCCGACCGTGTAGTGCTGTGGCTCGAATTTGCCGTCCACCAGCAGGTACTCCGTCACCGGCTTGGCCAGTTGCTTCGGCTCGCCGTGTCGCCAGCTCCCGTCGAGACGTCCGCCGTCCGGTCCGGTCACCGTGAAGTACGCGTACGACGCGGGCCGTTCCGTGAAGTACAGCTCGACCTCGGACAGCGGGGTGGAGACGCTGGCCCCCTCGGCCGGGTTGGACATTGCCAGGGTGCCGTGGGCCGCCGCCGGTGGCGCGGGCGTCAGCAGCACCGCGGCTGCCGCCGTCAGGGCGAGGGCCAGCAGCCCGGCGAGTGGACGACGGGCGGACAGCAGCCGGACACGCATTGACACATGATCACAACAGTGATCGGAACTTCACAAGAGGTGGCCAACTGATGGGCGCTGGCGTCGGCCACGGTGAGGCGGTGGGGCGCTGTGGTGAGCGCGCGGGCCGCCGTCGGTCGGACTGCCGGTCAGGTACGGGTCCGGAACGGGGCGAGCGTGGCCCGGATCTGGTCCGCCGCTCCCCAGTCGTCGTCGAACTGGGCCAGTACGGCGAGGTGCTGCCGGAGCTGGAGGATCGGCATGCGGGCCCGCCAGTCGGCATCGAGCGAGGTCAGCTCCGCGTAGACCGCGAAGAACCGGTCCGCCTCGGGCGGGGGCGCGGTGGTCCACAGGTGGGCGAGGTCCACCTCGGCCCACTGGTAGGAGACGGCCGGGTCGATCAGCGCGGGTCGCCCGTCCGGTGTGGCCAGGACGTTCTGCGCCCAGAGGTCGCCGTGTGTCAGGCAGGCCGGCCGGTCCGGCAGCAGTTCGGGCAGCCGGTGGCACAGCCGCTCCAGCGCCGCCCGGTCGCCCTGGTCGAGGGCCGCGTCGACGCGGGGCTGCCCGAGCCAGCGGAGCAGCCGGTGCTGGGCGAAGAACACGAAGCCGTCGTCGTTCCACGTGTTGACCTGGCGACGGCGGCCCAGCCAGTTGTCGCGGTGCCAGCCGAATCGGGAATGGGTCGTCTCCAGGTGCAGGCGGGCGAGTGTGTGCGCGAACTGTTCCCAGAAGGTCCCGCTGCGGGGCCTCGGCCGCAGCACAGACAGGACGAGAAGTTCCCGGTCCGCCAGGATCACCTCGGGTGTCGCCACTCCGCCGAGTTCGCGTAGGGCGGCCAGCCCTTCGGCCTCCGCGACGAAGACGTCGTCGGCCGGCGCGTCGACGAAGGCCTTGACGAACACCGGGGGTGCGTCCCGGCGGGTGGCCGTGCCCGCGACTGCCGCGAGCCCGCCTGTCGCCGGTTCCACCGTGACGACGTCGCGGATGCCGGACCGGACCAGGCGCTCCAGGAGAAACGTGGCCGAAGCCATCAGCGGTGGCCTCGCCGTACCCAGGTGTCTGCCCGCGTGACTCCGCGTGGTGCGATGCCCGGCCCCGGCCGGGTCCGGACGGTCGCACCGCCGGGCGGCGCCTGGCGACCTCCCGGGAGTGTGCCGTCGGCTCGCACGCTTTCCCCCTTCGTCGACCCGGGCCCTCCTGTCGGTGGCCGGAGCGTACCGTCTTCCGGCAGCGGCAGCGGCACCGGACCGGGTGGAGATGGAGTCCATAGTGGATGGCACTCGAGGCCGCACCGGGATTCGAACCGGCGACATCCGGGACCATAACCCGGCGCTCTGACCAGACCGAGCCACCGCCACCGTGCCCGTGCCTGGGGTCGAACCAGGGACCTCCTCGGTGTGCACGATGCGCTGCTCCCGCTGAGCTACCCGGGCGAGGCGGAGACGTGTGCGGGCGAACGCGCACCGCCCCGTCACCAGCTCCCACAGCTGGACTCGAACCAGCACCTTGACGGTTAACAGCCGTCTACCCTACCGGTTGGGCGACGTGGGAATGGTCGCGCGTGCGGGACTCGAACCCGCTTCATGGGCTTGAAAGACCCAGGGCCTACCCATAACCGAACGCGCGGTGTGTGTCCCGAGGAGGATTCGAACCTCCGACCCTCGGCCTGTCGAGCCGATGCTCTCCCACTGAGCTACCAGGACGTGGCGGGAGCCGGATTTGAACCGGCGATCTCCGGATTATGAGACCGGCGCTCTGGCCGAACTGAGCTACGCCCCTGTGTGTCTGGTGCAAAACAACAGAAAAGCCGCCCGATCCCTGTCCGGGTGGGCGGCTCCGCGTCTCGCGTTGGAGACTATCCGGGCCGCCTGCCCTGCTTCTCGTTGCCATTCCCGTAGGAGACCGACCCGGTGTGGGGCATGCCGGCCTCGTGCGGCGAGGTACACCGCCGTGCTTCGAGGTTGGCTTTCCATACCATTGCCGGTGATCTCCTTCGAGCGCTTGCTTGTCGTCGACAGTAAATGCCCGGCGCCCGCGCGGCAACGGTATTTCCGGGCCCGCGTGGGCCACCTCCCCGGTCGGTCGCGGACGTGCGGCGACTCGTTCTCGGCGACGGGGACGAGGTCGTCACCGGGTCCGGGCGCCGTCGGTCGGCCTCGTGAGGCGTTCGCCGTGCGGGTCTCAGAGGTGGCGAGGGCTGATCCGCCCGTCGGCACCGGCACCGGCGTCGGCCCCGACGTCGGCCCGGCCCGGCCCTCCGGACGCGGCCGGGTCGGACCTGTTCGTCGGTCCATCGACAACAGCCGTTCACGAATCCCCCGACCACTGGACAGCACGGATCGATACGGTGCCCGGACCCCCCACAAAGGAGGTCCACGATGGATCGACGAAACATGCTGCGCGCGACGGTGCTCGGGGCCGGCGCGGTGGCGTTGCCGTTCACCGCCTGGTCGGCGGCGTACGCCGCACCGGCGCAGAACGCACCCGGCCCGTACGGTCCACTGCAGCCGGCCAACAGCCACGGCATCCAACTTCCGGCCGGCTTCACCAGCCAGATCGTCGCCCGCTCCGGGCAGGTCGTCCCCGGCACCTCGTACACCTGGCACAACGCGCCCGACGGCGGGGCGGTGTTCGCCAACGGCAGCGGCTGGGTCTACGTCTCCAACTCGGAGACCAGCGCCGGCTCCGGTGGCGGTGCGTCCCGGATCGTCTTCGACGCCAACGGGACCGTCACCGGTGCGTCCCGGATCCTCTCCGGCACCAACAACAACTGTGCGGGCGGCCGGACGCCGTGGAACACCTGGTTGTCCTGCGAGGAGGTCAGCCTCGGCCGGGTGTGGGAGACGTACCCGCTCGGCGGCGCCGCGGTCGTCCGCCCGGCGATGGGCCGGTTCAAGCACGAGGCCGCGGCGGCCGACCCGGACCGGCGGGTCATCTACCTCACCGAGGACGAGACCAACGGCAAGTTCTACCGCTTCGTGCCGAACACCTGGGGTGACCTCTCCACCGGCACCCTGCAGGTGATGGTCGCCGGAAGCGGTACCTCCGGCTCGTTCAGCTGGGCCACCGTGCCCGACCCGGACGGCTCGCCGACCGCGACCCGGTCGCAGGTCTCCGGCGCCAAGTCGTTCAACGGCGGCGAGGGCTGCCACTACTCCGACGACCGGGTGTGGTTCACCACCAAGGGTGACAACCGGATCTGGCAGCTCAACCTCACCACCAACACCTACGAGCTCGCCTACGACGACAACCTGGTCAACCCCGGTCCGGCACCGCTGACCGGCGTCGACAACATCACCGGTTCCAGCTTCGGCGACCTCTACGTCGCCGAGGACGGCGGCAACATGGAGATCTGCGTGATCACACCGGACGGCCGGATCTCGGTGTTTCTCCGGATCACCGGTCAGAGCTCGTCGGAGATCTGCGGTCCCGCCTTCACCCCGGTCGGCAACCGGCTGTACTTCTCCTCCCAGCGCGGCACCTCGGGCTCCTCCTCCGGCGGCATCACGTACTGCGTCACCGGGCCGTTCCGCACCTGACCCCGCCGTACGCCACCGGGTCGCGGTCGGGTCCGCCCCCACGCCAGCCGGCCCGGAGGTCGCACGAGGCTCAACCGCCCGGCCCGCCGCCCCGTGGGGTGGTACCCCGACGGGCCACGCCCATCGACGGGACGGCGGGCCGGAACAGGGCGACGAGGTCGTCGAGGCGGACCACGACGAGCGCGCCCAGCACGGCCAGCGGTACCGACACCACGGCGGCTCCGGCCGTCGCGCCGGGGTCCACGAGTGCGGCGTACCCGCCGGTCCCGGCGATCACGGTCAGTACGACGTTGCGGACGAGATGGTGCCGGCCGAACGGGGCCGTCGTGGCCTCCCCGAAGCAGCGGCAGGATGCCGAGGTGCCACGACGCAGTACCGTCGCGACCGTCACCGTGAACCCCAGCAACAGGGCTGCCGCCAGGGCGAATCCGACCGTGCTCAGCGCGGGTCCGACCCCGGTCACGGGGGATCCGGCCGAGGCCGTCGCGGCGCCGGGCGGTGGCACCGGCAGCAGCGGAACCAGCAGCAGCGGGGGCACCGCCGTCTCGGCCGCCACCACCGCCCCGGCCACCGGAACGACCAGCCGCGCCGGCAGCAGGTCCATCGTCCGCAGCGAGTCGGCGAACGCCCGGAACGCGTGCCGTCCGGTCAGCTTGCCGGCGGCCGACGCCAGGAAGACCAGGGCCAGCAGACACCGGCTGAACCACAGCACGTACGACATGTTCTCCCATCTCCGGCCGACGTCCGCCGTTATCCGATGCCCCGGTGCTCGGTTACCGTGACGCCGTGCCCGAACCCACTCTGCTGATCGTCGCCGGCGCGATCGTGGCGCTCGGGATCGCCGTGCTGGTCGCCCGTGCCGTTCTCCAGGTCGTCGGGGTGAACGGGGACAGCATGACCCCGACCTACCAGGAGGGGGACCAGCTCCTGGTGCTCCGGCGGGGATTCCGGCGCCGGTTGCGGGTCGGCGCCGTTGTCGTCTGTCTGCCGCCGCCCGGCATCCGGATCACCGCGGGCGACGGCGACGCCCCCACCCAGCTGTTGGTCAAACGGGTCTCGGCGCTGCCGGACGGGCAGGTCTACGTCCTCGGCGACGCGCCACGGCACAGCCTCGACTCACGGGCCTTCGGTGCCCTCGCGCCGGAGCTGGTGCGGGGCGTGGTCCTGCGCCGACTGCGGGCCGCCCGGTCATCGCCCGGCGGACACGACGTCACGTCCCGGCAGCAGGCCGGATAGCTGGGCGGCGTTGTTGCTGACCCCGGGCACCCGGCCGTCGGTGTCGACCTGTCGGAGGCGCCCGGTTCCTCGGCCGTACCGGACGCCCCGGGGACGTAGCCCGCCGCCTGGGTCCGGAACAGCGTGGCGTACGTGCCGTCGGCTGCCAGCAGCTCCTCGTGCCGGCCCGCCTCGACAACCCGGCCACCGGACAGCGCCACGATCAGGTCGGCGTCCCGGAGGGTCCCCAACCGGTGGGAGATCAGCACACTGGTCCGGCCGGCCCGGTACCGGCGCAGCCGGAGCTGGATGTCCCGTTCGGCCTCGGCGTCCAGGCCGGCACTCGGCTCGTCGAGGATGAGCAGGTCCCGTGCCTCGGGCAGGACGGACCGGGCGATCGCCACCCGCTGCCACTGCCCGCCGGAGAGCAGCACCCCGGTGTCCGCCGGGTCGCCGTCCAGTTCGAACACCCGGGAGAGCATGGTCGCGTACCCCCGGGGCAGCGACTCGAGGGTCTCGTGGATGCCGGCCCGGCGGGCGGCGTCGGCGATCCGGGCGCCGTCCTCGACGCGTACGTGGTCCGGGCCGGCCGGGTCGACGTCGCCGAGCCAGATGTTCTCCGCCGCCGTCAGGTCGTAGGTCATGTAGTCCTGGAACACCGCGCCGATCCGGGCCCGTAGCTCGGGCACGGACAGTTCACGCAGGTCGACGCCGTCCCACCGGATCGCGCCCCGGGTCGGGTCGTAGAACCGGCACAGCAGCTTGACAAGCGTGCTCTTGCCGGCGCCGTTGTGGCCGACCAGGGCTACCGCCTGTCCGGACGGGATGAACAGGTCCACGCCCCGCAACACCCACGGGTGGTCCGGACCGTAGCGGAACCAGACGTCGCGGAACTCGATGCCCCGCCGCAACGGGGGAACCGGTCGCGGCCGGGCCGGTTCCGGCAGGTCCGGTGGGCAGTCGACGACCTGCTCGTAGTGCCCGAGCAGCAGCATCGCCTGGTGGATGCCGGCGACATGGTCGATCAGGGTGGTCAGGCTGCTCTGCACCCCGGCGACGTGGATGCCGGCGACATGGTCGATCAGGGTGGTCAGGCTGCTCTGCACCCCGGCGACGGCGGCGATGAACACGGCCACGTCGCCCACGGTGAGTCCGCCGGAGCGCGCGGTCGCGACGGCCCACACCAGGCCGCCCCCGGACAGCGCCGCGCCCAGTACCGCGAGCAGTGCCTGGACCCGGACCTCCCGGCGGTCGTGGCTTCGGCGGGCGGCGCTGGCCGCGCCCAACTCGGCGAGCATCCGGCGGCGGAACAGCCCACCCAGGCCCAGCAGACGTATCTCCTTGGCCGCCGACAGGCTGGTCAGCAGGCCGGCGTAGAACATCTCCCGGCGCTCGCCCGGCCCGATCTCCCACAGCAGGTTCGCCCGCCGCCGACTCAGCCGCAGTTCGGCGACGAGTACGGGTACCCCACCGGCGGCGACCAGCACGGCCATCACCGGGCTGATCACCACCAGCGTGCCGAGGAAACCGGTCAGCAGCACCCCGCCCTGCACCAGGCCGAGCAGGCCGTCGACGCAGCGGCCGGGTCCGTCCCGCCCGGCCTGCTCGGCGAGCCGGAGCGTGTCCTGGAACGCCGGCTCCTCCAGCCGGCGTAGGCCGTGGAGGCGATCGGTCGCGGCGTACAGCTGGTCGAGCGCGACGAGGGCGGCCGCGCGGCCGAGGTCCGCCCGCAGGTAGTTCGTCAGGTGCGGGACCAGGGCCAGACCGACCGAGACCGCCGCCAGCGCGGTCGCCACCTCGAGGAGCGCCCCGCCGGAGGGGTTGGTGACCCGGTCGAGGACAAGTTTGGTGAGCCAGGCCGCCAGCACCGGGAGCGCCCCCGCGATCGGCGCGAGGAGCACGTACGCCGTCAGTTGGCGCGGCCGGCCCGCCAGACCACCGTGACGGCCCGGCCGGCCCGGGCGATGCCGATCATGGCGCGAGGCTATGGACGCCACCTACAGGAGTGGCTACAGCGCCGGTACAGCCGGCGGTCAGATGGTGATGACGACCTTCGCCCGGGCGTGTTCCTCTTCGAGGTACCGGATGGCCCGGGGCACCTCGTGCAGCGGGTAGGTCCGGTCGATGACCGGGGTGAGGCGACCGTCTTCGGCGTGGGCGCGGAGCGTGTCGAGGTGCCGCCGGCTGGGTGCCGTCTCGAGGATGGCGATGCGCTGTCGGACGAAGGGCGCCAACAGTCGTCCGCGTGCGATGAGCCGGACCGGTCCGAGGAGACTGCCGCCGCGGTAGACACCGCCGCCGGAGAGGATCAGTGTCCCGGTCGGGGACAGCGCCCGCCGGAGCGCGGTGAGCGAGCGGTTGCCGACCAGGTCGAGGACGACGTCGTGGCGGCGGGCGTGGCGGGTGAAGTCGTCGCGGGTGTAGTCCACGACGTGGTCGGCGCCGAGGGAACGGACCAGGTCGACGTTGCGGGTGCTGCACACTCCGGTCACGGTGGCGCCGAGCGCCGTGGCCAGTTGGACGGCGAGGGTGCCGACACCGCCGGAGGCGCCGTTGACCAGCACGGAGTGACCCGGCTGGACCCGGCCGACGTCGCACAGTCCCATCAGCGCGGTGACCCCGGCCAGCGGCAGGGCCGCCGCCTGCTGCGACGTCAGGTTCGCCGGCTTCGGCGCGACCAGGCTCTCGGGCACGCAGACGTACTCGGCGAAGGCGCCGTTGGCGTCGCCGAGGTCGCCGAAGACGGCATCGCCCGGGCGCACCTGTCGGACGTCGGCGCCGACGGCCTCCACCCGGCCGGCGAAGTCCCGGCCACGGATGCGGGCGCGGGGTCGGGACCGGCCCATCGCCAACCGCGCGATCCGGGGGTCGCCCCGCATGGCGTGCCAGTCGTACGCGTTGAGCGCGGCGGCCTCGACCCGTACCCGCACCTCGTCGGCGGCCGGCACCGGGGTGTCGACGTCCGCGAGGGTGAGTGTCTCCGTCGGGCCGTACCGGTCCTGGACGATCGCCTTCATTGTGTCCTCCCTTAGGTGTACGGCGTACACCTCACGTCAGTCACGATAGGTGTACGCCGTACACCTGTCAATGCGGTTATGGTTTCCAGGCACCCGGAAAGACGAGGAACGAGATGGCTGAGCAGGCTGGAACGCTGCGCCGGACGCCGCTGAGCAGGGACCGGATCCTGCGCGCCGCCGTCGTGCTCGCCGACGGCGCCGGGATCGAGTCGTTGAGCATGCGCAACCTCGCCCAGGACCTGCGCGTCGTGCCGATGGCCCTCTACAAGCACGTGGCCAACAAGGACGAACTGCTCGACGGCATGATCGACGTGGTGGTCGGGGAGATCGACCCGTTGCTTGCCGACGCCGACTGGAAACCCGCGGTCCGCGCCCGCATCCTCTCGGCACGGCAGATGCTGCGGCGCCACCCGTGGGCGGCGCTGGCGATCGAGTCACGGAACATGGCGACCCCGGCCATCCTCGGCTACCTCGACTCGATGGTCGGGGCGTTGCGGGCCGGCGGTTTCTCCGCCGACCTGGCCCACCACGTGATGCACGCGATGGGCAGCCGGATCCTCGGCTTCAGCCAGGAACTGTTCGACGCCTCCCGCCGCGCCGGCCGGTCCGGCGTGACCGAACCGGAGCCGCCCGCGCCCCTCCCACCGGAGGTCGCGGCCCGGTTCCCGCACCTCGCGGAGATCGCCACCGCCGCGTCCCACGACGACGGGTCCGTCGTGGGACAGGGCTGCGACGACCAGTTCGAGTTCGAGTTCGCGTTGGACCTGCTGCTCGACGGCCTCGACCGGCTACGGCAGCAGGGCTGGACGTCGGCCCACCGATTCCATTGAGCCGGCCGGTCCACGGCCCGGCCGGCCCGACCCGCCTCCGGGTTCCGGGTACGGCCGACCGCGGCCCGGCCGGGTCCGACGTGCGTGCGGCCCGGAACACGGCCGGGGTCCGACGTCAGGGCAGCGTGATGCCGGTGCGTACGCCGTCCAGAGCGTGGCTGCACAGGCAGTCCCGCGGCCCGTCCGGCAACGCCGTCACCACGTCCACGAGCAGTTCCCGCAGGCGGCTGACGCTGCGCCCGAACACCGCGAACACCTCCTCCTGGGTCACCCCGTCACCGACCTCGACCCCGGAGTCGAGGTCGGTGACGAGCGAGACGGCGGTGTAGCAGAGCGCCAACTCCCGGGCCAGCACCGCCTCGGGATGCCCGGTCATCCCGACCACGGACCAGCCCTGCGCGGCGTACCACCGGGATTCGGCCCGGGTCGAGAACCTCGGCCCCTCGACGACCACCATCGTGCCGCCGTCGACCGGCTGCCAGCCGCCGGCGCGGGCGACGTCGAGCACCGTCGCCCGTCCGACCGGACAGTACGGGTCGGCGAACGGGACGTGGACGACGCCGGGCACCTGGCCGTCCGGCCGTCGCCGCCCGTCGTAGTAGGTCTGGACCCGTCCACTGGTCCGGTCGACGAGCTGATCCGGTACGACGAGGGTGCCGGGCCCGTATCCGGGCCGCAGCCCGCCGACGGCCCCCGGGGCGAGTATCCGGCGTACCCCGACCGCGCGCAGCGCCCAGAGATTCGCCCGGTGGTTGATCCGGTGCGGCGGCACCCGGTGACCACGACCGTGCCGGGGCAGGAACGCCACCCGACGACCGGCCACCTCGCCGACGGCGAGCGCGTCGCTGGGCTGCCCGTACGGGGTGTCGACCCGCACCTCGACGACGTCGTCGAGGAACTCGTACAGGCCAGAGCCGCCGATGACGCCGATCTGCGCGTGGTGCGTCACGTCTTCTCCACGGATAGAAGGGGTGGGGGCGGGGGTGTCAGCCGCGCCGGGTGCGATCCCGCACGGCACGCCGGACCCGACCCGGCACGGCGCGTCGGAGGCGGGGCCCGGCGAGCAGGGCGACGGCCACCACGACCCAGAGCAGGGTCAGCCAGACGGTGAGCCCGGCCAGGTAGTCGCGGTCCTGCAGACCCGGGTTGGGCGGCGCGGCGGCCGGCCGCCAGAGCAGCGGTACGGCGACGAGCAGCAGCGTCGCGCTGGCCACCAGACCGGCGGTGATCCAGCGCCGGCGTCTCCGGTGGGGGACCAGCCGGGCCAGGACCAGCCCGACCAGGCCGACCAGCGGGGCCACCAGCACGTCGTGCAGCAGCGGCCCGGCGACCAGCCACGGCAGGGCCGACCCGAACTCCGGCCGCAGCGACCATCCCCCGTACGCCACCGCCGCGACGCCGAGGACGAACAGCAGGACCCGGGTCGTCCTCATCCGAGCACCTCCAGTCGGGCCACCCACTTCGTCTGGAGCACACCGGGGCGGCTCGGCGCGATGATCCGGCAGGGGTAACCGTGGTCGGGATGCAGCACCTCGCCGTTGATCCGGAGCGCGAGCAGCGTCAACGGGTCGGTGGCGTGCCGGGCCGGCAGGGTGCTCGCCGAGTAGAGGCCGGCGGCCTCGAGCGACGAGACCCGTACCGGGTGGCCGGTCGGCGCCCCGGAGTGGGTGAGCAGGTCGACGACGGATACCCCGGTCCAGTTCGCGGACGCGCTCCAGCCCTCGACACAGGCGATCGGAAGGTCGGCGGTGCGCTGCGGCAGCGCCGCCAGGTCGGCCAGCGACAGGGTGCGCCGGCCACCCGGCCAGACGACCTCGAGCCGCCAGTCGGCCGGGACCACGATGCCGGCCGCCGCCGAGGTGCGGTTGACCGGTACCCCCTGCGGACCGGTGGCGGAGCGCCAGGCCAGTGGGGAGATCCGCCGCAGCGCCGGCACGGTGACGCCGGCGGTGGCCAGCACGGCGACCCCGGCGGCGCCGGCCGACGTACGCAGGAACGCGCGCCGCCCGGACGCGGCCGGGTCCGGCTCACGGTCGGGCATGGCCGGATCCGGCTTGCCGTCCGGCCCGGCCGGTCGCCGGTCGCCCCGTCGCCACGCCGTCCGGGCGACCGGCAGTTTCACCGCGACGTGCACCAGCAGCGCGCCGATCGCCAGCCAGGCCACCGCGTGGTGCGCGGCCGGGAAGAAGAACCGCCACGGGTACGACTGCGCCACGTTGAAGATCCCGGTGACCAGCTCGAAGAAGGCCGCGCAGACCAGCACCAGGATGGACACCCGTTCGAGTCCGTGCCCGACCAGCCGGACCGGCCGACGCAGCGGTGGACGGACGAACAGTCGCGGATACACACTCCAGAGCTTCGCCAGCAGCAGCGGCACGGCGGCGATCCCGGAGAGCACGTGTGTGCCCTGGGTGATCCGGTACAGGTTGACCGGGCGGGTCGGCCAGTCGAACCAACCCGGCGGATGCTGGATGTTGTGGCTGAGCAGCCCGGTGACGAAGCAGAGTCCGAAGGCGATGCCGAGCCAGAGCCCGAGCCGGGCCGCCACCCGTGGTGAGTGCGCCGGTGCGGTGAAGTCCTCGGGTACGGGTACGCGTGGGAGCCGGATCATCCGCGCACCAGCTCGGCGAAGCGACGGGAACCGGAGCGGAACGTCTCGACGACACGCAGCCCGGCGCTGGCCGCGACCGCGTCCACCGCCTCCACCCCGAGCCGGGCCCAGTGGAAGACCGGCCCGGTGTGCGGTCCGTCCTGACCGGGTACGTCGGAGGCGACGTGCGCCTGTCCCCGCCAGAGCCCGGTACCCGGCGGATCCAGCTCGACCAGTACGGTGCCGCCGGCGCGGAGCAGCGCACCGCAGCGACGGAGCAGCCGGACGGGATCACCGCCGATGCCGATGTTGCCGTCGATGAGCAGGGCGTGCGCCCACCGTCCCTCCCCGGGCAGCGGGTCGAACAGGTCGCGCCGCAGCGCCGACACCCCACGGAGCCGGGCCAGCCGGACCGCCTCGGCGGAGATGTCCACGCCCAACGCCACCGCGCCACGCCGGGCGAGCGCGGCGGCCAGCCGACCGGGGCCACAGCCCAGGTCGATCGTCGGCCCGGTGCAGCGGGACACGACCGGTTCGACGGCGGGCTCCGGGGCGCCGTGCCAGCGCCACACCGGCAGCGGCGCCACCTGCCCGTCCGTCTGCACGAGCCAGTGTCCCGGGCCGACCGGGTCGGGTCCGGCCGGGGCGGCGCCGAGCGGAACGTCGAAGCCGTCGGGCCGCCGCTGCGCCGGGTCCACCGGCAGGTCGACCGGGTCGGTCGACCGGATGCTGATCATCGTTGTCCTCCGGCCAGCAGGGCGGCGGCCGACGCCCGTACCGCAAGGGCGAACCGGCCGTCGGGCACCTCGTCCGCGACCGCGAGCGCGGCCGGCCAGTCGTCGACGTCACGCAGGACCGGCAGGGGCGCCGGGCACAGCCCGCGACGCCGCAGCGCCGCCCGGGTGTGCCGGCCGGTGTCGCCGGTGGACATCCGGACCTCACGCAGCGCCGTCGCGTGACCGGGATCCCGCAGCCCGAGCGCCCACCAGCCGCCGTCGACCGCCGGGCCGAGCACCGCGTCGTACCCGGTGAGCAGGTCCAGCGCGGAGTCGAGCAGGTCCGGATTCAGTTGCGGGGTGTCCATGCCGATCTGCAGCACCGGCCGGCCCGGGAAGGCGTGCGCGGTGTCGGCGTACGCGTTGGCGAGCCGGTCGCCGAAGGTGCCACCACGTTGCGGCAGCAGGTGCCAGCCGGCCAGCGCGGCGGTCAGTTCCGACGCCCGTTCCGCGTCGGCGAACCGCCCGGTGGCGGCGAGCACCGGGATCGTGGCGGGGGTGGCGCGTACCGCCGCGACGGTGTCGAGCAGGGCCGCCGCCGCGATCCCGGCCGCCTGTCCGGGCGTCAGCGGGGGACAGAGCCGGGTCTTGGCCTGCCCGGCGACGGGTGCCTTCGCCACCACGAGCAGGACGTTCACCGGGCCGCTCCCACGCCGTTGCGCAGCACCGCGCCGAAGTCGCGGGTGGCGCGCAGGGTGCCCCGGACCGAGCCGGAGACCTTCGAGGTGGTGCCGGCGGTCCGGGGGGCGTACGGCACGTCCAGTTCGGTGATCCGCCAACCGGCCGCGGCTGCCCGGAGCAGCAGCTCCAGCGGGTAGCCGAAGGCGCGGTCGACGATCCCGAGCGCCAACAACGCGTCCCGTCGGGCGACCCGGACCGGGCTGATGTCGTACACCGGCACGCCCCGGCGGCGCAGCAGGGCGGCGACCAGCGCGTTGCCGGCCCGGGCGTGCCACGGCCAGGCCCGCGCCGAGACCGGCCGGCGGCGGCCGGCGACGAGGTCCGCCCGTCCGCCGCGCACCGGGGCGACGAGCGCCGGCAGCATCCGTGGGTCGAACGAGCCGTCCGCGTCGAGTACGCAGACCAGCTCCGCGTCCGCCGCGAGCAGTCCGGTGTGGACGGCGGCGCCGTAGCCGCGTCGGGACTCGTGCACGACCTGCGCGCCGTGGGCGGCCGCGATCTCCGGTGAGCCGTCGGTGGAGCCGTTGTCGACCAGGATGGCCCGGTAGCCGGCGGGAAGCCGGGTCAGCACCCCGGGCAGTGCGGCGGCCTCGTCCAGGCACGGCAGCACCACGTCGATCGTCGTCTGCATGGCGACGACGCTAGGTCGCCGGAGCGCCGCAACGGCTGCTCGGCGGCCTTACGGAACCCTTACGCCGCAGGCACTTCTTACGAACCGCTGACGTCGGGGCCGGATGCCTTCACACCGGCCGGCGACCGCCCGTAACGTCGCCCGACACCATGACCACCGTGACCCGGCCGGTACGACACCGGCGTGCCGATCTGCTCACCGTGATGGTCGAGGTGGCGCTGCTCGCCGCCGCGGTCGTCGTCGGCGTGGTCCTCAACCGACAGGGCGTACGCCTGTACGCGGACGCCGCGCCGCTCTACGCGACCTGGCATCCGCACCTCGGCTGGGGCACCCCGGCCGCGTTGCTGCTCGCCGGGTTGGTGGTGGTCAGGGGGCCGGCCTGGGCGGCCCGGGCCTCGTGGCCCCGGCTGCTCGTCACCGGCTACCTCGGCGCGCTCGCCTGGATCCTCTCGCTCGCCCTGGTCGACGGCTGGTCCACCGGTCTGACCCGCAGACTGACCCCGCAGGCGGAGTACCTCCACGAGGTGCCCGGGGTCACCGACATCGGTGCGATGCTGGCCGGGTTCAGCGCCCGGATCCTCGACTTCCAGCCGAACTCCTGGTCCACCCACACCGCCGGACATCCGCCGGGTGCCCTGCTGATCTTCGTCTGGCTGGACCGGATCGGGCTCGGCGGAGGCACCGCCGCCGGGCTTGCCTGCGTGGTGGTCGGCGCGACGGTGGCCGTGTCGGTGCCGGTGACGCTCCGGGCGCTCGGGGCCGAGGACGCGGCCCGGGCCGGGTGGCCCTTCCTCGTGCTCTTCCCCGGCGCGGTCTGGATCGGCGCCTCCGCGGACGGCATCTTCGCCGCCGTGGTCGCGGCCGGGCTGGCGATGTTGACGGTCGGCGGTCGGTGGGGTGCCGCGGCCGGCGGACTGCTGCTGGGTTTCGCGCTCCACCTGTCGTACGGGTTCGTGCTGGTCGGCGTGCTGGCGCTGACCGTGGTCGTGCTGCGCGGGCGGGACCGGACCGGGGTGCTGGTGGTCGCCGGTGCGGCGGTCGCGGTGGTCGTGGCGGCCTTCACCCTCGCCGGTTTCTGGTGGCTCGACGGTTACCACCTGGTTGTCCGCCGCTACTACCAGGGGTGGGCGGCCGAGCGGCCGTACGGCTACTGGGTCTGGGCGAACCTGGCGGCCCTGCTGCTCTCGGCCGGACCCGTGCTCGGTCCGGCGCTGCGCCGGACGGTGCGCGCCGCGCTGCCCCGCCGGAGCGCCGCCGTCCCGTCGCCGCCAACACCGGCGTCCACCGTTCCAGCGTCCACCGTTCCAGCGTCCACCGTTCCGGCGTCCGCTGTGCCGCCGTCGGCCGGGCCGCGACCGACAACACCGCCGGGCGGGCCGCGACGGCGGATGTCGGCCTGGCGGGAAGCGCTCGCCCGACCGGCGGTGGCGCTGCCACTCGCGGCGGCGGTGGTGGTGGTCGTGGCGGACCTCTCCGCGCTGAGCAAGGCCGAGGTCGAGCGGATCTGGCTTCCGTTCGGGGTCTGGCTGCTGGTCGCCGTGGCGCACCTGCCCGGTGGTCAACGGCGAGGGTGGCTGGCCGTGCAGGCGGCCACTGCCCTCGCCGTCAACCACCTCCTACTGACGGTCTCCTGAGAACGCAGCCGGGGCCCGCAGCGGTGCGGTGGCGAACGCGGCGACGCCCTCGGCGAAGCCGGTACGCGCGGTGAAGCCGAGCAACCGTGCCGCGCGGGCCGGGTCGGCGACGACGTGCCGCACGTCGGCCGCGCGTCCGCCGCCGACCACCAGCGGTGCCGGGCCCCCCAGCGCCGCTGCCAGTTCCGCCGCCAGCTCACCGACGGTGTGCGGCTCACCGGAGCAGACGTTCACCGGCACCAGCCCCTCGTCCGGCGGTGTGGTGGTCAACGCCAGCAGGTTGGCCCGCGCCACGTCGGTGACGTGTACGAAGTCGCGCCGCTGCCGCCCGTCCTCGAACACCCGTGGCGCCGTACCGGCGGCCAGCGCCGAGCGGAAGATCGAGGCGACGCCGGCGTACGGGGTGTCGCGCGGCATCCTCGGCCCGTACACGTTGTGGTAGCGCAGGGCCCATACCCTGCCGCCGGTCTGCCGGGCCCACGCCGCAGCCAGGTGCTCCTGCGCCAACTTCGTGGCGGCGTACGTGCTCCGTGGCTCCAACGGCGCGTCCTCGGGCACCAACTCCGACCGCAGATCGGCCCCGCAGACCGGACACGACGGCTCGTACCGCCCCGCGGTCAGGTCCGCCGTCCGCCGACCCGCCGGGCGGACCACCCCGTGCTCGGGGCAGCGGTAGCGTCCCTCGCCGTAGACCACCATCGAGCTGGCCAGCACCAGTTGGCGTACCCCGGTGGCGTGCATCGCGGCCAGCAGCGACGCCGTACCGAGGTCGTTGTGGTCGGCGTACCGGGGCGCGTCCGAGGGGTCCAGCCCGTGTCCGACCATCGCCGCCTGGTGACAGACCGCGTCCACCCCACGGAGCAGGTCGGTGAGCAGGTTGACGTCCTGCACTGCGCCGGTGACCAGCCGATGGCGTCCGGCCCAGTGCGGCGGGGTCCCGCCGTGTGCCTCGGGCAGCAGCGCGTCCACCGCGACGACCTCGTGTCCCTCGTCGGCGAGCAGGTCGGCGACGTGTGATCCGATGAACCCGGCGGCGCCGGTGACGAGAATCCGCATGCGCCGACGGTAGGAGCGACCCGACATCGCTGTCCGCCCGCGCGTCCAGCCGTAAGGACTCCGCAAGGTCTTCTCGTCGGGTGCTCCGTCGAGGCGTGGCTACGCTGGGCCGATGGTTGTGAGCAGCGGCGGCGGGGAGGGCGCGGTCACCGCCCGCCGAGCAGGACAGCGGGTACTCGTGGTCGACGACGACCGGACGGTCAGCGACGTGGTCTGCCGTTACCTGGATCACGCCGGCTACCAGGTGAGCCACGTCGGGGACGGGCTCGCTGCACTGACGGCCGCCACCCGGCAGGCTCCCGACCTCGTCGTGCTCGACCTGATGCTGCCCGGCCTGAGCGGCCTGGAGGTCTGTCGTGAGCTGCGGGCCCGACCGGACGGGGTCCCGATCATCATGTTGACCGCCCTCGGTGACGAGGCCGACCGGATCCTCGGCCTGCAACTTGGCGCCGACGACTACCTGACCAAGCCGTTCTCCCCCCGAGAACTGGTGCTGCGGGTCGGCTCGGTGCTCCGGCGCTCCGCCGGCGCGCGGGCCGCCGACCAGCCGGAGGTGCTGCGCGACGGCGGTCTGGTGGTGCGGACCGGCCCCCGGACGGCACACCTGGACGGAGTGGAGCTGGCCCTGACGCTCAGGGAGTTCGACCTGCTCACCTACCTGATGCGGCATCCCTCCCGGGTGTTCAGCCGGGCCGAGCTGCTGGACCGGGTCTGGGGCTGGAGCTTCGGCGACCAGTCCACGGTGACGGTGCACGTACGGCGGCTTCGGGAGAAGATCGAGGCGGATCCGGCCGCCCCACGGCGGATCGTGACCGCCTGGGGCGTCGGGTACCGGTACGAGCCGACCGATGCGTGACCTGGCGCTGATCTTCGCCCTCGCCCTCGGTGCCGCCCTCGTGGTGGGCCTGGTCGGCGCGCTGCTGTTGCGACTGCTCCGGCACAGCTCGATCACGGTGCACCTCTGCGTACTGCTCACGGTGACCGTGGTCGCGGTCGCCGTCGGGGTGGGCACGGTCGCCGAGGCGATGTTCCTCTCCCCGCACGACCTGGAGGTCGTGCTGATCACCGTCGCGGCGGCCGCGACCGTCAGCCTCGCGATCGGGTGGTGGTTCGGGCGGCGACTGGCCACCGCGGCGGTCTGGGCGGACCAGGCCCGGGAGCGGGAACGGCGGCTGGAGAAGGGCCGCCGGGATCTTGTCGCCTGGGTCTCCCACGACCTGCGGACGCCGCTGGCCGGACTGCGGGCGATGGCGGAGGCGCTGGAGGACGGGATCGTCGACACGCCGGAGACGGTCGGTGAGTACCACCGGCGGATCCGGACCGAGACGGATCGGATGGCGCGGCTCGTCGACGACCTGTTCGAGCTCTCCCGGATCAACGCCGGGGCGCTCCAGCTCTCGTTGACCGCGGTCCCGCTCGGGGAGATCGTTTCGGACGCCCTGGCCAGCACCGCGCCGCTGGCTGCCGTACGGCGGATCCGGCTGGTGGCCGCCGAGTCGGGCTGGCCGACGGTGGCGGCCAGCGAGCCGGAGTTGGCCCGGGTGGTCGCGAATCTGCTGCTGAACGCGGTCCGGTACACCCCGGAGGACGGTACGGTCCGGATCGAGGCGGGTCGGGAGCACGACCGGGCCTGGCTCGCCGTCTCCGACACCTGTGGCGGGATCCCCGACGCCGACCTGCCCCGACTCTTCGAGGTGGCGTTCCGGGGCGAGCCGGCGCGTACGCCGCGACAGGCCAACGGTGGCGCCGGCGCTTCGGGCGGTCTCGGCCTGGCCATCGTGCACGGCTTGGTCGAGGCGCACGGCGGTCGGGTCGACGTGCAGAACACCGCCGACGGCTGCCGGTTCGTCGTCCAGTTGTCGGCGGCCTGATCCCGTCGCCCGGTCCGGCTCCGCCGGTTTCGTCCGGTTGGGCGGCCGAGCTGGAGCGCCGGGTCCGCGCTGTCCGGACCCGACTGCCCCGGCGCCACGACGATCCTCTTGGCTGGCGGAGGGCTGGTGCATACACTCGCCGGGTGATTTCGCCTGGACATCCCGTGCCGGACCGACCACCGGTGGTTCGTCCGATCTGGTCGCTTCCCGGCCCGGCGCTCGGCGCACTGCTCGCCGCAGGGCTGCTCACCGTGCCCGTCGGGCCGCTGGGCGACGCGTACCGACGTGACCTCGGACTGACCACCGCCGCCTTCGTACTGACCTTCGTCGTACCGTACGTGCTGGCAACGGCGGCCCTGGTCGTGCCCGGTCACCTGCTCGGCCGGCGGTGGCCCACCGCGACCGCGGCGCCGGCGCTGGTGCTCATGCTCCTCGGGAGCGTGGTGAACATGATCGCGCCGGCGTCGGTGGTGGTGGCGATGGGGCGGCTGTTGCTCGGGCTGGGCGCCGGCACCCTGGTCGGTGTTGCCTTCGCGCTCTCCGGCCAGTTGGGCCGTGGGCGGTCCCCGGCCCGGCTGGTGCTCGGCCTTGCACTCGGTGCCGCGCTCCTGGTCGGACCCGTGGTGAGCGGTGCGCTGACCACGGCGCTGAGTTGGCGGACGGCAGCCCTGGTCGACGTGCTGGTGGCCGGGATGGCGCTGGTCCTCACCGTGCTGGGCGGTATCGTCACCTGGATCGTCTCGGCGTCCCGGCCGGGCCCGCCGGCCGCCGTGCCGCCGACAACGCCACTGCCCCGCGAACCGCTGGCGGGCGAGGCGCCGCCCGCCGGGCCCCTCACCAGCGAACGACTGCCCGCGGAGCCGCTGCCCGGTGAGCCGAGGCCCGGCGGCCCGGCCAGCTGACGGCCGGTTGGTCACGGTTCGGTGCGGCGCAGGTACGCCAGCACGGCGAGTACCCGACGGTTCGTGTCGTCGGTCGGCGGGAGGTCGAGTTTGGCGAGGATGTTGCCGACGTGTTTGCCGATCGCGGCCTCCGAGACGACCAACCTGCGGGCGATCGCGGCGTTGGAGTGGCCCTCCGCGATCAGCCCGAGCACCTGGAGTTCGCGGGCGGAGAGTTGGGCCAGCGGGTCACGGCGGCGGTGCAGCAGTTGGCGTACCACGTGCGGGTCGATGACGGTGCCGCCGGCGACGACATGGCGCAGCGCCTCGACGAAGTCCTCGATGTCGGCGATCCGGTCCTTCAGCAGGTAGCCGACCCGCCGGCCGCCGTCGGAGTTGAGCAGGTCGGCGGCGTAACTACGGGCCACGTACTGGCTGAGCGCGACGACGGCGAGCCCGGGGTGGTCGCGACGCAGGCGTACCGCCGCCCGCAGCCCCTCGTCGGTGTAGCCCGGTGGCATCCGGATGTCGGTGACCACCAGGTCCGGTCGGTGTTCGCCGACGGCGGCGACGAGCGCGTCGGCGTCGCCCACGGCGGCGACGACCGCGAAACCGAACCGGTCGAGCAGCCCGGCGAGCCCCTCCCGCAACAGCACGCCGTCCTCGGCGAGGACTACCCGGACGGGCACGGCAGCTCCACCCGCAGCACGGTCGGGCCGCCGCCCGGACTGGACAGCAGCAGCCGGCCGTCGACCACCGCGATCCGGTCCGCGAGGCCGGTCAGCCCGGTGCCGCGTGCCGGGTCCGCGCCACCCCGACCGTCGTCGGTCACCTCCACGGCGAGCACGCCGGCCCGTTCGTGTACGTCCACGGTGGCGCGGGTCGCCGTACTGTGTTTGGCGACGTTGGCGAGCGCCTCGGCGACCACGAAGTACGCGATGTCCTCCAGATGTCCCGGCGGCCGGTCCGGCAGGTCGGTGCGGACGGTGACCGGGACCGGGGCGCGGTCGGCGAGCTCGTCGAGCGCGGCCGGCAGCCCCCGGTCGGTCAGCAGTTGCGGGCGGATGCCGTGGATCAGCTCGCGCAACTCGGCCATGATCTGCTTGGCCTGTTCGTGCGCCCGGGCCAGGGCGGTCGCCGCCGGGGTGCCGGCCGGCAGGTCCAGCCGGGCCAGCCCGAGCTGGATGGTCAGGTTGACCAGGCGCTGCTGGGCCCCGTCGTGCAGGTCGCGTTCGATGCGCCGGCGTTCGGCCTCGAACGCGTCGACCAGCCGGGCCCGGGACCGGGCGACCTCCACCAGTTCGGCGCGGAGCAGGTCACCGGTGCTGTCGTCGAGCAGGGCCCGGGCCAGCGCGCCGTGCACACCGGCCGCCGCGGCCAGCAGGTACGGCACGGCCGGCAGCAGCAGCACGCCCGCCACCGCGTACGGCACCGCCTCGGCCACCGTGGACGCCTGGTCGACGCCCAGCGACACCGTGCCGTCGGCGACCAGCAGCGGGCTGGTGGCCATGACGCCGATCAGCAGCACGCCGGTGAGCGCCACCAGGTGGAGTACCGGCACGACGGTCACCAGCAGCGCCGCGTAGCCGAGGTCGCGCCAGGTCGCCGCGTCGGTGTAGCGGGTCCGTAGCCACGGCCACAGCCCGGGGGCGGGCGGCCGGCGGTGCCCGGACCGCAGCGGCCGGGTGTCGACCAGACGCAGCCGCCACCGTTCCAGGGCGGCCAGCGGCAGCGCCACCGCCGGGCCGAAGACCAGGACGAGCAGCGGCGCGAGGACCAGCAGGGCGGCGAGCGCGCCGAACGGCCGGTCGCCGTCGGCCAGCGCCGCCAGGACGACGAGCCAGGGCAGGGCGAGCAGGCCGAGCGGCACCCCGGCGGCGAGCGCGACCGGCGCGGTGCTCAGGACATATCCGGCGGAACGCCACGGCCAGCCGGACAGCAGGAAGCGACGCTGGGCGAGCGCCGCCAGCGCCGTCTGCGGAGGTGGACCGGGCACGCCCCTCACGGTAGCCGGGTGTGCCGGTCGAGCGGGTATGCCTAGCCATACCTCGAAGTCGGGGCCCAGTCGTAGTGCCCGGCACCGGGCCCCGGTGGTGTGCTGCGACGGTGAATACGAGACCCACGCTCGAACTCCTCGACATCCGCAAGGTGTACCGGGGCGGCAAGGTCGCCGTGGACGGACTGACCCTGCGGCTCGGTCCCGGCCTGCTGGGACTGCTCGGCCCCAACGGCGCCGGCAAGTCGTCCCTGATGCGGATCGCCGCCACGGTCACCCGGCCGACCCGGGGACACGTCCGGTACGCGGGCACCGACGTGGTCGCCCGACCCGACGCGCTCCGTGGGGTCCTCGGCTACCTGCCGCAGGACTTCGGGGTCTACCCCAACCTGACCGCACCCGAGTTCCTCTCCTACCTGGCGGCGGCCAAGGGCCTGTCGGCGCGATCCGCCCGGGGCCGGATCGGCGAACTGCTGGAGCTGGTCAACCTGACCTCGGCCGGCAGACGACCGCTCGGGAAGTACTCCGGCGGCATGCTCCGCCGGGTCGGCATCGCCCAGGCGCTGCTCGGCGACCCGGAGGTGCTGATCGTCGACGAGCCGACCGCCGGCCTCGACCCGGAGGAACGGGTCCGGTTCCGTAACCTGCTCAGCGACCTGGCGGCCGACCGGGTCGTGCTGCTCTCCACCCACATCGTCTCCGACGTGGAGTCGGTGGCGAGCGACATCGCGATCGTCGCCGGTGGCCGCCTGCTTCGTCGGGGCACCCCGGAGGAGCTGCTCCGGGACGTGGACGGCCAGGTCTGGGAGCTGACCGTCGACCCGGCGGAGACGGGCCGGCTCCAGGAACGGCACACGGTCAGCCGGATCGTGCGCGGCGCCACCGGCGTACGGGTGCGGCTGCTGGCGCCGGTGCCACCCGCGCCGGCCGCCCGGCCGGTCCCGCCGGACCTCGAGGACGCGTACCTCGCGGTGATCCGGGCCGCCGGCGCGCCCGTGCCGCAGACCACGGGCGGGTCGCGGTGATCGCCGGGCTGGCGCTCGCGGACTTCCGGGACCGGGTACGCCGCCCGGCGTACGCGGTGACCCTGCTCGCCGCCGTCGGCCTGGGGTACCTGGCCGCGCCCGCCGCCGACGCCCGTTGGGTGATCCTGGACCTGGCCGGCTACCGGGGCATCTACGACAGCGCCTACGTCGGTGCGGTGATCGCGCTCGCCGGCGCCCTCTGGCTCTCGATCTGCGGCTTCTACGTCGTACGGGGAGCGATTCAGCGGGACGAGCGGACCGGGGTCGGCCAGGTGCTGGCCGCCACCCCGGTCAGTCGCGCCGCCTACCTGCTGGGCAAGTTCACCAGCAACCTGCTGGTGTTCGCCTCGATGACCGGGGTGCTCGCTGTGACCGCCCTGGTGATGCAGTTGGCGCGCGGGGAGTCCCGGACGGTGGACCCGGTCGACCTGCTGGCGCCGTTTGTGCTCCTCACCCTGCCGGTGTTGGCGCTCACCGCGGCGGCCGCACTGCTCTTCGACGCGGTACGACCGCTGTCCGGCGGGCTCGGCAACGTCACCTGGTTTTTCGTCTGGATGGTGCTGGCGATCGTCAGTCAGGCGTCCGGTGCCCTGCTCGGCGGCCTCGGGATGGGGTACATCGCGGACTCGGCCCGCGCCGACCTGGCGGCCCGGGGCGTCGCGGTGTCCGGCGCCGAATTCGGCCTCGGTCTGATGAACGTCGAGCAGCCACTCCGGACGTTCGACTGGTCGGGCCTGGACCTGGGTGCCGGTCTGGTGACGGAACGACTCGGCATCGTCCTGGTCGCCCTCGCGGTGGCGGCGCTGCCAGCGTTGTGGTTCCACCGTTTCGACACCGCCCGGGCTACCGGGACACCGGCCCCGGCCGACGCCGTGCCGCCGTTCGCGCCGACGGTGGCCTACCCGGGGTTGCCGAGGACCGCGGTCCGGCGGGGCAGCCCGGCGGTCCGGCTCTTCGCCGGTGAACTGCGGATCCTCGTCCAGGGTGTCGGTCGCTGGTGGTGGTTCGGCACCGTGGTCCTGGTTGTCGTGGGGTTGGCGGCACCGCCCGCCATGGGGCTGCTGCTGGCCGGCATCTGGCCGGTGCTGGTCTGGTCGCGGCTGGGCACCCAGCCGGTGGAGAACAACACGTCGGGGCTGCTGGGCGCCTACCCGGCGGCACGCCGTCGGCTGCTGGCCGAGTGGGCGGCCGGGATCGCGATCGCCGCGCTGGTGGGAGCAGGTCCGACGGTCCGGATGCTGGTGACCGGCGACGCCGGGGGCCTGGTCGCCTGGGTCGCCGGTGCCGTGTTCATCGCCTCGCTGGCCCTCGCACTCGGCGTGGTCGGCCGGACCCAGCGGCTGTTCCAGGCTCTTTACGTGCCGCTGTGGTACCTGGTCGTGAACGACGCGGCGGCCCTGGACTACCTGGGTGTGATCCGGGGCGGCCCGGCACCGGGTCTGGTGGCCGGGGCGGGTGCGGTGCTGCTCACGGTGGCCGTCGTGGTGTCCGGGGTTCGGCACGCCCGACGGTGACGGCTCGGGACGGCGTGCCCCGGCGACAGATCACGTGTCCTGCCGACGGGCCGGGCGGAGCTCGGCGGCAGCCGCATCGGCGGGTATCGAGTTGATCAGAATCGCGGGGATCGGCTAACGTCACGGTCCGTGAACCGTCTTCGTGTCACCGTTACCGCAATGATCTGTGCCTCCCTGATAACCCTTTCCGCCTGTGGCGGGGAGGAGCCCGAGAACACCGCCGGCTCCACGCCGTCGACCTCCGCCGCCGCTCCCTCCGCGTCCGCGCCCGCCTCCTCGGCTCCGGCGTCGGCTCCGGCGGGCGCCGCCACCGGCGACAAGGAACTCTGCGAGTCCGTGAAAAAGGCCGGCGAGGAGATGATGGACGCCTTCGTCGCCGCCTTCACCTCCGGCAACGAGCCGGACTCGGCCGAGCTCAAGAAGGTCCTGACCGATCTGAGCAAGGAACTGGAGACGTTGGCCGCCTCCGGTGGGGCCGACAGCAAGGTCGTCGCCGCCCTCAAGGGGTTCGGGGCGGAGGCGTCGAAGGCCGCGTCGGCCGCCGACCCGATGACCGCCGCCGAGAACCCGGCCTTCGAGAAGGCCGGTTCGGAGATCACCGCCGCCTGCAAGACGGCCGGTGTCACGGTCAACTTCTGACGGCAACCCGCCGACGAGTCCAATTTCTGACGGCGCCGCCCGCGAGGGCGGCGCCGTCGCGTTTTCCCCGGTCGATCTGTTCGGCCGGCTCGCCGGGGCCAGCGGATGAACGGACCTCTCCTCCACCACCTCATTGATCGTCACTGCCTGACCCCCGAGTTGGCGCCACGTCTGGTTGATGGCCGGGCCTTATGGGGTGTGGCCAATTGGTCGCAGCCCCGAAGTCGACAGCGCGGGCTGGAAAGGCGGGGTTGGGCGTTGCGCCGCGGCGTGGAGGGAACGGCGGATGCCCCCGGCCGAAGGCCGGGGGCATCGGTTGGAGCGGGTCGTTCAGCGGGTGAGGGTGGCGGTCTTGACTCCGGCGACGAAGGCGGACCAGGCGTACGGCGAGAAGGCGAGGACCGGTCCGGTCTGGTCCTTGCTGTCGCGGACGGCGACGACGTCGGTCAGGTTGTCGGCGACCTCGACACACTCGCCGCCGTTGTCGCCGCTGCGGGTGCTCGTGCGCCACCGGGCGCCGGCCAGGTTAACCATGATGGACCTCCCCAACGATCTTTTCGATCATGTGCCTCGATTGTCCCTCACTCAAGGCCAGCCTGTTCAGCCCAGCCCAGACCGTTTCGTAGGCGGCCAGTTCGCTCGGTCGATCGAGGTAGAGTGCGCCGGTCAGGGACTCGCAGTAGATGATGGGCGGCTCCGGGGTGCTCCGGTTGCCGGCTGGGAAGTTGAGCATGACGAACGTGCCGGCGACCGCGCCGTAATGCAGGCCTGCGGACAGCGGCAGTACCCGGATCGAGATGTTGGGTAGGGTGCCCACCTCCGTCAGGTGGCGAAGCTGGTCGGCCATGACCGCGCGGCTGCCGACGATCCGCAGCAGGGCCGCCTCGTGGATGACAACCTCGAGCCTGGGCGCGGGTGGCAGCCGCCGGGTCAGCAGGGACTGCCGTTGCAGCCGAAGCTCAACCAGTCGTTCGCGCTCCTCGTAGCTCACCTCAATCCGATGATCGTAAACAGCTCGGGCGTAGTCGCTGGTCTGCAGTGAGGTGATCTCAGCAAGGATCCGGGGGCGGTTCGGGATGACACGGGCGTACCGTCCATAGCGGACAGCTTTTGATAAGGACGTGGAGCCATCGGTAGACAGGTTCTTGCGACGGAATCGGTCT
>NZ_JBDPLT010000069.1:0-33028 GCF_039871775.1 Plantactinospora sp. B5E13
TGGCGGGCCGCCGCGCTATTCTGGAGACGGAGCCAGGAGCACTTTGCCTGGACTTATGAGATTAGCCGGACTCGTGAACTGAGCCGGATTTGTCATGAAAGCCCACGAACCACCGCACGGGGGAGTGCAGCGGACATGGGCATCGGTACAGGGATTTTCCTCATCGCACTGGGTGCCATCATGACGTTCGCCGTACGGGCGAACATCTGGTGGCTGGACCTCCGCGCGGTCGGCTGGGTCCTCATCGTGGCGGGTTCCGCCGTCCTGCTCACCACCCTCTGGTACTGGCAGGACCGGAAGAAGAAGGCTCGGACGCTGATCGTCGAGGAGAACCGGCTGTCGCATCCGACCGCGATGATGCCGCCACCACCGGATCCACCACCGCCGAGCGCGCCGCCGACCTGACCGGCGACGCCGGGAATCAGCCGGACGCCGGAAATCAGCCGTCGGTCCGAATCAGCCGTGCCGGTCAGCCGCGTGCGGTGTGCCACTTGACGATCGGGCCGGCCTGCTCCCGCAGGTCGGCCCAGTCGCCGTCGACCCGATGCACCACGATCCCGCCGGTCCGGAGCCCGTCCGGGGCGGCGTGCACCGGATCGAGCAGAGTGGACAGATCGGAGATGGTCGGGTTGTGTCCGACCAGCAGCACCGTGGTCACGGCCGGATCGGTGGCCCGGACCAGGTCGAGCAGGTCGGCGACGTACCCGTGGTAGATCTTCGGCTCGTACCGGACGGTCGGCGCGGCCATCGTGGTCTCGGCGCCGGGCTGGGTGGTGAGCGGGCGGGTCGGCGGGGCCGCCATGCCGAGCGCGGCGTCGTGCCAGGTCTGCCGGGTGCGCTTCGCCGGTGAGCAGACGACCGCCGCTGGCAGGTAGTCCGCGTAACGCAGCCAGGCGCCGGCCGCAGCGGCGTCCGCGTGGCCGCGCGCGCTGAGCGGCCGGTCGGCGTCCTGCATGCCGCCGGTCGGCTGTTCGGCCTTCGCGTGTCGCAGCAGCACGAGGTGCCGTACCGGTCCCGGTACGTCCGGGCCGCCCGTCGCGGCCGTACCGGCCGCCTGGTCGTCTGTCACGCTGCTCCCACTCCTCCACCCGGTACCGGTTCCGCCCGCGGCGCCGCCGCTGCGCGAGGTTGTCACCAGCTTGCCTGATTCGGTTCTCCACCGCCTGGGTATGTCGATGTGTGCCGCGTTCCGTTCGGGCGCGGTGACCGGTTCCGGCCGGTCGACAGCACGGCGACTGCCTGGAGAGGTGGAACGATGGGCATCGGTGGAAGCATCTTCCTGATCGCCTTGGGCGCGATCCTCGCGTTCGCGGTGAACGTCGGTACGGGCTGGCTCGACCTGAACGTCGTCGGCTGGGTGCTGATGCTCGCCGGTGTGGTGGGACTGGTCATGACCGCGTACTTCTGGCGCAGCCGTCGCCGGACCGTCGTCGCCACGCCGCCGACCCCGGAGACCCGGGTGGTGCCGAGCCAGCAGGACCGGGTTGTCGAGGAGTACCGCGAGGTACGCCGTCCCGCCCGTCCACTCTGACCGCCCGCCCGTCCCTGGCCTTCGTGCCACCGTGCGCTCCGACCGTGGTGGTTCAGGTGAACGTGGTGGTTCAGGTGAACAGGGCGAAGTAGATCGCCACGTGGTGGCAGATCGCGGCGACCAGGGTGCAGGCGTGGAAGAACTCGTGGTGGCCGAAGACGGTGGGCCAGGGGTTGGGGCGGCGTAGGGCGTAGCAGATCGCGCCGACGCTGTACGCGGCCCCGCCCGCGACCAGCAGCACCAGGATGGTGACCCCGCCCCGGTGCAGGATGTCCGGCAGCACCGCGACCGCGACCCAGCCGAGCGCGAGATAGAGCGGCGCGGAGACCCAGCGCGGCGCCCCCGGCCAGACGAGCTTGGTCGCCACCCCGAGCACCGCACCCACCCAGACCGTCGACAGCAGTACGGTCGCCTTCGGCGCGGAGAGCACCAGCAGACAGAACGGCGTGTACGTCCCGGCGATGAACACGAAGATCATCGAGTGGTCCATCCGCCGCATCAACTGGTAGCCCCGCTCCGACCAGACCCGACGGTGGTAGAGGGCGCTGGTGCCGAAGAGGCCGCAGACCGTGACGCTGTAGATCAGGCAGCTGACCAGCGGTGTCCAGCCGGGCCTGGTCGCCGCGACGGCGCAGAGGACCCCCCCGGCGACCAGGGCGACAAAAAACGCGTACGCGTGCAGCCAACCGCGCATCCGGGGCTTGCCCAGGTCGACGGGGCGCAGTCGAATCGGTGCGGAAGTGCTCACCCACTCAGGCTACGGCACCGTAGGTTACTCGGCAGTAGTGCCGCGCGTCACGTTCCCGCCAGCTGTCCGGACCGCTTCCCGGCAGCCGACGTCAGTTGTCCAGACCGCGCAGGATCAGCGGCAACCGGTGTACGCCGTCCGCGGTGATCCGGATCGGCACACCCCAGTCCTGCCGGGTCAGGTGGCAGGCGGCGAACTCCGCCTCGGCGTCGCAGGTGGCGGCCTGGGCGACAACCTGCAGCACGCCCTCGGGCACCTCGCGATTGAGCACCAGACGCCGGGACAGTTCGGTACCCGACCCGGCGCCGTCGAGCAGCAGCTCCGGCGGGGACGCCGAGACCTCCAGCCGGGTCGACGGCCCGAACGAGTCGTCCAGCTTCTGTCCCGGCGGTGGCTCGAAGATCACGTCCAGGGTCAGGTCACCGGCGGCCAGGTCGGTCGGCGGCCGTTCGGTCCGGTGCCGGGCGCCGGCGACCGTACTGGCACCGGCCGCCGAGAGCGCCCCCGGCGCCAGCCGGGTCAGCCGGTGCGCCGCCGACTCGACCACGATCACCCCACCGTCGGCGGTGAGTACCAGGTCGCTCGGCTCGCCCAGCCCGTCCGCCACCGTCGAGACCCGGTCGCTCTCCGGGTCGTACCGGCGGACCGCCCCGTTGTACGTGTCGGCCACCAGCACCGAGCCGTCCGGCAGCGCGCAGACTCCCAGCGGATGCTGGAACAGCGCGTCGGCGGCCGGACCGTCCACGTGGCCGAAGTCGAAGAGCCCCTGCCCGACGGCGGTGTGCAGCGCCCCGTCCTCGACGTACCGGAGGGCACTGGTCTCGCTGTCGGCGAGCCAGAGCCGCCGACCGTCCGCCGAGACGGAGAGCCCCGAGGGCTGGGCCAGCCACACGTCCGGCAGCGGCCCGTCCCGCAACGCCTCCACCGTGGTGCCGGCGTACACCCCGGCGGTCCGCTTGATCGGGTCGAACCACCAGAGCTGGTGGATGCCGGCCATCGCCACGATCACCCGGTCGTCGTACCAGGCGAGGTCCCACGGGGAGGAGAGGTCGATCGCGAGCGCGTCGTGCGGGTGGTCGTCGACCGTCGAGCGCCACGGCCGGCCCGACCCGGCCACCGTGGTGACCTCACCGGTCGCCAGCCGTACGCCCCGAAGCAGGTGGTTGACGGTGTCAGCGACCACGATGTCGTAGCCGGCGACCTCCGCCACGTGCGCGGGCAGCCGGCACAGCCCCTGCGGCTCGGAGAACTCGGCGCTCTCCGCCGACCCGTCGGCGCGGCCACGCCCGCCGGTGCCGATCCGGCGCAGCACCGTCTCGCCGTCGGCGGCCAGTTCGACAAGTGAGTGCCGGGCCGAGTCGGAGACCAGCAGCGTGTCCCCGTCCAGCGGCAGGGCCTTGCCGGGAAAGCGCAGCACGGTGGCCGGCTCGGCGGGCGGCACGTACGGGCCGTCGCCCCGGTGCAGGGTGCCCTTGGCCTCGTGGGTCTCGATCAGCTCGTCGATCAGCCGGGACAACCCCTCGGCGTGTCCCTCCCCGGCCATCGAGGCGACGACGTAACCCTCGGGGTCGATCACGCTCAGGGTCGGCCAGGCCTTCGCGGCGTACTGCTGCCAGCTGATCAGCTCCGGGTCGTCGAGGACCGGGTGGTGTACGCCGTACCGCTCGACGGCGGCGGCGAGGGCGTCGGCGTCCCGTTCGTGCTCGAACTTCGGCGAGTGGACCCCGATCACCACCAGGACGTCGCCGTACTTCTCCTCGAGCGGGCGCAGTTCGTCCAGCACGTGCAGGCAGTTGATGCAGCAGAACGTCCAGAAGTCCAGCAGGACGATCTTGCCGCGTACGTCGGAGAGGGTCAGCGCCCGACCGCCCGTGTTGAGCCAACCGCGTCCCCGGAACTCCGGAGCGCGGACCCGGGCGGTACGAATCTCAGCCATGGCCCCATCCTGCCGCAACGCCTCGGATCGCCTGCCCGTCGGCCCCCGAACCACTCGGGAGCGCGGCCCGTGACCGGAGCGGGGTGGAGCACGATCCTCCTGCCGGGTGGTCGACGTCAACGACGCTGCCCCGACACGCCCCCGGCACCGACACGCCCCCGGCACCGACACGCCCCCGGCACCGACACGCCCCCGGCACCGACACGCCCCCGGCACCGGGGCGAACCCGGTGCCGGGGGCGTGGTGTCACGGAAGCTCTGCTCAGCCGGCGGTAGCAGCCCGCTGGAGGCAGAGCACTTCCTTCTTGTCACCGGGCAGCACGATCGTCGGCTGGCTCCGGTCCTCGCACTTCTCCGCGTTGTCGACCTTGGAAATGACCTTGAACGCGCCGTCCTCGGCGCAGTCGGCGGCCACCGGCTCCTTGCCCGACTCCTTCACGCAGGTGCCCACCGCCGGGTTGAAGCCCGCCGGCGAGCCGGCGTCGCCGCCGCCCATCTTGCCGAGCGCCCAGAGGGTGCCCAGCGGGATGGCCAGCAGCAGTACGGCGGCGGTCAGCACGAGCAGCAGCACCCGGCCGTTCCGAACCTGCGGAACCGGCGGTTCGGGGGTCGACTCCGGTTTCGGCTCGGGCTTGAAGGAGTCGAACCTGCCGTGCTCGGCGTCGTCCGTCCCACCCCAGCCGGGACCGGCCGGAGGACCACCGAAGGCGCCGCCGGGCGCCGGTGGCGGGTACGCGGCAGGTGCCGGTGCTCCGGGAGGCGCCCCGAATCCGGCCGGGCCAAACCGGTCGGTGTCGACCCCGCCGGGCGCGCCGGCCATCGCCCCGTTCTGCCCGGCCGGCCCGCCGGGCCCGATCAGGTCACCGAAGGGGGCGTTGCCCGGACCGCCGGAGCGGACGTCACCGCCGGGGCCGAAGGGCCCGTCGCCCGGTCGACCGCCTGGTGCGGCACCAAATCCGCCGTCAGGGCCGAACGGGCCACCCGCCCCGGGGCGGTTGCCGGGGCCGGGGCCGAAGCCGCCGTCCGGGCCGAACGGCGGTTCACCCGGGCGTGCTCCGAAGGGTCCGTCCTGGCCTGGGTGGTCGCCAGGACGTGGTCCGAAGGGTCCGTCCTGGCCTGGGTGGTCGCCAGGACGTGGTCCGAAGGGTCCGTCCTGGCCTGGGTGGTCGCCAGGACGTGGTCCGAAGGGTCCGTCCTGGCCGGGGCGGTTGCCCGGGCCGGGGCCGAAGCCGCCGTCCGGGCCGAACGGTGGTTCACCCGGGCGTGCTCCGAAGGGTCCGTCCTGGCCTGGGTGGTCGCCAGGACGTGGCCCGAAGGGTCCGTCCTGCCCGGGTTGGTTGCCCGGGCCGTACGGATCGCCCGGACCGGCGAAGTTGTCCGGCTCGAACGGACCATCAGGGCCGGAGCGGTCACGGGGACGGTCCCCGAAAGCACCGTTCTGGCCGGCGTGGTCGCCGGGTCGGGCACCGAACGGGCCGCCGGGTCCGGCGAAGTTGTCCGGTCCGAAGTCGCCCGGTGCGGGGCGCTGGTGCGGCAGTCCGGCCGGTGCGGCGTCGGCGCCGGGGGCACCGACCCGGGTGGTGGGTGCGGCGAAGTCGGCGGCCGCGCCCGGCCCGGGGTGTGCGGGCGGCATGCCGTAGACGCCCGCGCCAGGCTGGTCGCCAGCATCCGGACCAGGCCGGTCCGCCTCCCAGCCACGCTGCTCGGGCACGTTCGGCCGGTCGGCCGCCCAGCCCGGTTCGGCGGTGCTCGGCTGCTCGGCCTCGTCCGCGCCGGCCGGGCGGCCGTACACCCGGGGTTGCGGAGCGGGCATCTGCGCCGCGCCGCCGAGGTCACCGGGGGCGACCCGGCTCGCCGGCGGTACGGCGGCACTGCCCGCCACGGCCCGGCCGGTAGCCGCCCGGGCAGGCTCGGCCTCCGGCTGCCCCACCCCGGGTACGGAGACCCGGCCGGCGACCGCCGACTCGTTCGGCGTACGGGGTTGCGGGACCTGCGGGGCGGGAGACTGCGGAGCCGCCTCGGCCGCGGCATCCGGGTAACCGCCCGGCGTCCAACCGCCCGGCTCCCGGCCCGCCGCGACGTCGGACGAAGCGCCGAAGCCGGGCTGCGGGCCGAAGTCGGCGGGTGGCGGGTAGTCGGCCGGCGGTTCGGCCGCCAGGCTCGCCCCGGGGATCCGGGTCTCCTGCGGCGGCAGCGGCACCGGGTTGCCGGCGGCGAACGCAGGGGCCGGAGGCGGCTGGTAGCCGCCGCCCGACCCGGCCGGTTCGCCCCGGTCAGCCGCGGGCCGGGACGCCTCGAAGGTGCCGGGTGGGGTCCCGTCGGCGCCGGCCGGTGGCCCCCAGGTCGGCACCGACGGGGCCCAGGACGCCGGGGACGGGAAGCCGTCGCCCGGGTTCGCGTCGGCGGGTCGGGAGAAGTCCGGTGGCGACTGCGGGGAGTCGGTCGGGCCGGATTCCGGCCGAGGGTTGGCCGAGCCCCAGGCCTCGCTCGCCGGCCAGGGCTCCGGCATGGCCGCGGCGCCCCGGTTGGGCAGCGGCTGGTTCGGCGGCCCGCCCGCGTCGCCGGCGGATCCGGGGTACGGCGTCGGGCCGCCCGGTGACGCGACCGGCGGGCCGCTCTGTGGCGCGGGCGGTACGGCGGACGGCGCCTGACCGGCCCACGGCGGTGGACCGTCGGTGGTGGGGGCGGGGCCCCATTCCGGTGGGTAGTTGCCGGCGTCACCGGCCGGGCGGGGTGCAGCGGCGGGGGGAGTTCCCCAGGCGTCCTGCTGCGGCGGGGCGCCGGCCCCGGGGGCTCCCCAGCCGGGGGTGCCCGGCTGGCCTCCGGCGGGCTCGTCCCACGGTCCGGGGGCGCTGGCGCGGCCGGCCGGTGGCGGCGGAGGTGCCCACCCGAAATCGGGCGGCGGGGTACCGGCTCCCTGCGGCGGGAACCGGTCGTCGTGTGGTGCGTTGCTGCCGTACGGGGCTGGGCCTGCGGCGCCCGGCGCAGCCTCGTCCGGCCAGCGGCCGGGGTGCTGCGATTCCTCGGACGTCATGCGCGCGCCTCCTCAATCACGTGTCGGCCGCGCCGATCTCGCGCGCCGTTTCTCCGGCCCGGTTGCCGGGGGACGGCGGCGCGGAACCGGCTGGGCAAGCTTCTCGCACCGTAGCCGGTCTCGACCGGGGCCGCCTGGGCAGCACCGGTCGCCCCGTGCCGCCCAGGTGCCGAGCGCATCAAGCTGTCGCGGTCCGCCCGGAAGCCGGGCGGCCGGTCGGGCGACGACCGTGCCAACCGTACCGGTCGGTGTGTGGGCGACGGAATCCCGGTGGCTCGCGGTTCCGGAACGCCGACGGCCCACCCGGGGAGGACCGGGTGGGCCGTCGATCTGGTGCGGAGATGAGGAGAGTCTGTGGAGTTCAGCCGTAGAAACGCTGCGCGGCGATGAGGATCTCGTCACGTACCGCGGGCGAGTTGGTGGCCCGCAGTGCGCGCTCGATCGCCCGCGCGCGACGCGCGCTGTTCCGACGGTTGCGGAATCGGTCGATCATGCTCATTGGTGGTGCGCCCCCTGCTATTCGGTTGTCTTCGCGCCTGATGAGTCCATTGAACCGCACAGCGGACCACAGTGCCAACGATTATTAGGTGAGGTGCGCCACCGACCGAAGAATCTTAGGCGTGTGGCCATCCCTGATCGATGGTTCTTCGTAACCTAATGGAAACAGCCGGTGTGCCCGGGGGTTACCCGAGACACACCGGCTGCCCGGTGTCCACCGCCGCGTCACGGCGGGGAAACGCTCCGTCAGGTCCAGGCCAGCAGGGCCGCCTCCGGATCGGTGAGGAAGTCGCCCACGTCACGCAGGAACTTCGACCCCAGTTCACCGTCGATGATCCGGTGGTCGAAGGAGAGACCCAGGGTGGTCACCTGGCGGACCTTCACCTTGCCCTTGTGCACCCAGGGCATCTCCCGTACCGCGCCGAACGCCAGGATCGCCGACTCGCCCGGGGGCAGGATCGGCGTACCGGTGTCGACGCCGAAGACGCCGACGTTGGTGATGGTGAACGTCCCGCCCGACATCTCCGCCGGGGCGGTTCGGCCGGCCTTCGCCGTCTGCACCAGTCCGGTCATCGCGTCCGCCAGTTCACGCAGGGTGAGCCGGCCGGCGTCCTTGATGTTCGGCACGATCAGGCCACGCTCGGTCGCCGCCGCGATACCGAGGTTGACGTACTCCTTGACCACGATCTCGTCGCCGGTCCAGGTCGAGTTGACCATCGGGTGTCGACGGATGGCCAGCAGCACCGCCTTCGCCACCAGCAGCAGCGGCGACACCCGGACGTCCCGCCACTCCCGCCGCTCACGCAGCCGGTCCAGCGCCTTCATCGACCGGGTCATGTCGACGGTCAGGAACTCGGTCACGTGCGGCGCGCTGAACGCCGAGTTGACCATGTTCTGTGCGGTCAGCTTCCGGACCCCCTTGACCGGGATCCGCTGCTCACGGTCGGGCCCGAAGGCCGCCGTCGCCGTCGCGGTCGCGGTCGCCGTACCGGCTGTCGGCTCGGCCACCGTCGCCGTCCCGGCCACCGCCTGGTGTACGTCGTCCCGGGTGATCGAACCGAGCGGTCCGGTCCCGGTGACGGTACGCAGGTCCACCCCGAGATCCTTGGCGAGCTTGCGTACCGGCGGCTTCGCCAGCACCAGGGCGTCGGCGCCCTGCCTCGGCGCCGGTGCGACGGCCGCTGCTGGCTGGGCCGGCACCACCGGCGGGACGGGCTGGGTCGGCACCGGCGCGGGAGCCGGGGTGGCGGCCGGCCGGCTGACCACCGGAGTGCCGTTCGTCACCGGGGCGCCCTTGCGCGGCCGACGCTTGGCGGCACCGGTCTTCGGCCCGTAGCCGACCAGCACGGCCGTCCGACCGCCCGGCGCCGGGCCACCGATCAGACCGGGCTCGACCGCGCCCTCCTCGGGCGCGATCTCGACGGCGGCCAGCGAGGCCGCCGACGGCACCGGCAGGTCGCCGGCGTCCGGCTCGGTGTCCACCGCGAAGATCGGGGTACCGACGTCGACCACGGTGCCCTCCTCGTGGAAGAGGGCGGTGATCCGGCCGGCCCACTTCGCCGGGATCTCCACGGCCGCCTTGGCGGTCTCCACCTCCACCACCGGCTGGTTCAACTCGACGATGTCGCCGACCTGGACCAGCCACTTGATGATCTCGCCCTCGGTCAGCCCTTCGGCCAGGTCGGGCAGGGGGAACTCGCGTACTCGGGACATCGGCGTCACCACCCGAAGCTGCGGTCGACGGCCTCGAGCACCCGGTCGAGGTTGGGCAGGTACTCCTCCTCCAGCCGGGCGGCCGGGTACGGGGTGTCGAAGCCGGTGACCCGCAGGACCGGTGACTCCAGGGAGTAGAAGCACTCCTCGGTGATCCGGGCCGCGATCTCGGAGCCGAGACCCAGGTTGCCGGGCGCCTCGTGGATCACCACGCACCGCCCGGTACGCCGCACCGACTCGTACGCCGGGGCGAGGTCCAGCGGGGAGAGCGTGCGCAGGTCGATCACCTCGAGGTCGCGCCCGTCCTCCTCGGCGGCGGTCGCCGCCTCCAGGGCGACCCGCACCATCGGCCCGTACGCCAGCAGCGTGGCGTCCCGGCCGGGCCGGACCACCCGGGCGGAGTGCAGCGGGTACGCCTCGGCGAGCGGGGCGTCGAGGTCGACCTGGCCCTTCTCGTGGTAGCGCCGCTTCGGCTCCAGGAAGACGATCGGGTCGTCGGAGGCGACCGCCTGCTGGATCATCGTGTACGCGTCCTGTGGCGTCGAGCAGGCGACCACCTTCAGACCGGCGGTGTGCGCGAAGTACGCCTCCGGCGACTCCGAGTGGTGCTCGACCGCGCCGATGCCGCCCCCGAACGGGATCCGGATGACCATCGGCACCTTGACCCTGCCCTGCGAGCGGAAGTGCATCTTCGCCACCTGGGACACGATCTGGTCGTACGCCGGGTAGACGAAGCCGTCGAACTGGATCTCGCAGATCGGCCGGTAGCCGCGGATGGAGAGGCCGACGGCGGTGCCGATGATGCCGGACTCGGCGAGCGGGGTGTCGATCACCCGGTTCTCGCCGAAGTCCTTCTGCAGACCGTCCGTGATCCGGAAGACGCCGCCGAGCTTGCCGACGTCCTCGCCCATGATGATCACCTTGGGGTCGTGCTCCAGGGCGCGGCGCAGGCCACGGTTGATCGCCTTGCCGATGGTGAGGGTCTCGGTGGCCATCAGTGCACGCTCCCCTCGAACGAGTCCAGGTAACGGCTCATGAACTCCCGCTGGGCGTCCACCTCGGGGGAGCCGTGCGGATAGACGTTGTCGAAGAGGGTCAGCGGCTGCGGGTCGGGCATCTCCAGCACCCGCTCACGCAGTCGCAGCGCCTCCTGCTTCGCCTGCTCGTCGACCTCGGCGAGGAAGCTGTCGTCGGCGATGCCCTGTTTTGTGAGGAACGCCTTGACCCGGGCGATCGGGTCCTTGGCCTGCCACGCCTCCACCTCGCTGGCGATCCGGTACCGGGTCGGGTCGTCGGTGGTGGTGTGCGCGCCCATCCGGTACGTGTACGCCTCGATCAGGGTGGGGCCCTGACCGTGCCGGGCGTTGTCCAGCGCCGCCCGGGTCACCGCGTACGTGGCGAGCACGTCGTTGCCGTCGACCCGTACGCCGGGGAAGCCGAAGCCGGCGGCCCGCTGGTAGAGCGGGATCCGGGTCTGCCGCTCCAGGGGTTCGGAGATGGCGTACTGGTTGTTCTGGCAGAAGAAGACGATCGGGGAGTTGAAGACGGCGGACCAGATGAACGCCTCGTTCACGTCACCCTGGGCGGAGGCGCCGTCACCGAAGTACGCGATCACCGCCTCGCCGTCGTCGGTGCCGGTCTTGCCGTCCATGGTCACGCCCATCGCGTAGCCCGTGGCGTGCAGCGTCTGGGCCCCGATGACGATCGTGTACATGTTGAACTTGAACTCGTTCGGGTCCCAGCCACCGAGGTCGACACCGCGGAACAGGCCCAGGGGCATGATCGGGTCGATGCCCCGGCAGTAGAGCACGCCGTGTTCGCGGTACGTCGGAAAGGCCATGTCCTGCGGTCGCAGGGCCCGCCCGGAGCCGACCTGGGCCGCCTCCTGGCCGAGCAGACTGGCCCAGATGCCGAGTTCGCCCTGCCGCTGGAGTGCGGTCGCCTCGGCGTCGAGCCGCCGTACCAGGACCAGATCCCGGTAGAGGTCGCGGTACTCGGCGTCGGTGAAGTCGACGCTGTACTCCGTACCGTCGATCCAGGTGACCTTGTCGATCCGGTCGCCGTCCGGGGTGAGCAGCTGCACGAGATCCCCGGTAGCTGGGGTCTTCCCGGCAGGCTTCGCAGCCCGGGTCGTGGTCCGCCTGCCGCGGCCCGTGCCCGGAGGATCGCCCTTCGCCATCCCTATCTCCCTGTCGTTCGTGCGTCGGCACCGGGGGTGTCCCGACCGCGCAGCTCGTGCGCCGGTCCGGCTGCTGCCGGCCCGGGGGTGGCTGCCGCGCCTGACCCCGGTAGGGGCTGCCACGCGGCGTGAACCAGGTTCAGGCCGAGCCTGGTCCACCGAGCGTCGGCGCCGCGTCCTGCCGATCACAGGGTGCGCGAAGGTCGAGGCCGCGTTGCCGTCGGGTCCATATTCGCAGAGCAGGTCAGGATAGTTACAGGTCGGCCTCTGGCGGATCTTGGAAGGCTGCCGGGTTCGCCACACATGCGGTGATTTGTTGAGGTGCGTCGACCGGTTCTGTCGAAACTCGAGCCCTGACACACTGTGTGTCGCTGGCCAACACTCCGTTACTGCGTTTAGCTGACATCGGCGGACGGCGCCCGGAGCGGGGAACGTTTCCCCTGCTCAATGGCGAGGTGCCCGGCTGGTCTCGGACCGGCCGGATGGTGACAACGAGGAGTGTTCCGGTGCCCACACACGGCCACGACGATCCAGCTCCGATGCTGCTGGCCCGGCATCGCCGGTCCGGTGGCGCGCACGTGGGGTACCGCCGGGTGACCGGGGTGCACCGGGCCGAAGGGCTGGCCGGACCCACCCGGCGCTACCTGTTCACCGTCGCGTTGCTGGCCGGAACCTCGTCGCTGCCGATCCTCGCCGCGATCGGCAGCGGTTCGGCGACGGTCAACGACGGCATGCCGCCGTCCTCCGGCAGCGTCCCGTTCATTCCACCGCCCGGCGGCGGGCAGGTGGTGCCGCTGCCGACCCCGCCCGCCGACGATTCAGGACCAGCCGGTACGGGCGACGGGGCCGGCCGGCTGGGCTGGCGAGGGCTGCCCGACCTGGCCGGATCGACGCCCGGCGGTCCGGGCCCGTTCACCGGACGCCCGCCCGGTCCCATCCCCGGTCTCCCGCCGCCTCCGGCCCCACCTCCCGCCCCGCAGACCGGTCCACCGTCACCCGGGAACCCCGCCCCGACCACCCCGACCGAGCCGTCGGTGCCGACACCCGGGCCGACCGACCCCGCACCGTCGCCGCACCCGTCGCCGGGGCCGACCGACCCGTCCCCCGGCCCGACCGACCCGTCGCCGTCACCGGAACCCTCGCCGTCGTCCGGACCACCGCCGACCACCTCGCCCCGGCCGAGCGGCCCGGCTGACCCGTCACCGTCACCGTCACCGTCACCGTCACCCTCGCCGGAGCCGGAGCCGGAGCCGTCACCCTCGCCGGAGCCGGAGTCGACGTCCTCGCCGGAGTCGTCGCGGGAGCCGGAGTTGTCGCCGACGCCGTCGTAACCCGGACGGGCGTCAGGAAGGGCCCTTCCGGTACCGGAAGTGACAGGAAGGGCAGCTTCCCTACGGGCGGAGCATCGGCGGGTGCAGCAGTTCGGCCGTACCGCGGCGGTAGAGCTGGGCCGGTCGCCCCCGGTCGCCCTCGGTGGCCCGACCGACCGATTCGACAAAGCCGGGGGTGCTGGTGACCTTGCGGTGGAAGTTGCGGGGGTCCAGCCGGGTCCCCCAGACCGTCTCGTAGACGGTGCGCAGCCGGGCGATGGTGAACTCCGGCGGGCAGAAGGCGGTGGCCAGCGGGGTGTACTCGAGCTTGGCCCGGGCCCGCTCCAGTCCGTCGCCCAGGATCAGGTCGTGGTCGAAGGCGAGCTCGGCGTCGGCGATCCGGGACACCGGCAGCCAGTCCGCGGCCGCCGCGTCGGTGCCGGCGACCGGTGTCGGCAGGTCCGGGAGCAGGGCCAGGTACGCCACCGTCACCACCCGGCCACGCGGGTCGCGCTTCGGTCCGCCGTACGTGCCGAGTTGTTCGAGGTGGCCGACCGGCTCGGGAACACCGGTCTCCTCGGTCAGTTCCCGGGCTGCGGCGTCCGGCAGGTCCTCGTCGAAGCCGACGAATCCGCCCGGTAACGCCCAGCGGTCCTGGTACGGCGGCACGCCCCGGCGTACCAGCAGTACGCAGAACTCGTCGTCCCGCACGGTGAGCACCACCAGGTCGACGGTGACCGCGAAGGGCGGGTACTCGGTCATCGGATTTATCACCACCTTGACGAGAAGCTATCACAGTGATTACTGTCAGTAGGACGAGAAACGGGCCGTACCGGATTCGTTACTCGGCTCGGGTCGTCGACCGGCAACGACGGCCTTCGGCGGCGCCGACGGATACCGTCGGCGCCGCCGACATGACCTGCGTACCAGGGCCGGGGCGTACGGAAACCCGCCCTACCGTCCAGTCAGCACGCTCCCGGCGGCCTATTCACCGTTCAGTGACCCCTGACTATGCTGATCTCCCTCGATGGGTGAAAGCCCTGCACTCGGCGGGTGGGAACCCCGAAGCCGACGGGCCGGAAAAACCCGGAATCTGACAGGAGGCGGCGTGGGTCGTACCAGCGGTAGGTGGAGTCGGGGCCTGTTGGCCACCGGACTCGTGACAGCACTCGTGGTGGTGGCGGCACCCGCCCCCGCGCATGCCGGCGGCCTGGGAGACCTCGGCTCCTGGGTCCTGCGCAAGACGGTCACCGCCAAGGGCGTGCTGAAGCACGCCAAGGAACTACAGAAGATCGCGGACCGTAACGGGGGCAACCGGGCCTCGGGCGCCGCCGGCTACGACCGGTCGGTCGACTACGCGGAGAAGGTCTTCCGCAAGGCCGGCTACCGGGTGACCCGGCAGAAGTTCGACTTCCAGACCTTCCTGATCAACACCCCGTCCGAGCTGCAGCGGGTCTCGGCTTCGGCCGGCGACCTGCCACATCGGATCATGAGCTACACCGGCAGCGCCGACGTCACCGCGCCGGCCAGTGTGCCGGCCGGCGACGCCCAGGGCTGCGCCGCCGGCGACTTCGGCCCGGCGAACGTCGGCACGATCGTGCTGATCAGCCGGGGTACCTGCCCCTTCGGACAGAAGGCGGCCAACGCGGCGCAGGCCGGGGCGGCGGCCGCGGTCATCTACAACAACACCAGCGGCGACCTCTCCGGGACCCTCGGCAACGCGTACACCCTGGACTTCGCGGCGGTCGGCATCACCCAGGCGCTCGGCCAGGAACTCGTCGGCCAGGTCGCCGGCGGCCTCACCCTGCGGGTCTTCACCGACACCTACCGGGGCATGGCCAGCACCGAGAACATCTTCGCCGAGTCCCGCTGGGGCGACCCGGACAACGTGGTGATGGCCGGCGCCCACCTCGACTCGGTCCCCGAGGGACCGGGGATCAACGACAACGGCAGCGGCAGCGCCGCCCTGTTGGAGATCGCCGAACAGATGCGCTGGATCCCGACGAAGAACCGGATCCGGTTCGCGCTCTGGGGCGCCGAGGAGGCCAACCTGGTCGGCTCGACGTACTACGTGGCCAACCTCTCCCAGGCCGAGCAGGACCGGATCGCCCTCTACCTGAACTTCGACATGGTCGGCTCGCCGAACTACGTACGGTTCGTCTACGACGGTGACAACTCGGCCTTCCCGCCCGGCACCGGCTCCGCCGCCGGACCGCCCGGCTCCGGCGCGATCGAGGAGCTGTTCCACGACTACTTCGCGTCGCAGCGGCTCGACTCGGCCGAGACCCCGTTCTCCGGCCGCAGCGACTACGGACCGTTCATCGCGGCCGGGGTCGACATCCCGTCCGGCGGGCTCTTCACCGGAGCCGAGCTGATCAAGACGGCCGAGGAGGCCGCCGCCTACGGCGGCACGGCGGGCCAGCCGTACGACCCCTGCTACCACCAGCGCTGCGACGACATCAACAACGTCAGCGCCAAGGCGATCGACGAGATGTCGGACGCGATCGCCCACGCGATCATCACGTACGCCTTCGACACCCGCAGCCTGACCGCCCCGACGAACGCACCGGCCCGGGGCACCACCGCGCCGGCCGGCGGCGGTGGCGGTCTGCACGACGACCACGACGTCGCGATCTGACCGGGTGCGGACCAGACGGGGGCGGTGCGGCCGACGCGCCGCCCCCGTTCTCCGGTTATGCCGGGTTGTCGTCGTCGAGCCGCTGGCGGTTCGCCTCGATCCAGGCGTCCAGCGCCGCCGGGTCGCTCGGATCCACCCCGTCGGCGATGAGCTGCGCCACCGCCGCCGTCGCCGGACTGCGCCGCTCACCGGTGGTGTAGAGCCGGACGAACTCCGGCACCATCTCCTCGATAGCCTCGTCGGTCTGGCTGACCGCCTCGGCCGGCAGGCCGCGCAGTCGGGCGGCGTACCCGGCCCAGCCGCGGACCACCCGGGGCAGCAGCGCGGCGTCGTCCATGTCCAGTACGGCCCGCCGGTGCACCCAGTCGAGCAGGAAGAGACCGGCCACCGCCGGACTCCACCGCATCGGGTCCGGGTCCGGGAAGGACTCCGCGTGGTCCAGCACCAGGCTGAGGCAGAAGTGCAGGGAGGCGAGATCCGCCTCGGGCAGCCGGTCCAGCCCGAGCCGGGCCGCCTCCGGGGCGGAGAGGAAGGCACGGACCAGCCGGTCCCGGTCGGCGGCGGAGAGCGGTTCGGGCGTGCCGGTGTTGTTGCTGTCGTCGGGCAGGGTCGACGTCGGCAGCAGCGCCAGCCGGGCACCGACCAGGGCCCGGTCGGTGGCGAGCGAACCCTCCTGGGGCAGCGCCTCCAAGTCATCGGTGATGTCCAGATGCCGGGCCACCTCGCGGCGCAGCCGGGACGGGTCCTCCTCGCGGAACCAGGTCAGCGCGTCGTCGGCACACATCTGCCGGACCTGTTCCAGGATCCGCTCGGCCGGTCCACCGACAAAAACGTCCTTGGTGATGCCGATGTTGTGGTCGACCAGGGCCACCACGGCGTGCTCCGGCCCGCCCGAGGCGCTGTCGTCGTAGGCGAAGGTGGCGAGGTAGGAGGTCTGGTCACCGTACACGTCGCCGTAGGCGTAACTGCCGGTCAGCCGCACCTTGCCGAGCTGGTCGGACCAGGACGGCGCCTGCGTGCCGGGCTTGACCCCGGCGGCGCCGTCGGCATCCGGCACCAGGGCGGCGAAGACGGTCCGGATGGTGGTCGCGGCGGCGGTCCGACGGCGGGCGGTCGCGGAAAGGAAGTCGCTGACGAAGGTGCGCACCACACCATTGCGGTCCTCGTCCGCGATGGCGTAGACGCTGCCCAGCAGCGCCGCCCCGAGCATTTCCGCGTCCAGGGCGCAGTCGAGCTTCGCCACGTCACGTGCGGCGTGCAGTACGGCGTCAAAGGGGTTCTGCGGCGGGGCCATGCTCCGACCCTACGCCCGCCGGCCGCCGTCCAACACCAGCAGCGCGCCGGGCACGTTCAGCGGGGGCCGGCGGCGACGGCCAGCGTGGCCCGGGCCTCGGCGTACGCCCGCAGCACCACCCGGACCGGCACGATGACGTACCGCTGGGCGGTCTCGGCCACCGCGTCGTGCATCCGCCCCTCGGCCCGCCACCGCGCCCGACGCGCGGCCCAGCGGATCACTGGTCTGGTCAGCAGGGCCAGCGCCACCCCGGACAGCAGCCCGCCGAGCAGCAGCAGACTGGGCAGCGGGGCGACGCCGACCATCGGGTATTCCAGTGGGGGAAAGCCGAGGGCGCGGACCGCGTAGCCGAGCAGCAGCCAACCGAGTCCGACCGCCGCGGTGACGGTGACCAGCCACTGCAGTCCGTTGACCGCCCGCCACCAGGCGGGGGCGCGGGGCAGCCCGAGGTCGGTGCCGGCGACCGCCCGGTCGAGTGCGTCCGGCAGGTCGGTGAGCCGGGACCGGGCAGCCGCGGTCACCGCCGTCGACCACGGGGTCGGCAGCGCCGCGCCGGCCCGTTCGGCGACCGCCCGGACGGCCAGTCCGACCGCGGCGAGCTGTGCCGCGGTCGGCTCCGGTACCGAGGTCGCCGGCACCGGGGGCAGGATTCCGTTCGAGGCCAGACTGTCCCGCTCTCCGTCCGACGACGGGGTGTCGCCGGCGGCGCCGGCCAGGTGCAGTCGACGCAGCGGATCCGGCCGCAGCCGGCGCCAACCCCGGGCCAGCGGCCAGCCGGTCGCCGCGACCGCCCGGTGCCGGTACGCCTGCTCGGTCGCCTCGGCCACCGCCGGCACCCCGGCCGCGCCGGCGAGCGCGTCGATCAGCCGGCGCATCGTCGGCCGGTCGAGGTCCTCCTCGGCGGGGGCGGTGCCGACCAGTTCGCCGAGTCCCTCGACCACCGCGTCGACGTCGCCGGAGAGCCGGCGCAGCGCCGCCCGTCGTTCGGCGACCGTCTGCTCCAGGGCGCCGCGCAGCGGCGCGGTGCCGGCGTCGGTGAGCGCCGAGGTGGCGAGCACCGGAACGCCGGCGAGGTCGTCGGCGTCGAGCAGCCGGTGCAGGTCGGCCACGACCCGGGGTACCTCGGCCGGCGGCAGCCGGTCCGCCTGGTTGAGTGCCACCACTGTGACGTCCCGGTGCCGGCGGAACTCCCGCAGGTAGCCGCGGTGCAGCACCCGGTCGGCGTACTTCTGCGGGTCGACCACCCAGACGACGAGGTCGACCAGGCCGAGCAGCCGGTCGACCTCCGCCCGGTGGGTGTGGTCGACCGAGTCGAAGTCGGGCAGGTCGAGCAGGATCAGCCCGTGCAGGGCGGCCTCGTCGGCCCCGTCCAGCGCGCTCTCCCGGACGAACCGGTGCCGGGGCAGTACGCCGACCCAGTCGAGCAGTTGGGTGGCGCCCTCCAGCGGCCCCCACACGCAGGCGTGGGTCACCCCGGTCGTCGGGCGTCGGACGCCGACCGGTGACATCTCGAACCGGGCCAGGGAGTTGAACAGGCTGGACTTGCCGCTGCCGGTGGTACCGGCGAGCGCGACCACGGTGTGGTTCGGGGAGAGCGCGAGTCGGGCGCCGGCGCGTTCGATCAGGGTGTGTGCCGCTACCAGCCGGTCGTCCGGGAGGTGGCCGTCGACGGCGCGGACGAACCGGTGCACCGCGTCCAGTCGTTCGAACAGCCGGTCGGGGTCGGACCGCTGGTCGGGCCGGCGGGTGTCGCGGACCCGGCCGAGGATGTCGGTCACCGGCCCGCCTCCGTGCCGTGCTGGCCGGCCAGGACGGCGGTGTCGGTGGTCAGCGCGGTCCGGGTACGGGCGGCGTCGACCGAGGCGGCCGTCGTCCGGAGCCGTTCACCAGGACCGGCGTCGACCCCGACCGCGGCGGTCCGGGCCAGGTACCGGGCCGCCTCCTCGTGCAGGAGCTGGTCGACCAGGTCCAGCAGTCGGCCGCGGGCCCGGGTGGCGAGGCTGCGGATGGCCTGGTCGCCGAAGATCGCTTCGAGGACCTTCTGTGCGGCCACGGTGGTGCCCCCGGCCGCCGCCACCTCCAGCCCGGTCGGGATGAACGCGGTGGAGGCGAACACCGCGATCATGACGGCGAGCCCGGTGGCGTTGACCGCGTACGCCGCACCGCGCGCCACGAACCGTTTGTCGCCGCCCTGGGTACGGACCAGCTCCAGTACGCCGCGCTGCCAGTCGCGGACCAGGCGTTCCGCCCGTTCGGGCAGGTCCGCGCCCGGCCGGGCCAGATCGGAGGTGAGCAGGGCGTCGCCGGCCGGATGGGCCTGCCAGGCGGTGTGGCTCTGCTCGGCCCCGGCGGCCGCCGCCTCCCGCAGCAGCGTGACCAGCTGGGACTCGATCGCGGTCTGGAGTTGGGTGTTCGGGGCGGGGCGCCCGGTCGCGGCCGCGACGAGCCGGTCCCGGAGTCGGCCGATCCACGCCTCCAGGCTGCGGAACAGTTCGCCGGTGCCGACGAACTCCTGCCAGCGGGTCAGCACCTCGCCTCGGAGCAGCCGGCCGTCGCGCAGGCTCTGCTCGACCGAGCGCCGGGCGGTCCGGTACGCCGCCCGGACCCGTTCGTCCAACGCCTCGGCGGCTTGGACCTGCTGGTCGGCGGCGGTGGCCAGCCCGTCGACCGCCGGGATGAGCGCGGCGATGGCACCGTCGAGGGTCTGCCGGATCACCGCCGAGCGGGCGTCCGCGTCGGCGGCGAGCCGGTTGAACCAGGCGCGCAGCGGCTCGGTGAGCCGGCCGGGGAGCAGCCCCTGCCCGTCGACCACGGTCTCCGGCAGGACGAACAGGGGCGCGCCGGCCAGGTCGTTGGCGGCCAGCATCCCGGTCAGGTGTTCGGTCACCTCGGTGCTGGCCGCCGGGGGTACCCGGTCGAGGACCAGGGCGATCACCGTGCCACGCAGTCGTGCCGTACGCAGCAGTTCCCAGGGGACGGCGTCGGCGTACCGGGCCGCGGTCGTGACGAAGAGCCAGAGGTCGGCGGCGGCGAGCAGTTGGGCGGCGAGGGCCCGGTTGGCGTCGACCACCGAGTCGATGTCGGGCGCGTCAAGGAAGGCGAGCCCGGCCGGGAGGGCGGGCGCGGCGACCAGTTGTACGGCGTCCGGCCGGTCGGTCGGTTCGCTGGTCCGGGTCAGTCCGGGCAGCAGCTCGCCCCGCCGGAACCAGGTCGTGTCGAGCGGGCTGCAGACCAGCACCGGTGACCGGGTGGTCGGCCGGAGGACGCCGACCGCGCTGACCCGGGCCTGGACCAGGCTGTTGACAAGCGTCGACTTGCCGGCGCCGGTGGAGCCGCCGACCACGACCAGCAGCGGCGCGTCGAGTCGGGAGAGCCGGGGCAGGAGGTAGTCGTCGAGTTGGCCGACGAGTGCGGTGGCGACCCGGCGGGCCTCGTCGACCCCGGGCAGGGTCAACGGGTACGAGGTCGTGTTGATCGCGGCCCGCAGGTCGACGAGGGCCCGGCGCAGATCGGGTGCGGTCACCGGCCCGGCGGCGCCGGTGCCCGTGCTGCCGCTGGTATTGCTGGTGCCGTTGGTATTGCTGGTGCCGGTGGGGCCGGTGGTGCTTGTGTCGCCCCTGGGGCCGGCGGTGCTTGTGTTGCCGGCGGCGGTGGTACCGCCCTGGTCGGGGCGCTCGTCACCGTCGGGCGGTGGCGTTCCGACCGTGGGCATGCCGAGGCCGGTGGCCGGATCGCCATGGGTCGTCACGGGTAAAGACTGCCCGATCCCTGCAACACAGACAACAGGCACCGTTGTTATGGATCAGCGCCTCGCCGGCCCGGTCGGCCCGGCACCCGTCGTGACCCCGGTCGATGTCGATCTGGGGCCGGACGTCCCCGCTCGTACGATCCGACGGGTGGTTGCGTCGATGTGACTCAAGTCTGACTTTGATGTTGTCGGCGATCGTGGCACTATTGAGTCCGGTCCACTCAACTTGTGGTGGGTGTCTCGCGGGCGGTGCCCGTCACCTGCCGAGTAACGAAGCGAGGAAGCGAAGATGGCACGTGCGGTCGGAATCGACCTCGGCACGACGAACTCCTGCGTCAGCGTTCTCGAGGGCGGTGAGCCCACTGTCATCGCGAACGCCGAGGGCTCGCGGACGACTCCTTCGATCGTCGCGTTCGCCCGCAACGGTGAGGTGCTCGTCGGCGAGGTCGCCAAGCGTCAGGCGGTGACCAACCCGGACCGGACCATCCGGTCGGTCAAGCGGGAGGTCGGCACCAACTGGTCCGTCGACATCGACGGCAAGAAGTACACCCCCCAGGAGATCTCCGCCCGGACCCTGATGAAGCTCAAGCGGGACGCCGAGGCGTACCTGGGCGAGCGGATCACCGACGCGGTGATCACCGTGCCGGCGTACTTCAACGACGCCCAGCGGCAGGCCACCAAGGAGGCCGGGGAGATCGCCGGCTTCAACGTGCTGCGGATCGTGAACGAGCCGACCGCGGCGGCGCTGGCGTACGGCCTGGACAAGGGTTCCAAGGAACAGACCGTCCTGGTCTTCGACCTCGGTGGCGGCACCTTCGACGTGTCGCTGCTGGAACTGGCCGAGGGTGTCATCGAGGTGAAGTCGACAAGCGGTGACAACCACCTCGGCGGTGACGACTGGGACCAGCGGATCATGGACCACCTGGTCAAGACCTTCCGCGGCCAGCACGGCGTCGACCTGGCGCAGGACAAGATGGCGATGCAGCGGCTCCGCGAGGCCGCCGAGAAGGCCAAGATCGAGCTGTCCGCCGCCACCACCACCAGCATCAACCTGCCGTACATCACGGCCGGGCCGGCCGGTGCCGACGGCACCCCGTCCGCGCCGCTGCACCTCGACGTGACCCTGACCCGGGCCGAGTTCCAGCGGATGACCCAGGACCTGCTGGACCGCTGCAAGGGCCCGTTCGAGCAGGCGATCAAGGACGCCGGGATCAAGGTCTCCGACGTCGACCACGTCATCCTGGTCGGCGGCTCGACCCGGATGCCGGCCGTCTCCGACCTGGTCAAGCAGCTCACCGGCCGGGAGCCGAACAAGGGCGTGAACCCGGACGAGGTCGTCGCGGTCGGCGCCGCGCTGCAGGCCGGCGTGCTCAAGGGCGAGGTCAAGGACGTCCTGCTGCTCGACGTGACCCCGCTGTCGCTGGGCATCGAGACCAAGGGCGGCATCTTCACCAAGCTGATCGAGCGCAACACCACCATCCCGACCAAGCGCTCCGAGGTCTTCACCACGGCCGACGACAATCAGCCGTCCGTGCTGATCCAGGTCTTCCAGGGTGAGCGCGACATCGCCGCGTACAACAAGAAGCTCGGCACGTTCGAGCTGACCGGGCTGCCGCCCGCGCCGCGCGGGGTGCCGCAGATCGAGGTCACCTTCGACATCGACGCGAACGGCATCGTGCACGTCAACGCGAAGGACCTCGGCACCGGCAAGGAGCAGTCGATGACGATCACCGGCGGCTCGGCGCTGCCGAAGGACGACATCGAGCGGATGATGCGGGACGCCCAGGACCACGCCGACGAGGACAAGCGGCGGCGCGAGGAGGCGGAGACCCGCAACCAGGCCGAGCAGCTGCAGTGGCAGACCGAGAAGTTCCTCGCGGAGAGCGGCGACAAGCTGCCGGGCGAGTCCCGGGACCAGCTCAACGAGGCCCTGGGCGAGCTGCGGGCCGCGCTCGGCGGGACCGACCTGGAGAAGGTCAAGACGGCGCACGAGAACCTGGCGAAGGTCTCCCAGCAGGCCGGCTCGCTGCTCTACGCGCAGCAGGGCGAGCAGGGACAGCAGGCTCCGGGTGGGGCCGGCGACGCCGGGCCGACCGGTGGCCCGAAGGGCGGCGCCGACGACGTGGTGGACGCGGAGATCGTCGACGAGGATGACAAGAAGTGACCCGTCAGCTCCACGTCCGGGTAGGCCGTACGCACAACGGATCGAGGTAGTCGCATGACGGAAAAGCCACGAGCCGCCGATCCGGAGACCACCGGATCGACGCCGGGTGGCTCCGCGCCCGACGGCGGCACCGACGAGCGCATCGTCATCCGGGACAAGCGGAAGATCAACGTCGCCGGGTCGACCGGGACGACGGGCCAGACCAACGGCGCCAAGCCGGCGGTGAAGGACCCGAATCCCGACCCGGAGCCGTCGGCCGTCGACGCGGAGCCGGTCGTCGCCGCCGGTGAGGTCGACGACACCGGGTCCACGGACGCCGCCGTCGCGGTGGACGACGCGACGGCGCCCGACGGCGGTCCGGAGGTGCCCGACTCGACGGCGACCGACGCCGACGAGACCGACCGGGCCGACGCCGGTCCGGCCGGCGAACCAGGCAGCCCGGTGGTCGACGACGCCGAGATCGCCGAGGTGCTGGAGGCGGAGCAGCCGTCCGGCACCGAGGGGCCGGTGGTGGACGCCCCGGCCGAACCGGTCACCGAGCCGGTCGACGAGCAGCCCGCTCCGCTGCGCGCCGAACTGGGAGCGCTCCGGGCCGAACTCGACGAGCGGACCCGGGACCTGCAACGGGTGACGGCGGAGTACGCCAACTACCGCAAGCGGGTGGACCGGGACCGGGGTTCGGCGGCGAAGGAGACCACCGGCAAGGTGCTGACCGCGCTGCTGCCCGTACTCGACGACCTGGACCGGGCCCGCGAACACGGTGACCTGGTCGGGCCCTTCGGTACGGTGGCCGAGCAGCTGATCGGCACCCTGACGAAGCTCGGTCTCACCCCGTTCGGCGAGAAGGGCGACCCGTTCGACCCGAACCGGCACGAGGCGGTTGCGCACCTGACCTCGGCCGACGTGACCGAGCCGACCTGCGTCGACGTGATGCGGCGCGGCTACGAATTCGGTGACAAGGTGCTCCGGGCCGCGCTGGTCGCGGTCGCCGACCCGGAGTAGTCGGGCGCACCGCCCAGGTTGAGTGAGTGACCATGGTCGAGGTGCCACCACGGCGTCGTCCCTCCGGACGCGTACGGGTGGCACCTCGACCGTCAGACGGACGAGGGGAAAGGGGGTGGACGACCGATGAGTTCGAAGGACTGGCTGGAAAAGGACTTCTACGCCGTACTGGGGGTGGACAAGTCCGCCTCCGCTGACGAGATCAAGAAGTCCTACCGCAAACTGGCCCGGGAGTTGCACCCCGACCGGAATCCGGGCGACGCGCCGGCCGAGGAACGCTTCAAGGCCGTCTCCGAGGCGTACGACGTCCTCTCCGACCCGCGCAAGCGCAAGGAGTACGACGAGATGCGCTCGCTGTTCGGCTCGGGCGCGTTCCGGCGCAACGCCCGGGCGGGCGGGCCGCCGGGCGGTTACCCGTTCGACGTCTCCGACCTCTTCGGCGGGATGGGGCAGGCCGGGGCGGGGGCGGGTGACCGCCGGTTCGGTGGGGCCGGGTTCTCCGACCTGTTCAGTTCGATCTTCTCCGGTGGCGGCGGGCCGACCCGGACGCGTGGTCCGGCCCGGGGCCGGGACGTCGAGGCCGAGGTGGTGCTCGGCTTCGACGAGGCGGTCCAGGGCGTGACGATGCCGTTGACGGTGCGCTCGCCCGGGGTCTGCGACACCTGTCACGGCAACGGTGCCAAGCCGGGCACCCTGCCCCGGGCCTGTCCGCAGTGTCACGGCTCCGGTCTGGTGACCCGCAACCAGGGCTCGTTCAGCTTTTCCGAGCCGTGCCGGGAGTGCCAGGGTGTCGGCACGATCGTGGACGAGAAGTGCCCGGAGTGCCGGGGCACCGGCGGGGTGACCAAGTCCCGCACGATCAACGTCCGGTTCCCGGCCGGGGTCGCCGACGGGCAACGGATCCGGCTCGCCGGCCGTGGCGAGCCGGGTGAGCGGGGCGGCCCCGCCGGTGACCTCTTCGTGCTGGTCAAGGTCCGCGACGACGACCTGTTCGGCCGCAGCGGCGACGACCTGACGCTGACCGTGCCGATCACCATCGCCGAGGCGGTGCTCGGCACGGACCTGCGGGTGCCCACGATGGACGGCGCGGTGACGCTCCGGGTGCCACCGGGGACCCCGAGCGGTCGTACCCTGCGGGCCCGTGGCCGGGGTGTGGTCCGCCGGGACGGCCAGGCCGGTGACCTGCTGGTCACCGTCGAGATCGTGGTGCCGGAGAAGCTGTCGGACGAGGCCCGCGAGGCGCTGGAGGCGTTCGCCGCCCAGACCCCGCAGGCGGGACGGGAACATCTCGACGCTCGGTTGCGTCGTTCCAACTGACCGGTTCCAGGTGGAGCCCGAAGCAGCGCGGAGGTGGGCTGAGGTGGCTGAGGAGTTTGTCGTCTCCATCGAGCAGGCGTCCGATGCCAAGGTGCTGATGATCTCGGTGGCGGCCCGGATGGCCGGCATGCACCCGCAGACCCTCCGCCAGTACGACCGGCTCGGGCTGGTCCAGCCCGGCCGGGCGCCGGGTGGCGGGCGGCGCTACAGCGTCCGGGACGTGGTGCTGCTCCGCGAGGTGCAGCGGCTCAGCCAGGAGGACGGGGTCAACCTGGCCGGCATCAAGCGGATCATCGCACTGGAGCAGTTCGTGGACGAACTGCAGCAGCGGATGGCCCAGCTGCAGGCGGAGCTGGAGACCGCGTACCGGCGGATGGCGGAACTGGAGGCGCTCGGCTTCGCCCGGCGTGACCTGGTCCCGACCAACCAGACCTCGACCGCGCTGGTCGTCTGGCGCCCGCGCCGCACCACCGACCCGTCGGCCTGACCGACCGTTGTCCGCCCGGCTCCCTGGTTCGGCCGCGGCCGTCCCGGGGGCTCGGTAATCTGCCTGGTAGTGCGGGTCGCCGCACGACCAGGCCACCGCTGTCTGGTGGCCCGGCGACGACCGGCGACCGCTGCGGCGGGGGCACCGGTGGGCCGGGATCCACGGGGGGTCCCGGCCCACCGTCGTGAACGGCCCACCGTCGTGAACGGCCCGGCTACAGGCGGCGGCCCTGCCGGACCAGGCCGCCCTCGCACCAGTCGTGGTACTGGAAGAGTTCCGGACGGGCCTGGAGCATCCGCGTGTTGTACGCCCAGATGGCCATCGGCTCGTCGCCGTGCTGCTCGGCCTGCTCGACGAGCTTGCGCAGCCGGCGGCGCGGATGGGCCCGGAACTTCGTCCGGATCCCGTCCGCCGCGTAGATGTAGAGGCAGTGCAGGGCGAACCGGCGGGCCGGACACGACGGGTCCATCGCCAGGTCGAAGAGGGTGGTGACCAGGTGGTCACCGGAGACCAGCAGGTCCCAGTCCTGGGGCATCGTGTGCAGCGGCACCGAGTCCGGCTCGTACGCCCAGGCCCGCAGCTCGGCGGGGGACGGGTCCACGGGATTGGCGAAGCCCCGAAACGTCGAGTCGTGCACGCTCAACGGGCCGCCCTTCCGCTCGCGTCATGGCTGGCCACCCGGCGCCGGCGGGGCCGGGCAGCTGCCGCGGCGACACGGTAACGCGCTGTGGCCGGGCAGCAGAAGGGCAGCCACCGGCTATTTCATCAACCCGTTACCTGCCCTGGTCACCCGCCCCGGCGCCGTCGGCGCGAAATGGCCGACCGGCACGGTTCACTCGGTGGCGACGACCGGCGGCCGGGGGCCGGCTGCCTGCTTGCGCAGCCAGCGCTTGAACCAGCCGAAGTCCGGCAACCGGGCCAACATCGGACCGGTCACCACGGTGACCAGGACGTACGCCGTGGCGAGCGGACCGAGCTGCGGGTTGACGACGCTGGCGCTCACGGCCAGGCCGGCGATGACGATCGAGAACTCGCCGCGCGGCATCAGCGCCAGGCCGGTACGCCATCGACCGGGCAGGCCGATCCCGGCCCGCTTCGCGGCGATGTACCCGGTGAGCACCTTCGTCGCCATGGTGACCACGGCCAGCGCGATCGCCGGCAGCAGCACCGGTGGGATGTCCCGGGGGTCGGTGTGCAGGCCGAAGAAGACGAAGAAGACCGCGGCGAAGAGGTCCCGCAGCGGCGAGAGCAGCTCCGTGGCGTTGTGCGCCACCGGCCCGGAGAGCGCGATGCCGACCAGGAACGCGCCGACCGCGGCCGAGACCTGCAGCCCGGCGGCGAGCCCGGCGACCAGCAGGGTCAGCCCGAGGACGCCGAGCAGGAGCGCCTCCGGATCCTGGGGGGAGAACATCCGGGAGATGCCGTTGCCGTACCGGATCGCCACCACCAGCACGACGACCACGGTGGCGACCGCGATCACCAGCGCGATACCGCCGCCGAGCAGGCCCTTACCGCCGAGGATCGCGGTCACCAGCGGCAGGTAGAGCGCCATCGCGAGGTCCTCGATGACCAGGATCGACAGGATGACCGGGGTCTCCCGGTTACCGAGGCGGCCCAGGTCGGCCAGGACCTTGGCGATGACGCCGGACGAGGAGACCCAGGTGACGCCGCCGAGGACGATCGCGCCCACCCAGCCCCAGCCGAGCAGGAAGCCGAAGGCGACGCCGGGCAACGCGTTGAGCAGCCCGTCGACCAGACCGGCCGGGGCGGCGGCCCGGAGGTTGCCGACCAGTTCGTTGGCCGAGTACTCCAGACCGAGCATGACCAGCAGCAGGATCACGCCGATCTCGGCGCCGACCTGGAAGAACTCCTCACTGGCGTTCAGCGGCAACACCCCGCCGTGCCCGAAGGCGAGCCCGGCGAGCAGGTACAGCGGGATCGGTGAGAGTCCGAACCGCCGGCTGAGCCGGCCGAGCATGCCGAGGGCGAGCAGCAGCGCACCGACCTCGATGAGCAGGATCGTGGTGTGGTGCATACGCGTCAGCCGTCCGGGTCGGTCTCGGCGAGGATCGCGGTGACGCCGTCGAGACCCTGGCGGGTCCCGACCACGACCACCACGTCGCCGGTCTCGAACCGGAAGGTGGGCTCCGGGGAGGGGATGACCTCACGTTCCCGGAGTACCGCGACGATGGACGCCCCGGTACGGGTGCGAGTCTGTGTGTCGCCCAGCTGGCGACCGACGTACCGTGAACCGGCCGGGATCGAGATCTGCTCGGTGAGCAGCCCGGCGGCCTGCTGACGCAGCCCGGAGAGCTGACCCAACATCAGCGACGCGCCGAGGATGTCGGCCAGCGCCTCCGCCTCGTCGTCGGTGAGCGGGATGTCGGCGGTGCAGGCGTCCGGATCGTCCGGATCGTAGAGCACCAGATCTCGTCGGCCATTGCGGTGTGTCACCACACCGAGCCGGCGGCCGGAGGTGGTCACCACGTCGTGGCGTACGCCGATCCCGGGTAGGGCCGTCTGTTCCACACGTACTCGCACCCGGGCAACGGTACCGTGCTGGTCTGAGCGCCGGACACTGTGTCCGGCGGGCCTGTCGGAGCCCGCCGGGAACCGCGGGGAGGGGGCGTGGCTCGATCCCGGGGGAGGTGCGTGATGCGGATTCGGGGCGGCCGGGTCGACGCCGGCCGGGCGGGTGCCACGATCGCCGTACTGGCCCTGGTCGGGGCGCTGCTCGTCGGCTGTTCGATCGGCGACGTACGGCGTACTCCGCCGGCCCCGGTCCGGTCGACGGGGGCCGGCGACGGCGTACCGCCGGTTGTCGAGCGGGCGGTGCGGGTGTCGGTGCCGGCGTCCGCCCGGCTGCGGCAGATCGAGTTCGTCGACGCCGACCGCGGCTACGCCCTCTTTGTGGTCGGCGCCGCCGACCCGGCACCGACCGGCGCCGCCGAACCCGACGCGCCGGTCTCCTCCGGCCTGCTGCTCGGCACCGTCGACGGCGGACGGTCCTGGCAACCGGTACGGCATCCCCCGCTGGCCGGCCACCCACAACTCGACGCCGGATTCGGGCTGCTGGTCCTCTCGGTCGGGGCGAACGTCTGGTACGTCTCCGCCGACCACGGCCGGACCTTCCGCCGGTACGACGGTGAGCGCCCGCCGACCGCGTACCACCAGCTCGACGGCCGGTTCCAGATCTGCTGCGAGGATGACGTCCGGCCGAAGGTGGTGGAGTGGGTCGGCGACCGGCTCCACCCGGTGCCGGCGCAGCCGGCGTTGCCGGTGCTCGGCTCGGTCGGCCACGGCGGGGACCGGCTGGTCGCCGCCGGGGTGTCGGACGGCCGACCGTACGTCTGTGTCTCGGCCGACGCCGGGCGCAGTTGGCAACCGGCGGTGCCGCTCGGCGAGGACCGGAGCCGTTCGCTGGTCCGGGCGGCGGTGGCGCAGGACGGCGATGCCTGGCTGATCGGGTACGCGGACGACCGGACGCTCTTTCCGACGCTGTGGCGGCGGGACGGGCCCGGTGAGGGGTGGAGCCTCGTCCGTCCGGTGGACCCGCCGGAGCGGTTCACCTCGGCGGTGCCGCTCGGCGACGGGCTGCTCGCGGTGACCGGCCCGGACGGTCCCGGTCTGGTCGGCCGCGGCAGCTATCTGCACCTGCCCTGGCCGGTCGGTGGGGCGTACCTGCGGATGCTGCCGGACGGCACGCTCTTCGCCGCGGATCCGCCGACCGGGCGGGCTTGGCTCGGGTCGGGACGCGGCACCGAGCGGCGCTGGGTGACGGTGCGGCTGCACCAGGGGTGATCGACATCACCGTCGGGAAGTTGAGTGGAATACACTCAACTCTGGTTGTGTCGTCACCAGTGGAGGTCGCCCCGCCGTCCGGCGGCGGCGGTCGTCACGCTGTCGGTGCCGGTCCGTCTCCACGACCGGCGGGACCGTATGGGGAGTTCATGAACGCCGAACGTCTCACCACCAAGAGTCGCGAAGTCATCACCGGCGCGGTCGCGACGGCCAACCAGCGCGGCCACGCCACCGTCGAGCCGTGGCACCTGCTGCTCTCCCTGCTGGACACCGGTGGGTCGACCGCGGCCGGGCTGCTGCGCGCGGTCGGGGCCAACCCGGCCGACGTCCGGCGGGCCGCCGCCCGGGCCGTGGAGACCCAGCCGGCCGCTCGGGGCTCCAGCGTCGCCGAGCCGAGCCTGGCCCGCGAGTTCGTCAACGCGATCGGCGCGGCCGAGCAGATCGCCCGGCCGCTCGGCGACGAGTACACCTCCACCGAGCACCTGCTGGCCGGGCTGGCCCGGGTCGGCGGCGCGGTCGCGAAGCTCCTCCAGGAGGCGGGTGCCACCGAGGAGGACCTGGTCGCCGCCTTCCCGGCGGTACGCGGCGGGGACCGGCGGGTCACCACCGCCGACCCGGAGCAGACCTACCAGGCCCTCGCCAAGTACGGCGTCGACCTCACCGAACGCGCCCGCGAAGGCAAGATCGACCCGGTGATCGGCCGGGACGCCGAGATCCGCCGGGTGGTCCAGGTGCTGTCCCGGCGTACCAAGAACAACCCGGTACTGATCGGCGAGCCCGGCGTCGGCAAGACCGCGATCGTCGAGGGGCTGGCCCAGCGGATCGTCGCCGGGGACGTACCCGAGTCACTGCGGGACAAGTTGCTCGTCTCGCTCGACCTCGGCGCGATGGTCGCCGGGGCGCAGTACCGGGGCCAGTTCGAGGAACGGCTCAAGTCGGTGCTGGAGGAGATCAAGAACTCCGACGGCCAGGTCATCACCTTCCTCGACGAGCTGCACACCGTGGTCGGCGCCGGCAAGGGCGAGGGCTCGATGGACGCCGGCAACATGCTCAAGCCGATGCTGGCCCGGGGCGAGCTGCGGATGGTCGGCGCGACCACCCTCGACGAGTACCGCGAGCACATCGAGAAGGACCCGGCACTGGAGCGCCGCTTCCAGCCGGTGCTGGTCGGCGAGCCGACCATCGAGGACACCATCGGCATCCTGCGCGGCCTCAAGGAGCGCTACGAGGTGCACCACGGCGTACGGATCACCGACGCCGCACTGGTCGCCGCCGCCAGCCTCTCCGACCGTTACATCACCGACCGGTTCCTGCCGGACAAGGCGATCGACCTGGTCGACGAGTCCGCCTCCCGGCTCCGCATGGAGATCGACTCCCGGCCGGTCGAGGTCGACGAGATCGAACGGGCGGTACGCCGGCTGGAGATCGAGGAGATGGCACTCGCCAAGGAGCCCGACCCGGCCTCGGCGGAGCGCCTCGATCGCCTCCGCCGCGAGCTGGCGGACAAGCGTGAGCAGCTCACCGCGCTCAGCGACCGGTGGAAGCTGGAGAAGGACCACATCACCCGGATCTCCACCGCCAAGGAGGAACTGGAACGGCTCGGCGGCGAGGCCGAACGCGCCGAGCGCGACGGCGAGCTGGAACGCGCCGCCGAGCTGCGCTACGGCCGGATCCCGGAGCTGAAGGCCGAGCTGACCCGGGCCGAGCAGGAACTCGCCGGGCTGCAGGCGGACGGCGCCATGCTCAAGGAGGAGGTCGGCGCCGACGACATCGCCGCCGTCGTCGCCTCCTGGACCGGCATCCCGGCCGGCCGGCTGATGGAGGGCGAGACCGCAAAGCTGCTCCGGATGGAGGACTCGCTCGGCACCCGGGTCGTCGGCCAGGCCCAGGCGGTCGCCGCGGTCTCCGACGCGGTCCGCCGGGCCCGCGCCGGGGTCGCCGACCCCGACCGGCCCACCGGTAGCTTCCTCTTCCTCGGCCCGACCGGTGTCGGCAAGACCGAGCTGGCCAAGGCGCTCGCCGGCTTCCTCTTCGACGACGAGCGGGCCATGGTACGGATCGACATGAGCGAGTACGGCGAGAAGCACTCCGTCGCCCGGCTGGTCGGCGCCCCGCCCGGCTACGTCGGGTACGAGGAGGGCGGCCAGCTCACCGAGGCGGTGCGTCGCCGGCCGTACTCGGTGATCCTGCTGGACGAGGTGGAGAAGGCGCACCCGGACGTCTTCGACGTACTGCTCCAGGTGCTCGACGACGGACGGCTGACCGACGGGCAGGGTCGTACCGTCGACTTCCGCAACGCGATCCTGATCCTCACCTCGAACCTCGGCTCGGCGGTCGTCTCCGACCTGACGCTCGGCGACGAGGAGCGTCGGGAGGCGGTGCTGGCGGTGGTCCGGTCGCACTTCAAGCCGGAGTTCCTGAACCGGCTGGACGACATCGTGGTCTTCGCCTCGCTCACCGGTCAGGAACTGCGCGGGATCGTGGACATCCAGCTCGACCGGCTGCGTCGCCGGCTCGCCGACCGCCGGCTCAGCCTGGAGGTCAGCGACCCGGCCCGGAACTGGCTGGCCGAGCACGGCTACGACCCGATCTACGGCGCCCGGCCGCTGCGTCGGCTGGTCCAGTCGGCGATCGGCGACCGGCTGGCCAAGGCGCTGCTCGCCGGCGAGGTGCGGGACGGCGACACGGTCCGGGTCGACCTGGCCGACGGCAAGGAGAGCCTGACCGTGGCCCGGGCCTGATCCGGACCGGTCGGGTCCGGGCCTGGTCCGGGCCGCGTCCGGGCCTGGTCCGGACCCGTCGGGTCCGGCGCCGGTCGGCCGGTACCGATACGGTGGTTTCCCGATCAGACCGCGACCCGCGGACAACGAACCAGGAGAGGAGAGCCGTGTCGGTACCAGCGAACCCGACTCCGCCGGCTCCGCCGGCACGTCCGGCCACCGTGACCATCTCCAGCTATCTCCTTTATCTGACCGCGCTCATGTTCGTGCTGATCGCGGTCGCCGGACTGGCCGCCGCCGGTCCGAGCGGCGAGGTGCTCGCCGACCTGTACGCCGGCACCGAGCTTGAGGGCACCGAAAACTTCGCGACCGTCGGCGGCATCGTCGGCGCGGTGGTGGAGCTGCTGCTGGCCGCGGGGCTGGTGGTCCTCGCCGTGCTCAACAACGGCGGTCGGAACGTCTCCCGGATCATCACCTGGGTGCTCGGCGGACTCGGCGTCCTGTGCTGCTTCGTACCGGGACTCGCCGGCACCGCGCTGAACGGCATGCTCAGCGGCGTCGGTGACACCGGTACGGCGAACGTACCGGACCCGCAGGAGATCCAGCGTCGGATCGACGAGGCGGTGCCGGGCTGGACCGGTCCGGTCAGCCTGACGGCCACCATCATCGGCCTGCTCGCACTGCTGGCGGCGGTGATCCTGCTCGCGCTACCGGCGTCCAACGACTACTTCCGCCGGCCGGCCGTGGCCGGCTGGGAACCGCCGCTGCCGGGCACGCCGTATCCGGGCCAGCCGTATCCGGGTCAGCCGTACCCGGGCCAGCAGCAGCCGCAGCCGGGCCAGCCGTATCCGGGTCAGCCGTACCCGGGCCAGCAGCAGCCGCAGCCGGGCCAGCCGTATCCGGGTCAGC